>JAYGEA010000048.1:0-26098 GCA_046582635.1 Alphaproteobacteria bacterium
CAGCCCTCAGCGCAGCCGTGGCCGTGGACGCCCTGGGCCCGGATCGGGTCTGGTGCATCATGCTGCCGTCGAAATTTTCTTCTGATCACAGTCTGAAAGACGCCATCGACTGCGCTGAACTATTGCAATGCCGCCTGGACAAAGTAGCCATCGAACCGGCCGTGACCGCATATGAAAGCATGCTGGAGGGGCTGTTCGAAGGGCGGGAGGCGGATACCACCGAAGAAAATATCCAGTCCCGCGCGCGGGGCATGGCGCTGATGGCGATTTCCAACAAATTCGGGCACATGGTGCTGACCACCGGCAACAAGTCCGAGATGTCCGTGGGCTACGCCACGATTTATGGCGATATGTGCGGCGGCTTTTCGGTTCTGAAGGATGTCTACAAAATTACCGCGTTCGAGTTGTCCCACTGGCGCAACCAGCAGCGGCCGGAATTGGCCCTGGGTCCGGAAGGCCGGGTGATCCCGGAAAATACCATCACGAAACCGCCCTCGGCCGAATTGCGCCCGGACCAGAAGGACGAGGATTCTCTGCCGCCCTACGAAGCCTTGGACGACATCCTGCGTTGTCTGGTGGAGGAGGAGATGGCCTTTGATGATATCCTCGCCCGCGGCCATGAGTTCGAGACCGTGCGGCGTATCGAGCATCTGCTGTATCTGGCGGAGTACAAGCGCCGACAGGCCCCGCCGGGAGTGAAACTCACGGCCCGGAACTTCGGCCGCGACCGCCGCTATCCCATCACGAATGGTTTTCGTAACGCGCGCTGACAAGCGCCCGTGAAATGCGACCATGACAAAGTGACCGTGATAAGGTGATTGTGTCGGGCCCTCAATTATGGATATTGTTGGGGCTTGTCGTCCGGTGGTGTGTAATGGCCGGGCTGATCAAAACAAAATCGACGGATGTAAATTCCAAAGCACTCTATAACGGGGAGAATACAATGAAACGCACCTTACTTGCGGCGATCACGGCCTTGGCATTGGTTGTTGCCGGCGCCACCGGCGCCAACGCGAAGGAGCTTCGCTGGGGCTTCCAGACCGATACCGATAGTCTGGACCCTCACGCGCATGCGGTCACCTTCACCATCGGCTTTCTGGGCAATGTTTACGAAGGCCTGGTCCGCCGCGATGGCGATTTGAAGATTGTGCCGGCCCTGGCCGAATCCTGGACCGTTTCCGACGATGCCACGGTCTGGCGCTTTAAGCTGCGCAAGGGCGTGAAATTCAGCAACGGCAACGACTTCAACGCCGACGACGTGCTGTTCAGCTACAAGCGGATGTCCGATCCCGACGCGCAGATGAAAATCGGTCTTTCCAGCGTCAAGGAAGTGCGCAAGATCGACGATCACACGGTGGAATTCATCACCAAGACACCGAACCCGATCCTGACCGGCCGCTTCAACAGCTTCTTCATGATGGATAAGGAATGGTCGGAAGAAAAAGGCGCGACCAAGGTCACCGTGATGTCGGGTGACACGCAAAAAGTCAGCCCGGCCGGACAAATGTCCATGGGCACGGGCCCCTTCGTCATCACCGACCGCACGGCGCAAGTGAAAACCACCCTGGTGCCGAACAAGAACTGGTGGGGCAAGGCGAGCCATAATCTGACCAAGGTCACCATGACGCCGGTCAAGCAGGATGCCACCCGGGTCGCGGCCCTGCTGTCCGGCGAACTGGACATGGCCTATCCAATTCCGACCCAGGATATCAAGCGGGTCAACAGCAACAGCGGCACCTCCGTCCTGGTGGGTCCGGAATTGCGCACGATCTTCTTGTTCATGGAACAGGGCGGCGACAAACTGTACGGCACGGAAACCAAGAACCCGTTCCAGGATGTCCGCGTGCGCAAGGCGCTGTATCAGTCGATCAATATCGAGGCCATCAAGACCAAGATCATGCGTGGGCTGTCAACGCCATCCGCCATCATGATCTCGCCGAAGCTGTTCGACCGTGCCGGCGATTTCAGCCGCTATGCCTACGACCCGGCGGCGGCGAAGAAACTGCTGGCGGATGCCGGCTACGCCAATGGCATTTCGGCCCGGTTCGATTGCCCGAACGACCGTTATGTCAATGACGAGCAGATCTGCCAGGCCGTGACCTCCATGGCCGCCAAGGTCGGCATCAATCTGAGCCTGACGGCCAAGCCCAAGGCGCAGTATTTCAAGCAGGTGCTGGAGCCGAAGAAACGGGACTATCACGTGGGCCTGATCGGCTGGACGCCGGGCTCCATGGACAGCTACAGCATAGTCAAAGATCTGCAAGCTTCCTACTCGGCGGAGAAGAAGACCGGCCGCTACAATCTGTCGAACATCTCGGATGCGCGGATCGACGCCCTGACCCCGATGATCCAATCGGAAAGCGACAAGACCAAGCGTGACGCCATGATCTCCGAGGTCTACAAGCGGGTGCATGACAATGTGTATTTCATTCCGATGCATCAACAGGCCCTGGCGTGGGGCAAACGCGACAACGTCTCGCTGACCCAGCGCGGCGATAACGTGTTCCGTTTTCGCTATGTGAACATCAACTAGCAACGGGTCGCGTTTAACGAAGTTGGGCGCCGTCACGGACGATGACCGTGGCGGCGCACCAGTTTTAAAGCAGATCAATTTATCCACGGTGGTAGCGAGCAATGATTGCATTTTTGGTCCGGCGGCTGTTACAGGCCATCGCGGTCATGGCCGTTGTCGCCCTGTTCGCATTTTTTATGTTCCAGTTCGTGGGCGATCCGGTCAACCAGATGGTCGCCGAAGACGCCACGGACGAGGACCGTGCATACCTGCGCGAACAGCTTGGCCTGAACGATCCCATACCGGTGCAGTTCGCGAATTTTGCCCTAAACGCGCTGCAAGGTAATTATGGCGTCTCGTATCAGCACAAGCGGCCGGTCTCCGACCTGATCCTGGAACGCATGCCGGCGACATTGGAACTGGCGGTAACTGCGGCGATTATTGCGGCCCTGCTTGGTGTGCCAGCCGGTGTCTACACCGGATTGAGGCGATTTGGCTTTGCCTCCAAATTGATCATGACCCTGTCGCTGATCGGCATTTCCCTGCCGACGTTTCTGATCGGTATTTTATTGATTTATCTGTTCGCGGTGATACTTGGTTGGCTGCCCTCCTTCGGCCGCGGCGAAGTGGTGCATGTGGGCGTCTGGGAGACCAATTTTCTGTCCGTCTCGGGTATAAAATCGATCATCTTGCCGGCGATCACATTGGCCCTATTCCAGATGACATTCATCATGCGGCTGATCCGTTCGGAGATGCTGGAAGTATTGCGCACGGATTTTATCAAATTCGCCCGGGCCAGGGGCTTGCACAACCGTGCCGTCAATTACGGTCACGCCCTGAAAAATACCCTGGTGCCGGTGATCACCATTGTTGGCCTACAACTCGGTTCCTTGATCGCCTTCGCCATCATCACCGAAACCGTGTTCCAGTGGCCCGGCATGGGGCAGTTGTTCCTGCAAGCGGTGCAGGTCGTGGATATTCCGATCATGTCCGCCTACCTGATCCTGATTGCCTTCTTTTTCGTGGTGATCAATCTGATCGTCGACATGCTCTATTACGTGGTCGATCCGCGCCTGCGTATCGATCTGCCCACCGGGGGCGGACATGGTTGAACAAGCAACCGAAGGCCTTGATGCAGGCAGTATTCCGGCGGGGCCACCTTCGGCGTGGCATCGGATTTGGGATAGCGACATGTTCTATTCCTTCCGCGCCTCGAAAGTAACCATGGTCGCGGCTTTCGTGACCGCATTGATTTTTTTCCTGGCGATATTTGCCCCATTGGTGGCGCCTCATTCGCCATTCGATGTGGCGACCATCGATCTGATGGACGCGGAATTGCCGCCAGCCTGGGAGGCGGCGGGCGACCGGCGGTTCCTGCTGGGTACGGACAATCTAGGCCGCGATTTATGGTCGACCATCCTGTACGGCACGCGGATATCCCTGGCCGTCGGTTTTTTTAGCGTCATTTTTGGCCTTGTCGTGGGGGTGAGCCTGGGCCTGGTCTCGGGCTATGTCGGCGGCTTCGTGGATGCCTTTATCATGCGCGTGGCGGAAATTCAGCTTTCCATCCCTGGCATCCTGATCGCCTTGCTGCTGGCCGGGGTCTTGCGCGGCGTGCTTAGCGCGGAAGCTTACAACGACGCCATCGTCTATGTTTTGATCCTGACCATCGGCACGTCCATCTGGCCGCAGTTTGCCCGCACCGTGCGCGGCTCCACCCTGGTGGAACGCAACAAGGAATATGTTCTGGCCGCCCGGGTCATCGGCCTCTCGCGCATGGCTATAATGTGGCGCCATGTGTTGCCGAATGTGATGGGGCCGGTTTTGGTGATCGCCACCATCAATTTGGCCATTGCCATTCTTTCGGAGGCGACCTTGTCGTTTCTGGGCGTCGGTGTGCCACCGACCGAGCCGTCCTTGGGCACCTTGATCAACGTCGGACAAAACTATCTGTTCTCCGGGCTGTGGTGGATCACAATATTCCCCGGCATGGTCCTTGCGATCCTGGTATTGGCGGTCAATTTGCTGGGCGATTGGCTGCGCGATGCCCTGAACCCCAAACTGCGCTGATAAAAATAGTCATGGTAAACAGTAACGAGCAAGCTTTGTTGTCGGTGCGCAACCTGCGTATCGAGTTTCCCAACCGGCGCGGTACTTTGGTGGCGGTGGATGACATTTCCTTCGATATCGCACCCGGCGAGATATTGGGCGTGGTTGGCGAGTCCGGTGCGGGGAAGTCTCTCACCGGCGCCGCCATCATTGGCCTGATCGAGCCGCCGGGGCGCATCGCCCAGGGCGAAATATTTCTTGAAGGGAAGCGCATTGACAATCTGCCCTTTGAGGAATTCCGGAAAATCCGGGGCCGCCGCATTGGCGCCATTTTTCAGGACCCGCTGACCTCTCTCAACCCGCTGTATTCGGTCAGCCGGCAGTTGATCGAAACCATCCAGACCCATCTGCCCATGAACGAGCGCCAGGCCCGGGACCGGGCGCTGGAGCTGTTGGACGAGGTGGGCATCCCAGGCGCCTCGGAACGCATTGATCATTATCCCCACCAGTTTTCGGGCGGCATGCGCCAGCGCGTGGTGATCGCCCTGGCGCTGTGCGCGGAGCCGCGCCTGATCATCGCCGATGAACCGACCACGGCGCTGGACGTCTCGATCCAGGCGCAGATCATCTCGTTGCTGAAACGGCTTTGCCATGAACACGGCACGGCCGTGATGCTGGTGACCCACGACATGGGTGTAATCGCCGAAGCGGCGGACCGCGTGGCGGTGATGTATTCCGGCCGTATCGCCGAGATTGGCCCGGTACAGGATGTGGTGCGCGCGGCCAAGCATCCCTATACCCACGGTCTGATGGGCTCGATCCCCCAAATCGGCCATCACGTGGATCAGTTGACCCAGATTGAAGGGTCCATGCCCCGCCTGCAGGAAATACCACCCGGTTGTCCGTTTAATCCACGCTGTGAACAGGTCATGGATCGCTGCCGTGTTGAACGGCCGGACCTGCAAGCAGCGGACAAATCCCACGTCGCCTGCCATTTGTTTGATGGCCCCGGCGGCAATGCGGTCCAGGAGGCGCGGGTAGGTGAATAAATTGACAACGAACGGTGCGGACAGTGTTGACGGCGCGCCCTTGCTGTCGGTTGACGGACTTGTCCGCCACTTTGATGTTTCCGCGCCGTTTCTGAACCGCTTGATTGAACGGCTGGACCGGTCATATGTGAGGGCGGTGGACGGCATCAGTTTTGATATTGGCCGGGGGGAAACCTTCAGCCTGGTGGGGGAATCCGGTTGCGGCAAATCCACGGTGGCCCGCTTAATCGTCGGGCTCTACCAACCTACCGCAGGTTCCATCAAATACGAAGGCGTGGAAATCGGCCCGGCGGAGGCCGCCAAGGACCGCAAGCGCATGCAGCCCCACATGCAGATGATCTTCCAGGACCCCTATGCCTCTCTCAACCCCCGCTGGCGGGTGGCCCAGATCGTCGCCGAGCCAATCCATGTGCGCGGCCTGCTGTCCGACAAACGGGAGATCAAGGGCCGTGTCGGTGATTTGTTAAGCCAGGTGGGCCTGTCGCCGGCCGATGGCGAACGTTTCCCCCATGAATTTTCCGGCGGCCAGCGCCAGCGTATCTCCATCGCCCGGGCCCTGGCCGGCGAGCCGGAATTCCTGGTCTGTGACGAACCCACCTCGGCCCTGGATGTCTCGGTCCAGGCGCAGATCCTCAACCTGATGAAGGAATTGCAGAACCGCCTCGGGCTCACCTATCTGTTCATCAGCCATGATCTGGCGGTGGTCTATCACGTCTCCACCAAGGTGGGGGTGATGTATCTGGGTAAGCTGGTGGAATGGGCCGATACCAAGACCCTGTTCGAAAACCCGCGCCACCCCTACACACGCATGCTGCTGGACGCCATCCCCGATCTGGAAATGACCGGCCGCCAGCGCATCCCCGTGGCGGGCGAGGTGCCCAGCCCCATCAACCCGCCCTCGGGCTGCGCCTTCCACCCCCGTTGTCCCCATGCCGACGACCGCTGCCGCATGGAGGCGCCGGCACCGATCATTCATGACGGTGTCCATGTGGCCTGCCATGCGGTGGCGGACGGGCGGATCAGTTAGTCCGACTTTCGCAAACCCACGGCCAGGTTCTCGGTGGCGGTGGGCATGGCGCCCGGCCCCTTCAGTCCAGATACTCGATCTGGTCGGCGGGAATATGACGCCAGGTGGAATCTTGTTCCAATTCCTCCAGATAATGCGTGCCCATGGAGACGCTGCGCGGGGTCAACAGGAACATGCGCGTCGAGCGCCAATGAAAACCCAGATCCAAGATCACCACCGCGCCGGCGCCATCCAGGTTCATGGGTAACCCCCGGCCGCCGTGGGCCCTGGCCAGTTCATCGCCAATGGCATTGGCGAACCGGCCATAAAGACCATAGGTGCCCTGTTGCCTGGCGATCTCCAATACCTTGGGTGCCCTGGGATCGGCGCCATGCAGGGGAATGCCGTAGCCCGGTACCCGTTCGCCCCGGGCCATGATTTCCGCCACCAATTTGGCGGCGCGGTCTTGCAATGTCTGGTCATCGGGTGCGGGGGCATCGGCGATATCAGCCAGGCTGTCGACCATGTATTTCGCCAATTGCTCGCCCAATCCCCCCATGCGGTCGCCAAAGGCGTTGATGCCGCTGCCGATGGCCGCCTGGATCGAGGTGCCGTAGGAGGCATAGCAGCGGGCCACCATGGACGGCGGCGCGATGCCATGTTCCATCGAAGCCACCAACAGAGCATCCAACACCCTCGTCTGCGCCGGTGTCGGCTTACGGCCCTGCAGCATCAGGAACATCATCCCGGCGAAGCTCAGATCATCGATCAGATCGTTCAGGTCATGACCCCGCACGATGATCTTGTCTTCGTCTTCATTGCCGACAACTTGGCAGATCGACGTCTGCCATTCGCTCATATCCTTGGTCGCCATGGTCATTCCCTTACAATTGCGTTTCTGCAAAATATTGCGTTGTTTGCCTGCCGGCAAAATACATCTCATGTCCGCCCTGTCCATGTCTCAAGGCGTGCCCGATGACGGAACCATCAACATCTCCCGGTGATGATCCGGGCGGCGCCGGTCCGGACACACTGGGCTGTAATCCCTAAGTCGCCGAACGAATGACCGGGGCGGCAGGCTTTACACGGTTTCAAATGGATGATTTTAAGGACCCGGAAACCCTCTGCTATCTAATATGAAATGAGGCATTAGCGTTCGCAGTGCGGCTTTCGACGTATTGGTTTTGCCGGCACCGGAATTTGTACGTAAGTTTTTCATGTATGCGGATAATGCGATGAAGTTCACGCCCGACCCCGATGAAGTCTTGGAAAAAACCAAGGCGGAGTTGCGCGCCGAAATAGCGGCACTTCGGGATGCGCTGGATGCCATCACGGACGGCTTTATTCTGCTTGATGCCGACGACCGCGTCGTTGCCTTTAATGCGGCGCAGTCTGATCTGTTCCCCTCGATCGCCGATACCCTCGCCGTGGGGGTGAGTTATCGGGATTTGCTGCGTTTCCAAGTGGAACAGGGGCAAATTGACGCCGCCATCGGGCGGGAGGAAGCGTGGATTGAAGACCGGATAAAGCACCATCGAATTGCCGACGGAACACCGACCGAGCAGGTCTTCGCGGATGGCCGGATCATCCGCCTGCGGGAACATCGGACATCGTCGGGGGGCATCGTGTCGGTGCGGACCGATATTACCGATCTCAAGAATACCCAGCGTCGCCTGGAAGACAGCGAGCATACCTTCCGTACACTGCTTGAAACGGCCCCGATCCCGCTGGTTCTGGCCGCGGACGGTAGGTATTTGTACGCAAATCAGAAAACCCACGATCTGCTCGGCGTGGAAATGGGAGAACTGGTCGGTCGGAAAACCCAGGATTTCTATGCCGACCCCAATGATTATACCGAAGCCATGTCTCTCCTGACGAAAGATGAACGAATTGAGCGTTTCGAGGTCGAACTTCAGCAGTATAACGGCGATCGCCTTTGGGTCGTCGTCAGTTCGGCGCCCATTAACTTCGAAGGACAACCAGCCATATTTGCCGGCATGCTGGACATTACGGCTCATAAACGTGCGGAACAGGAACTGTTGGAAAGTGAGCGGCGGTTTCGCGCCATTGCTAAAAGTTCGCCGATCCCGATGCTCATCACGCGCCAGATCGACGGCCTGATCCTGTATGCCAACGAGCATGTCGAAGTCATGCTCGGATGTGTGGAAGAGGGCGTCCTAGGCCGCAAAATCGAAGATTTCTATGAGGACCCGGCATCGCGGGAAGGCCGCGCGGCGGCGGTCCGCGAAAAGGGTTATCTGGATCGGGTGATCATGGAAATGCGGCGCACCGATGGCAGTCTGGTGCCAACAATACATTCCCTTCGCGCCATCGAATTTGACGGCGTGCCGGCAATTGTCGGTGCTTTCATGGATATCACGGAGCAGCAGAAAAACGAGCTGGAACTGCGTCGGGCGCGGGACAAGGCGGAAGACGCCAATGCCTCCAAGACCCAGTTTCTTGCCGTGATGAGCCATGAATTACGGACGCCCCTGAATGCCATCATCGGCTTCTCGGACATGATGCAGCAGGAGATATTCGGACCCATGGGGCACGAGCGTTATAGCGGTTACGCCACGGATATTTTTCAAAGCGGCAAGCATCTATCCGAGCTGCTGTCGGATATTTTGGATCTTTCCCGGATCGAGGCAGGCCACCTTGACCGCGATGAAACGGTTTTCGATCTGGGTGAAGTCATTGGCGAATGCATTGGATTTGTCCGTGGGCGGGCAACGGAATATGGCGTCGCTGTCAGGCTCAGCCTGCCCGATCCATGCCCCCGTTTGAAGGCGGACAAGCGGCAATTGAAGCAGGTTTTGGCTAATCTGCTGACCAATGCGGTGAAGTTTACAGGTTCCGGCACGGCTGTTCATCTTGATGTTGAAGTGGCGGCATCGGGGGATTTGACGCAGCGTATCAAGGAACAGGGCGCGGGTATTCCAGATGACGATCTGGAACGCATCATGGAACCTTTCACCCGGCTTGCCTCTCACCACACCAGCGGCGTCGAGGGTACGGGGCTGGGATTGGCAATTGCCAAACGCCTGGTCGAAGGACATGGGGGAAGTCTGGAATTGGTCAGTGAACTTGGCCGGGGAACAGAGGCAATTGTCACTATTCCGGCCGCCCGTGTCCAAGGGCAGTATTAATGGCGGGTGCCATGGCCACGCATGACCACGTGGTCAAATCGTAATGACATCCATGTCATCGCCGATCAGAACCGTGCCGGCATAGTTTGAAGCATCAAAATTTGGCGCCGCCCCTGGCAAATGGTGGGTCAATACCACTTTGCCGACGCCGGCCTGGGCGGCGATATCGATACAGTCCTGGGGGCTGGCGTGGAATTCGTGCAGGCGTTCGATGTTGCGTCGGCGTTCGGGGGCTAGATCGGGTGACGGCGCGATGGCGCAGGCATCAATGACGACAACGTCGGCACGGTGGCAGAATTCGATCAGTTCATCGCACTTCGCCGTATCGCCGGTCACCACCAAAGTGCGTTCCCGGTAAGTGAACTTGAAGGCCAGGGCATGCATGGGCGGGTGATAAACCGGGCCGGCCTCGACCAGGCAGCCCGCGATCTCCCGTGACCAGCCCACGGGAACATCGCGCACGGTGACGTCATCAAACCCGGCGCGGGGAAAGCCCAGGTCAATGGCCCATTCCGCCTGCTCCCGGTAATAGCTTTCCACCAATTGTTCATGCATGGCTTCGGTGCCCAGGGGTCCGGTGACGTCCAGCTTCAACCGCCCGGCATTCCAGCTGCCCCAGACAAATGCCGGATAGCCCAGGATATGATCCCAATGCATATGGGTCAGGGCGACGTTGTGCACGGTGTCCAGAGCGATCCCCGCCCGCAATAACTGGCTGACCACGCCATCGCCCGCATCCACCAGCATATGGCCCCTTTCGCCCCCCACCGGGCCCCCGTCCACCGGACCCCATTGCAACAGGGCGGCGGGGTGGTAGCGCTCCAATGTGGGTCGGGGAGAGCCGGTCCCGAGCAGGGTGATGGTGAATTGCCGCGACATGATCTGGCTAAGGTGTCGTGCTGGCGTGGTAGCTTTTCATGGGCACGACCAGACCTGAAGATGTTTCAAATCGTATGAGTTTCTCGGCCACGAAATTCGATAATTTCTCCATGACCTGGCCGCTGATTTCAATGCCCTTGCGCGCCAAAATGGAGCCTTTGACGATCATCTCCACAAAGGCTTCGGCGGACGGGTAGCGGACCTCGATTTCCACGGTTTGCATTACGATGTCCTGAAATCCGCCGCTCATGAGTGGCGTTCGTATCTGCTCCTCCCGGTCGAACTGAAAAGCTGTTTTCATCAGTTCCCCGGCCTGCTGAGTGATCAGTAGATTCAGACCCGCAATCAGCGCGGCGTAATGGGGTTGTTGGCGGTAGTCCCGCCAGGCGCTGATATGAAGCTCGTCGCCGGGCCTGAGAACCCGGTGCATTTCCCTGGCGGCCTGGGTGCGGTCGGGAAAGAACATGAAGGCGTGTTGGCTGACAACCAGATCCATCGAGCCGTCCGCCAAGGGCAGCGCCTCCGCCCCCGCTTCATGCCAGACGAAATTGCCCATTCCCGACTCCCCCACTGCCATCTCCGTGGCGGCGCGGGCCACATCCAGCATCCCGGCATTGATATCGATCCCATTGATGGTGCTGGTTTCATCCAGCCGTTGCCCGAGCAACCGGGCCACGATGCCGGTTCCGCAACCAATATCGGCAATGTGCATGTGGCCTCGTAGGCGCGTGCGCCCAACCAGGTCCCTGGCAAAGGGCGCGAACATCGCGGTAACCATATCCCGGTCATAACGTTCACCGGGTGTCTCCATTTGATCCGCCGCCATGCCATGTCCTCCCCGCGCGATAGGCTAACTGATTATTGCCCCTCGGAATGGAAGATACCACCTCGCAATACCGCCGCTTCCCAGAACCGCAATTTGGTTGCTAAGCTTCGTGCCAAGATAAATTCGGCTAAGGGAAGGGGCCGCACGGGCGGCCGGTGCATCATGGCGACAGCAAATGCGGCGACATCGAATGTGAAGCTTTCGGCGGAGACGGCGGAAACCATCTACACCACCATGCGCCGCATCCGCGCCTTCGAAGAGAGAACCATGGCCCTGTTCGAGCAGGGCGCCGTGAAGGGAACCGCGCACAGCTATATTGGCGAAGAGGCGGTGGCGGCCGCCGTTTCGGCGAATTTGCGGGCCGATGATTACATCGCCTCGAACCATCGGGGCCATGGTCATTGCATCGCCAAGGGCGCCGACCAAAACCTGATGATGGCGGAATTGATGGGCCGGGAAAACGGCTATTGCGGGGGCTTGGGCGGTTCCATGCACATCGCCGATCTCTCCCTTGGTATTCTCGGCGCCAACGGTATTGTCGGGGCCACCATGCCGCTCGCGACCGGTGCCGCCCTGGCGATCAAGCTGCGCCGGGGCGATCAGGTGGTGGTGGCGTTTTTTGGCGACGGCGCCTCGAACCAGGGGACGTTTCACGAATGTGCCAATCTGGCCAGTATTTGGAAATTGCCGATCCTGTTTATCTGCGAGAACAATCAGTATGCCCTGACCACCTCGTACCGGGACACCACGTCGGCGCGGCAGATCTCCGACCGGGCGGTGGGCTATGCCATGCCGGGGATGACCATCGACGGCAATGACGCGGGTGAAGTCTACACCGTGGTGGGCGAAGCGGTGGAGCGGGCGCGGGCGGGGCAAGGGCCCAGCCTGATCGAATGCCTGACCTACCGCTGGGGCCAGCATTCCCTGCGCGCCAACCTGCGCGATCCCCGGCCCAAGGATGAGTACGACGCCTGGATCGCCCGCGATCCCATCAAGCTGCTGGAAGAGCGTATGGCCGCGGAAAAGTCGGTACCAGCCAGGCGCCTGAAGGAAATCGGCAAACAAGTGGCCTCGGATTTGGAAAGCGCGGTGGCCTTCGGCAAGGCCGGGGCGGAGCCGACGGTGGAAGGTATGCTGGCATCGGTCTATGCCGCTCATCTCCACCATGACGAGCCCGGCCCCATTGGCGATCGGGAAATCACCTATGTTGAAGCCTTGAACGAGGCCATGGCCACGGCCATGGAGCGGGACGACAGTGTCTTTATCATGGGCGAGGACGTGGGTCAGACGGGCGGCATTTTCGGTGTCACCAAGGGCCTGTGGGAACGCTTCGGCGATGAGCGGGTTCGCGATACCCCGATTACCGAGGTCGGCTTCACCGGCGCCGGCGTGGGCGCCGCCATCACCGGCATGCGCCCGATCGTGGAGCTGCAGATCTTTGACTTCGTCGCCCTGACCATGGATATGCTGGTCAATCAGGCGGCCAAGTTCCGCTATATGCTGGGCGGCAAACCCACCGTGCCCATGGTCGTCCGCGGCCCCCAGGGCGGCGGCATCCGCATGGCGGCCCAGCATAGTCAAAGCCTGGAGGCCTGGTTCACCCATGTGCCCGGTCTGGTGGTCCTGGCGCCGTCCAATCCCTATGACGCCAAGGGCCTGCTGGCCGCCGCCATCCGTGACGACAACCCGGTGATCTTCCTGGAACACAAGATGCTGTACATGGAAAGCAAGGGCGTGGTGCCGGAACAGGATTACGCCATTCCCATCGGCAAGGGCGATATCAAGCGGGCGGGAACGGATGTCACCGTGGTGGCGACCATGGCCATGGTGCCCCGCGCCCTGGCCGCCGCTCGGGTGTTGGAGCGGGAGGGGATTTCGGTCGAGGTGGTGGACCCCCGCACCCTGCGCCCCCTGGATGAAGACATCATCTTGTCCTCGGTGGCCAAGACCAACCGCCTGTTGATTGCCCACGAGGCCTGCAAACAGGGCGGCTTCGGGGCGGAGGTCGCGGCCCTGGTTGTGGAAAAGGGTTTCGATGATCTGGATGCCCCGATCGTGCGGGTGGGCGGCCTGGACGTGCCCATGCCCTATAACGATGCCCTGGAACGGGCCGTGATCCCATCCCAGGAGCGCCTCATGGGGAAAATCCGGGAGCTGGTAAAAAATGGCATCTGAGGGACGGGCGTCGGAGCCCGGACCCGCCATCGATCTGGAGCATTTGGGCACCTATACCCAAGGCGACCGGGATTTGGAACGGGAATTGCTGTCCATGTTTCTGCCCAGCGCCCAAAGTTATATTGATTCCATGTCGGCGGCGGCTGGCGGGGGGGCGGGGCATGACTGGTGGACGGCGGCCCATTCCCTGAAAGGCGTGGCCCTGGGCGTCGGGGCCCGGGAATTGGCCGATTTGACGGCATCGGCCGAGCCCTTGCGTGACAGCGGTGGCGGCGACCGAGACGATCATATCGCAAGGCTGCGGGCCGCATTGGAGCGGGTGCGCCGCTTTGTCGCGGACTTTGGTTGAGTTGATGCAAGGGAGATACTGGATTTGGGGGCGATAATCCCTATCTATTGAAGCAGACGCCATCGCCGCGGGATTGGCGCGATATGATGGCGAAACTGGAGGGATGAACCCATGACCTTCAAGGATATCGTCGTACATCAAGGTGAAGACACCCATGCAGAGCGGCGTTTGAACGCCTCGCTGGACCTGGCCAAACAATTCAATGCTCGATTGACGGGCGTTTACGTTCTGTCTTATCCCGCCGTGCCCGGCTTTGTGCGGTCCGAGCTGCCAAGCGAGATTATCGAACAGCGTTATGATGAAATACGCGCCGGCGGGGAGAGCCGGCGCGCGGATTTCGATGCCGCCGCCAATCGCGAGGATGTCACATCGGAATTCCGCCTCATGGAAGGCGATGCCGCCGACGCGGTGGCCATATGCGGCCGCTATTGCGACCTTCTGGTGGTGGGACAGCCCGATCCCGACCACCCCGCCATGACCGACGGCCTGGCTGAGGAATTGTTGCTGGCGTCCGGCCGGCCCATTCTGGTGGTGCCCTACACGGGTGATCAAAGCCAGATCGGCCGCCGGGTGATGATTGCCTGGCGGGCCACGCGCGAGGCGACGCGGGCCGTGCACGATGCCATGCCGGTGCTGGAACAGGCCGAAGAGGTGATCGTGTACTCGGTCAACCCCGACGACCGTGATCACAGCGCCGGCGCCGAAATTTGCACCCATCTGGCCCGCCATGGCGTCAATGCCACGCCGCGGCATATCGTGGCCCCTGACATGGGCGTCGCCGACTGTCTCCTTTCGGCGGTGGCGGATAATGGCATCGATCTGTTGGTGATGGGTGGCTATGGCCATTCCCGGTTGCGGGAGCTGGCCTTTGGCGGCGCCACGCGGGAGATCATGCATGCCATGACCTGCCCCGTCATGATGTCGCATTAGGTCATGACACAAGGACCTCTACGGGGTACATCTTGATCGTGGCACATTGCCGCGCTTGATCAAACGAGGAGTACCCCATGGCCGTTATCAACCGCATCGCCGATTTCCACCAGGACATGGTGGCATGGCGCCATGATATCCATGCCCATCCCGAGACGGCATTCGAAGAGGTGCGCACGGCGGCGGTGGTCGAGGAAAAGTTGCGGGGCTTCGGCATGGAGGTGCATACGGGCTTGGCCAAGACCGGTGTGGTTGGCGTTCTAAAATGCGGCAATGGCAATCGCAAGATCGGTCTGCGGGCGGACATGGATGCCCTTGACTTGCAGGAACTAGCGGATGTGCCCCATAGATCGACCCATGATGGCAAAATGCATGCCTGCGGCCATGACGGCCATACCACCATGTTGCTGGGCGCGGCGCGATATTTGGCCGAAACCAAAAATTTTGATGGTACGATCTATTTCATCTTCCAACCGGCGGAAGAGAACGAGGCCGGCGGCCGCCTTATGGTTGACGAGGGTCTGTTCGATCAGTTTCCCTGCACCGACGTCTATGGCATGCACAACATGCCGGGCATTCCGGTCGGCCAGATCGGATTGATGCCCGGACCGATGATGGCCTCGGCTGATTTTTTCGAGATCATCGTCAACGGCATCGGAGCCCACGGCGCCATGCCGCATCAGGGCGTGGACCCCATTCTGGTCGGTTCGGAGATCATCATGGGTCTGCAGCGCATCGTCTCGCGCACGGTTGATCCGTTGAAACAGGCGGTTATCTCGGCCACCAAGTTTCAATCGGGCTTCACCACCAACGTGATCCCGGAAACCGCCCTGATCGCGGGGACCACACGGGCCTTTTCAACCAAGGTCCAGGATATCATGGAGACGGAAATTAGACGGGTGGCGGAAGGTATTGCCCAGGCCCACGGCGCGACCATCGACTATACCTACGATCGCCGCTACGCCCCGACCATCAATACGGAAGTCGAAACCGAAAAAGCCCATCGGGCGGCGGCGGTTGTCGTGGGCGAGGAAAACGTACGCCGGGATTTGCAGCCGACCATGGGGGCGGAAGACTTTTCCTGGATGCTGCAGGCCCGGCCGGGCTGTTATGTCTGGGTCGGCAACGGCGTTGGCAACGAGCCGGGTGGCTGCATGGTGCACAACCCGAATTATGACTTCAACGATGAAATTCTGCCCATCGGCGCTTCCTATTGGGTCAAGCTGGTGGAGCAGGAATTGGCGGCTGTCTGACGACTTGTAGTTTTGTGTGAAGTTCTGTATCGTACCCCTTGATTACGTTTAAAGATTCGGATTTAGACGCACTAGAGGAATCCAATGGGGTTCAAGGTCAAATTTTGGGGGGTTCGGGGATCCATAGCCTGCCCATCCTCGAAATACGTCATGTTCGGGGGCAACACATCGTGTATCGAAGTGGCCTGCGGCGGTCAGCGGATCATATTCGATTGCGGCACCGGTTTGCGCAACTTCGGTCATTGGATGATGAAAAAAGGCGTGCGCCGCGCCGATATCCTGATGACCCATAGCCATTGGGACCATATCAACGGTTTTCCGTTCTTTTCTCCGGCCTTTCAGCCCGATTGCGAATTCCGCATCATGGCCGGTCATTTGTTTAATGTGAAAGAGACCTTGCACGACATCATGTCGGGCCAGATGTACCAGCCAACCTTCCCCGTCCCCATCGAGGCCATGAAGTCGAAAATGGTGTTCGAGGATTTCGTCGCCGGCGACAGCTTTATCCTGGGCGACGGCATCAAGATCTCCACCACTTTGCTGAACCATCCCGACAATGCCACCGGTTATCGCGTCGACTATGGCGGCAAAAGCTTTTGCTACATAACGGATACCGAGCACGTGCCGGATAAACCGGACGAAAACATTCTGCAATTAATCGATCATGCGGACGTGGTGGTCTACGATTGTACCTATACGGACCGGGAATTCCCCGCGAAAGTCGGTTGGGGCCATTCCACATGGCAGGAAGGCGTGCGTCTGTGCAAGCGGGCCAATGCCAAACGTCTGGTGATATTTCATCATGACCCGGATCACGAAGATCCCTTCATGGAATTGCTGGAGGCGGAAGCCCGCATGGCCTGGGACGGCGCCCTGACGGGCCGGGAGAACATGCGCCTTACTTTAGCTTAGGCTTTCCCGAATTTCCGCCAGGCCGCGCGATTGGCGGCCGTCCGTGTCAAAATTGTCATCCGCCAACCAGGCTTCGAAAGCTGCTTTCACATGTGGCCAATCCTGGTCGGTCATGGCGAACCAGGCGGTGTCCCGGTTGCGCCCCTTGTAGATCACATGCTGGCGGAACAAACCCTCGTAGTGGAAGCCAAAACGCATCGCGGCCCGGCGGGAGGCTTCGTTCAGGGAATCGCATTTCCACTCGTACCGGCGGTAGTTCAGATCATCGAAAACATGGCGGGCCATGAGGTACATGGCCTCGCTCGCCGCCCGGCTGCGTTTCAGAGACGGTGCGAACCAGATCGCGCCGACCTCGCAAGTGGCCCAATGAGGTACAACGCGCATAAAGCTGGCCATGCCCCGGGCCTGGCCGCTGGCCTGCTCGATTAGGGCAAAGACCAGGGGATCGTCCGTCTCGCCCTGGGGCGCCAGCCAGGCATTGAACGACGCTTCGTCCGTGAAGGGACCGGAAATCAAATAAGTCCACATATCGCCCGAGAGGTCTCCATCCGGACCACAGGCCGCCAGGTAGAGGTCGGGGCCGTGGCGGCCGGGGTCAATGGGTTCCACGATCACGCCGCGGCCGATCAGCGGCGATCGTGCCGGCGTTCGGCCATCGGGCAGAATATCCAGGGGTTCGCCAGTTTTCATGCCGGTTTGCGCGCCTCGATCTGGCCCAGCCGGTTGGGCAACAGCCATTCGTATCTGGCGTCCGTGAAGCCGGCCTCTTCCAGGTAGGCAACATATTCAAGGCCGCTGGGTACATGGCCCGTGTAGTGCCCCTCGCGGATCGCCTGGAGGTGATAAAAAGCCGGGTCCACGGGGCCGGATCGTTCATCATTCAACATATAGCCGACGATCAACAGGCCGCCGCCGGGCGGCAGGGCGGCATGGGCCAGGCGCAAGGTTTTGATCACGTCGTCGCGCAGATACCAATGCAGGGGCGTGATATAGGAAATCAGATCGAAATCGCCGGCATAATCATCCGCCGCCAAAAAATCACCGGGCTGGGCGGTAATTCGGTTTTGCAGTTCATGCTTGGCGATGAATTCCTCCGCCACGGGCACCACGTTGGGATGGTCCCTGATGGTGACCCGCAGGCCATCGTGACGTTCGCAGGCGGCTATGGCGTAACAGCCTGAACCGCCCGCGAAATCCAGCCAATGGTTGAAGCGGGAGAAATCGAACCGCTTGGCCAGGCGGTGGGCCAGGGGCAGGGAGGCGTTATAGCCGGCGGTGGTAAATTCCCGCGCCCTGACCGGGTCGTCCAGATCGCCTTCGTACAGCTTGCGGGGCGGCACATCGGAGCTGACGTTTTTCAGGTTTCCGGCATAGCCCTGCCACTCGTCATATTCCGTGCCAATGGTAAAGCGCAGATAATCGCCAAAATAGGTCGGCGCCTCCCGCACCAGGAAGCGTTCTACATCGTCCAGATTGACGTTGCGGCCATCCGCTTCGCCGACCAGATCCATGGCCTTGCAGATGATCAACAGCCGGTCGGCGGTTTCGGGATCGATGTCACAAAAGGCGCCGATTTCCGACGGCGTGCTGGCGCCGCTGGAAATGGCCGAAAACAAACCGCATTCCAGGGCCGCCGCCAGGGCCTGGCTTTTCTTAAACGAGAATGCCAGTTCGTTCAGGCGTTCGGAATTCTTGCCCATGGTGGGGTCGTTGGGAAACTTCGTCATACAGTTTTCCTTTTGGCGTCGGTTCGGTTGATCGGGGCGGGGGCCAGCGCGGGGGCGCGGCGGGATGTGGCGGGATGGCCAATTTGGCGCAGCGGCTGATGCAAATGATCGGTGGTGTCGAGCATCATGTTGCGGGCGCGAAGTTGCGCGTTATCAAAGGCGTCTTGTGGTCTTTGCACCAGCGCGATTTCGATGTCCAGGCGGCCCAGGGTCTCGACCCAGTAAGCCGCGTCATTTGCCATGAAACAGCGCGCCAGGAATGACGTTGTCTCGGCACCCCTCTGGCCGATATCATGGCCGTCCAGCCATCCCTCTTCATGGCCGAAATAGCGGAACAGAGCCCTGCCCGATGCTTCGCTCAACGCCGTGAGGGCGATGGCGCGGCCATCGCGGGTGGTATAGATGTTGTAGATCGGGCGCCGCGATCGCTGGGCGCTTTCCCCCCCGCTCACGGCTTCGCCGCCGCGTTGGGTACCGTGTGAGACCGACAAAAGTGAGAACAGGCTCTCTTGTATGGACAAATCAATTTGCCGGCCCCGCCCGCTCTGGCCGCGGGCATGCAGGGCGGAGGTGACGGCAAAGGCCGCCGTTAGCCCGGCCGCCGCGTCGGCCAGATAGGTTTGAGGCGATGCCGGTTCGCCATTGCCGCCCTGCAGCGCGTGGAGCAGCCCCGTTTCTGCCATGAACAACAGATCATATGCGGCGCGGTTGGCCTCCCCGCCCGCCTGGCCAAACCCTGTCAGGGAACAATAGATGATCCCATCGTTGATGGCCTGAATGGTGTCGTAATCAATGCGCAATCGCGCGGTCACTCCGGGGCGATAGCATTCGATCAGGACATCCGCCTCCCGCGCCAAACCCAGGAAGGTCTCCCTGTCCGCTGCCTCCCGCAGGTTCAGGACCTTTGACTGCTTGCCACGATTGAGCTGCAGATCCTCGTTGGAGATGCCGCCGTCGCCGCCCGCCCGCTCGATGCGCATGGAACGGGCGCCCCAGCCGACCATCAGAAAGCCGCAATACTTGCCCGGGGTCATGGCGCCGACTTCAAGAATGGAAACGCCCCGCAAGCTATCAAACATACTAATTATCCCGGAATTCAGCCATGGCCTGGGCAAGGCGGTCGAGCTTTCCCTGGCCCTGTCGGGCAAAGTCGACCGCGCCGCCGGAAAACATGTCCCCGATGGCGCACCACAGACCCGACCATAGCAGCGCGGCGCATTTCCAGGCCGCGAACCGGCGCCGGCCGGCCTGTTCCAGGCCCGTATCGGTGACCGAGAGGTAATGGCGCAACATCTCGTCTTCCGCGGCGCCGTCCAGTTCAAGATTGACGGCCAGGCCGGCCAGATCATACAGGCCATCGTTCCAACCGCCATGGGACCAGTCGACCAACCAAATCCGCTGGCCGTCGTTCAAAAGAGCCGCTCTGGATAGGTTGTTGTGGCAGAACACCGGCCTGATCGGGCCGACGGCGTCTTCCAGCTCGTCGTTTTGCGCCATCAGCCGGGTCAGGGCCGGGGCCAGGGCGCCGCCGTGCTGCATGATGATGCGGGCGTAGCGCCGGTTCTGCTGGAAGACCCAGAACATGGGCCCCGGCACTTCTAAATGTCCCGACAGGTCCAAATGGCATTGCCCCAGCAGGCCCACCAGGCCCCCCATGTGGGCATTCGTCGTAATCTGAACGGCGTCATTCAGGTCTTCAAAGACCATTGCGCCCGGCTCGTGATGAAGCAGGGCCGGGGACAGGTCGGCGTCATGGGCAGCCTGGCTGACGGCGATTTCGTTGTAGCGAAAGACCGCATGCTCGGGCCGGTCATCGGCCACGTGCACTGCGTAGTGCCGGTCACCATCGTCGACCCGGAACCAACCGTCGCCAATCGGATGCGGTAGGGCGGTGACCGGTCCGTCCCAAAAATCCAGCTCTTCAGCCTGGCGGCGGGCTTCGTCGGCCATGTTTTTTCTCCAAAATTCCGGGTCATGCTAGAGGGTTTCGTCTGTCCTTGCTATGATCTCCATTATTGATCTTGTGGTTGATTTTATTCCTGGTGGTTTTCAGAGGCGGGGGTGGCGGCAATGCCATTGAGTGGAATTCGGGTGATTGATCTGGGCCGGGTCATCGCCGGGCCCCTGGGGCCCATGCTGTTGGGTGACATGGGCGCCGACGTGATCAAGGTGGAAACCGGTCAGGGCGACATGCTGCGCCAGCAGGCCCCCTCGTTCGCCAAGGACATGGGCGGCTATTTCGCCACCGCCAACCGCAACAAGCGCAGCCTGCACGTGGATCTGCGTAAACCGGGCGGCGATAAACTGCTGCGCGCGCTGATGGCCTCTGCCGATGTGGTGGTGGAGAATTTCCGCCCCGGCATTTTTGACGCCATGGGCTTTACGGACGAGGTGCTGGAACGGGATTTTCCCCATCTGGTGGTGGCCCGGCTGTCGGCCTTTGGCGATATGGGCCCCATGGGGCACCGCTCCGGGGTGGATCAATTGGTGCAGGGCTATTCGGGTCTGATGTCCATCACGGGCAGTCCCGAAACCGGGCCCACCCGGTCCGGCATCGCCGTTTCCGACGTCATGGGCGGGCTGTGCAACACCATCGGTATTCTGGGCGCCCTGATGGAGCGCACGCAGAGCGGCCGCGGCCAGGTGGTCCGGACTTCGTTGTTGGAGGCGACCATGTCCATGCTGACGGTGCAGGCGGGAAAATACTTCGCCTCCCAGGAGGACCCGGTGGCGGAAGGCAATCATCATCCCTCCATCGCGCCCTATGGCCTGTTCGACACCGCCGATGGCCAAATCCAGATCCTGGTCTCCCGCAATGAAGATTTCCGCCGCTTCGCCGCATTTTGCGGCCGTCCGGAATGGCTTCAGGATGAACGCTTCGCCTCCGCCGGCCTGCGTTCCATCAACAAAAATGACATGCGCGCCGTCGTGGCCGAGGCCATGGTGGAAAAGACCACCGCCGAATGGCTGGATTTTTTCATAGAGAACGACATTCCCCACGGCCCCGTCCTCTCCATCAAGGAAGCCTTTGACAGCGAACAGGCCCAGGCCCTGGGCATGACCCTTGAAATGACCGCCCAGGACGGCACGGAAATTTCCGTGCCGCGCTTTCCCTGGCGGTTCGGGCGGACGCCGGCGCGGGTGCGCTATCCGCCGCCGCAAATTGGCGAACATACCGAAGAGATTTTGGCCGAGGTCGGCCTGAGTGATGATCAAGACGTAAGGGAGGCATTGTTGTGCCGCAAATAACCATTGAAAAAGACGACGCCGTGGCCATTGTTACCTTCACCAACCCGCCGGACGGTTACATGGACAGCACCACGGTCGCCGAACTTACCGCCATGCTGGACGTGGTGGAGGGCGACGACGAGGTGCGCGCCGTTATCCTGACCGGCGGCCTGGATGACGTCTTCATACGCCACTATACCATTGTGGAATTGGAGGCCAGGGGCCGCCGCCTGCAAGATGAAGCGGACGGTTTCAATGTCACCCGGCCAACGCCGGAGCCGCCCTTGCATGCCGCGTTCAGACGGATTGAGGACAGCCCCAAGCCCTATGTCGCCGCCATCAACGGCACTGCCATGGGCGGCGGGTTCGAATTGTCCCTGCGCTGTGATTTCCGCATCGCCCAGGACGGGCCGTATTTTCTGGGCCTGCCGGAAATTAATCTTGCCATCCTGCCCGGTGCGGGCGGCACCCAACGCCTCAGCCGTATTATCGGCCAGGCTAAGACGTTGGAGCTATTACTGCTGGGCAGGACCCTCTCGCCCCGGGAGGCCGCCGCCTATGGTCTGGTCACCGAATGTTATGACGGCCCCGTGCTGGAGCGGGCCCTGCAAATTGCCCATGAACTGACTACCAAATCGCCCCACGCGCTGGCCTATATCAAGCATCTGGTGCGCCGCTCGGAAGTCGTTGCCCCCATGGACGGCCTGGCCTCGGAACGAACTTTGTTCGCCGATCTGGTGCGCCGTGACGAGGCCATCGACCTGATGACCGAGATGAACCAGGGCAAACGAGACATTCGCGGCAGATTGGACTAATAGCCGTTAACCAAATATTTTGGAAAATCCTTAAGTTAATGGGCGTACTTCAAGGCAACGGAAATGTCTTTGCAAAAGGCTGCTTCGTTGTCCGGCGCGTTGCCGGCAATGTGGCTTTTGTTCCGTGATACCAGCCTCACGGGCGTAACATTCGCCGTGGGGTGAGTGGGCAACACAGATCAGGAACCGTGATGAACACGCCTCGAATGGCCATTGTACTGGCTGGCTTGGTTGCACCGTTGATGTTACTCGGGTATCCGGCATCGACGGATGCGGGCAACGCCGTCCTCGAACGTTCCAGCCTCTCGAACAGCGAGGCACGGATCGCCGCGCCGGATCGCCGGGACACCAGAATTGGCGGCGTTACCCGAACCCGGGCCAGCGTTGAAGGTGCCATCCGGGGGCACATTCGGGATTTGCAGCGGGATCTGCCGGTTTACCAGAATGAAGAGGTTTCCACCGGCACCGATGCCCGAGCCGTGTTGCGTTTTAAGGATGGCAGCGTCCTGACCATTGGCGCCGATGCGGAAGTGGTGCTGGACGAATATGTCTACGGCAATTCGGGCGGCATCATCACATTGTTGAAGGGTGCCTTGCGCTTTACCTCCGGCAAAATGGGGCGCCCGGGCCTGTTGATCAAGATGCAAACGGCGACCATTGGCATTCGCGGCACGGATTTCTGGGCCGGCGAGATGCAGGGCGGCCATGGCGTGATGCTGCTGCGGGGCGAGGTGGATGTTTATAACGAGGCCGGCATGGTAACCTTGCGAGAGCCTTACGAGGGCACGGTCATCACCTCGGCCGGCGCGGCGCCGGGCGAGCCGACGATCTGGAATGAAGGCAAACAGAAAAAGGCCCTGGCCGGCGTTTCCTTCACCAATGGCCCGCTGTGCACCATGCTACAAAAGGTGGCCAAGGATATGTTCCGCTCCTGCACTTAAATTCTCCCCGCGCATGGACTTGAGCCCTGGCCCGCGAGCAGGCACAATGGGGTGAAACCGCGAGGAGATGTTGCATGGGCTATCAAACCCTTGATGTAGAGTTGTTGTCCGGCGCCTTGGGCGCCGTTCTTCATGGTCCGGACTTGTCGGCCGAGTTGTCCAACCAGACATTTGATGAAATCCACCAGGCCTTTCTGGATTACAACGTAATCTTTTTTCGTGATCAGAACCTGGACCCCCAGCAACAGATTGCCTTTGGCCGGCGCTTCGGGCCGCTCGCCGTCTATCCCTTCATGGAAGGCTTGCCCGATGCGCCCGAAGCCTTTGAAATTCTGAAATCCGAAAATGACACGAAGAATTTCGGCGGCGCCTGGCATTCTGACATGACGTTCGTCGAACAACCGCCGCTGGGTACCATGCTGTATGCCCTGGAAGTGCCGGCAAGGGGCGGCGACACCATGTTCGCGAGTACCACGCTGGCCTATGCGGCGCTTTCGGATGGCATGAAACAGATGCTGGACGGTATCGTCGGCGTCAACAGTGCTGCGTTGAAGCGCAGCGGCGGCCGCGCCAATTCGTTTAAGAAATCAACCAAGATGGCCTCCAAAAACATGGACCGGGTCGACATGGAAGCGGAACACCCAATTGTGCGCACCCATCCCGAGACCGGGAAAAAAGGCCTGTATGTGGGCCGGGGGCATACCGCGCGCCTAAAGGACATGACCGAGGCCGAGAGTTACCCCCTGATCGATTTCCTGGCCGATCATTGTGTGCGGCCGGAATTCACCTGCCGCTTTCGCTGGGAGGTGGGGTCCCTGGCACTCTGGGACAACCGCTGCGCCATGCATTTCGCCATCGACGATTATCCCGGGCAGCGACGGCGCATGCGCCGCCTGACTATCGAGGGCGACACGCCGGTTTAAGGCAATTTTTTTGGAGTCTGGAAGTATCATGAACGAACGAATTCTGATTATTGGCGCCGGTGCCGTTGGCGCCTATGTGGGCGGCCACTTTTCCCGTGCCGGCCACGACGTAATTTTGGCCGATCCATGGCCGGCCCATGTGGAACAGATGCAGGCCCATGGCCTGCGCCTGGAAGGCATGACGGAGGTGGAATGTTTCGAAAGCAAACCCCGGGCCATGCATTTTACGGATTTGCAAAGCCTGGCCAAGGAAAAACCGGCGGATATTGCCTTTATCTGCGTTAAATCCTACGACACGCCCTGGGCCGCGGCGTTGGCGAAAAACTACCTCGCCCCCGACGGCTTCATGGTTTCCTTGCAAAACGGGATCAACGAAGACGCAATCGCGGCGGTGATCGGTTGGAACAAGGTGATCGGCTGCATCGCCTCGAAGATCGTGGTGGAGTTGGTGGAGCCGGGCTTCGTGCGCCGTTCGGTGACCAAGGGCGGGGAAAACTATACGGTGTTTAGGGTTGGTGAACCCCATGGCCGCCCGTCAGCGCGGGTGCAACGCATCCACGACATGCTGGCGGATATTGACAGTGTCAAGGTGACCACGAATTTGTGGGGAGAGCGCTGGTCCAAGCTGGTGCAGAATGCCATGGGCAATGGTCTCTCGGCGGCGACGGGAATGTCCAACAAACAGTTTACCCAGAATGAAACCGCCCGCCGCCTGTCCATCCGCCTGGCGGGCGAGGCGGTGCGGGCGGGGCAGCTACAGGGGCTGTCCCTGGAGAAGATTTCTGGCCTTGACCCCGAACAATGGGTTACCGCGGCCCATGAATTGACCTCCGGCGCTAATGACACCCCCGTGCTGGACGAGATGGAGGCGCGCATGCTGGCCCAGGCGGAGAAGATGAGCGACACCGCGCGGCCCTCCATGGGCCAGGACATGATCAAGGGCCGGCGCACGGAGATCGAATTCCTCAACGGCCTGGTGGTGCAACGCGCTGGTGAAATGGGCCTGGAGGCGCCCGCCAACGCCGGCCTGATCGCCGCCGTGCAAGCCGTGGAACGGGGCGAGGCGCCGGCGGGGATCGAACGGATCGAGGGAATTTAGAGCGGGATAGGCGGCGGCCGGAAAACGTCGAGCGGATACGGATCAACCATCGGGCAGAGCTGTTTGAGCCAAGCGATCATGGAAAAGAAATAAGAAGTAGTCGTCTGTGAAAAACTCTGAAAGCCTTTTCGCGCGTATGGTTTTGGCTGATTTGGAGTATTCATAATTGCAAGAAAGTGCCTGTTTTGCGGTCGTTTCCTTGCGATTTTGATTCACTTTTTAGGCTATTTACGATTCCCTCAAGACATTGCTTTTGGGGGTTTTGATGCGACCGAA
>JAYGEA010000116.1:0-10345 GCA_046582635.1 Alphaproteobacteria bacterium
GGGCGGAGGGCCTGGAGCATATTCTGGCCTTTGACATGGGTGGCACCACCGCCAAACTATGCCTGATCGACGGCGACGAGCCGGAAATTGCCTACCGGTTCGAGGCGGCGCGGGAGAAACGCTTTGCCGAGGGCAGTGGCCTGCCCATCCGCATTTCCACCGTGGAACTGATCGAGATCGGCGCGGGCGGCGGTTCCATTGCCCGCCTGGACGGCCTCGGCCTGCTGAAGGCCGGCCCGGACAGCGCCGGTGCCGTGCCCGGCCCCGTGGCCTATGGCCGGGGCGGCCGCCAACCAACCGTGACGGATGCGGATTTTGCCTTGGGCTATCTGGGCGCGGACGGCTTTGCGGGCGGCGCCATAGAGGTCGACCTGGCAGGCAGCCAGGCCGCGTTGGATGAACTGGCCGCCGAAGCCGGGCTGTCAGCGGAAAAACTGGCCTGGGGCGTGCATGATCTGGTGAACGAGAACATGGCCTCCGCGGCCCGGGTACATATCGCCGAAAAGGGCCGCGACCCGCGCAATTATACCCTGGTGGCTACGGGGGGTGCCGGGCCCGTGCATGCCTATGGCATGGCGCGAAAATTGGGCATCCGCCGTATTGTCTGCCCCCGCAACGCCGGCGTCGCCTCCGCCCTGGGTCTTTTGCTAGCCCCGGCCCGGGTTGACCGTACCGCCGCCTTTACCGCCACGCTGAAAGACGTGGACTGGTCCCGCCTGGAAAGCGCCTTTCGGGAGCTGGAATTGGAGGCCGCCCAGGTCATCGCCGACACCGGCAAGGCCGCCGGGCGGGTGCAGCGTCTGGCGGACATGCGTAATATCGGCCAGGGCTACGAACTGGTGGTCAATTTGCCCGACGGACCCTATGGGGCCGAAAGCGCGGCGCGCATCCAAGATGCCTATGCCCGGGCCTACGAGAACCACTTCACCCGGCCGCCGCCGAATGTGCCCGTTGCCATTGCCACCATCCGCGTGCGCCTGACCGCGCCGGCCGAAGCCGCCGCCAATCATGCCACCGGGCCAGAGGAGCGGTCCAGCGCCCGAACCGGCAGCCGGGATGTTTACTTCGCGGAGGCCGATGGCATGCTCGACACGGCGGTCTTGAACCGCGCTGCCATGACGGCGGCGGACAGCCATACCGGGCCGGCGGTGGTGGAAGAGGCCGAGTCCACCATGGTGATCGGCCCCGGCGGTCGTTTCCATGTTTCCGCCAGCGGCAATCTGATCATCGAACTGCCGGAGGACGGCGCATGACCCGCCCCACGAGCCAATCGGACGCCATCACCCTGGACGCTATTACCCTGGAAGTGATCTGGAACCGCATGATCGCCAGCGTGGACGAGGCCGCCAAGGCCATCGTCCGCACCTCGTTCTCCACCCTGTCCAATGAAGCCAACGATTTCGCCTGTGTATTGACTGATGCGGACGGCCAGCTGCTGGCGCAAAACAGCGGCTCCATCCCCTCCTTCATCGGCACCCTGCCCGCCACCGTGCGCCATGTGCTGGCGAAATTCAGCCGCGACGGCCTGCATCCCGGCGATGTGATCTGCACCAACGACCCCTGGCTGGGAACCGGACATTTGAACGATTGCAGCATTGTCCGGCCGATCTTTCGCGATGGCAGGCTGCTGGCTTTTGCCGCCACGGCCTCCCACATGCCCGATATCGGCGGGCGCATCCGCTCGGTCGAGGCACGGGAGATATTCGAGGAAGGTTTTCATATACCGCTCATGAAGATCTTTCGGGCCGGCGTGGCGGACGAAACATTTTTTGAGCTGCTGCGCACCCAGGTCCGCACGCCCGACCAGACCGAGGGGGATATCCACGCCCAGATCACGGCCAACTATCTGATCGAGGACAGGGTGCTGGCCATGCTGACCGAGTACGGCCTGGACGACCTGGCCGAACTGTCGCGGGAGCTGAACAGCCGCACCGAAAGGGCCATGCGGGCGGCTATTGCAAAGGTGCCGGACGGCATCTACGACTTTGAGATGCGGACCGATGGCCTGACCGCCGATGCTCCCTTCACCTTCGTGCTGAAACTGACCGTGACGGGGGAGAGCATACATTTTGATTTCGCCGGCACCTCACCCGTGCAGCCCCGCGCCATCAACTGCCCGTTCTGCTACACCTATGCCATGTCCGCCTACGCCATAAAATGCGCCCTGTTGCCGGATATCCCGAACAATTCCGGCATGTTGCGGCCGATCACGGTTGCCGCGCCGGAGAACAGCCTGCTCAACCCCCTGCCCCCCGCCGCCGTCGGCGCGCGGGCCAGCACGGGGCATTACGTGCCCATCCTGGCCTTTGGCGCCCTGGCCCAGGTGATGCCGGACCGGGTGATGGCGGCGGCCGGCTCGCCGTTGTGGAATTGCACCCAATCAGGCGTCCGGGCAAATGGGCAAAGCTACGCCTCCAACCTGTTCTTCAACGGCGGCATGGGCGCCACCGCGCACGGGGATGGCGAGAGCGCCATATCCTGGCCTTCCAATCTGTCCTGCACCCCCGTTGAGGTGGCCGAGCAATCCGCGCCGCTGTTGTTCCATTACAAGCGTCTGCGGCCCAATTCGGGCGGGCTGGGCGAATTTCGCGGCGGCCTGGGCGAGGAGATGCTGATTGAAAGCCTGTCCGACAGCCCCATCACGGTCTCATTCATGGCGGAGCGCACCCGCTTTGGCGCCCCGGGCCTGGCGGGGGGTGGCGATGGCCAGGTGGGCAGCGTGCGGATCGACGGCGTGGAGGCAGACAACCGGGCGCTGCATCATTTGGCGAAAGGCGCCCAAATTTTAATCGCGACACCGGGCGGCGGCGGTTATGGTCCCCAAAAGGATCGCGACAACGAACATGCGAGCCGGGATAAGCAGCTGGGATACGTGGAAGAGGACTTACAATGAGCATGGACGACAAAGCGCTGGCACAACTGGCCACGGCATTGGGCCTGGAAAAAATTCTTGCCGCCCAGCCGGAGCTGATCCGCAAGGCCTACGACAACGCCCGCGCCATGGCCAGGCGTCTGGATCGGCCCGATGATATCTCCGATGAACCCAGCCACATTTTCAGGGCCGACAACAATGTCTGAAGACCTCGCTTTCCTGTCCCTCACCGAGGCAGCGGCCCGTATCCGCGCCGGCGAGCTATCGCCTGTGGCCTACACCCAGGCATTGCTGGACCGCATTACCGCCCATGATGGCCAGCTGGATAGTTTCCTGCGCATCCTCGGCGACACCGCGTTGGCGGAAGCCGCGGCGGCCGAACAGAAAATTGCCGCCGGCGCAAAACTGGGTCCTCTGCATGGGGTTCCCTTTGGCCTGAAGGACATTGTCGACGTGGCCGGCCTGCCCACCACCGCCCATAGCCAGATCCTTGCCCAGGAGCCGCCGAAAACCACCGATGCCGCCGTCACCTCCAGGCTGCGGGATGCGGGCGGCGTTCTGCTGGGCAAAACGGCGACCCACGAATTCGCCATCGGCGGGCCGTCGTTTGACCTGCCCTGGCCGCCGGCGCGCAATCCATGGAACCGCAACCGCTATCCGGGCGGCTCGTCATCGGGGTCGGGTGCGGCCGTCGCGGCGGGTTTCGTGCCCATGGCCATCGGCACCGACACGGGCGGATCGGTCCGCAATCCGGCATCCTGCTGCGGCATCGTCGGCATGAAGGCAACTTATGGCCGGGTCAGCCGCCGGGGCGTCGCGCCGCTGTCCTATTCCCTGGATCACGTCGGGCCGATGACCCGCACCGTGGCCGACAACGCCTTGATGCTGAATGTCCTGGCCGGATACGACCCGGAAGATCCAGGTTCGGCGGATGTCGAGGTGCCTGATTTCACGGCGCAACTGGATGACGGCGTCAAGGGACTGCGCCTCGGTGTGATCCGGCATTTCCACAACCGCGATATGATCGCCGACGGGGAAATGGCCACTGCCTTGGAAGCCGCCCTCGTGGTTCTGGAAAACCTGGGGGCCGAGGTGGTTGAGATCGAAACCGAACCCCTTGCCACCTTCCATGCCTGCAACCGGGTGATCCTGCTGTCGGAGGCCTATTCCATCCACCGCCGCTGGCTCGCCGAACGGCCCGAAGACTACAGCGCCTCGTTCCTGGAACGGGTGCTGCCGGGCGCCTTTCTGATGGGCGGCGATTATGTGGATGCCTTGCGCCTGCGCCGCAAACTGACCGCCGGCTTCAACAGAACCATCAAGGACCTGGACGGCGTCATCGTCATCTCGGCCATGGATGCGGCCTTTGCCATCGACGACCCCGACGAGATGGCCAAGAAGTATCCCCGCCAGGCCCGCATACCGTTCAATTTGACCGGCAATCCGGCGCTGGCCCTGCCCACGGGCTTTGATGACGACGGCATGCCATTGGCCATGCAGATTGTCGGCAAACAATTCGACGAAGCCATGATCTACCGCATCGCCGCCGCCTATGAAGGCGCCACCAACTGGCGCCAACGCCGCCCCCCGCTATAAGGAACGCCGCCATGCTCTCAACCCATGGACGTTACGATTTTTCACCCATCGATCAACGGCCCGACTATTCCTGGCCCAACGGCAAGCGGCTGGCGGTCTATATCGCCCTGAACGTGGAACAATTCGGCTGGGACAAGAGCGTGGAATCCGCCATCGCGCCGGCCGGCATGCATAACAAGCAAAGCGTCTTTTCCTGGCGCGACTATGGCAACCGGGTCGGCTTTTGGCGTCTGATGGATTTGTTCGACGAGCTGGACATCCCCATCCAGGCGCAGTTGAACACCGCCATCTATGACCATGCCCCGCAGATCGCCGAACGCCTGCGGCAGCGGGGCGACGAGTTCCTGGGCCACGGCATCACCAATTCCGAGGAACAGGGCGGACGCAGCGAGGATGAAGAGCGCGCCCTGATCAAAACCGCGACCGACGCCATCATCGAACACGAAGGCACCGTGCCCACCGGCTGGATGTCGCCCTGGCTGTCGCAAAGCGAGACCACCCTGGATCTGTTGAGCGAGGCCGGCTACCGCTACAACATGGATTGGTGCTGCGACGACCAGCCAATCTGGATGCAGACCCGCGCCAAACCGATCCTGGCCATGCCCTATCCGGTGGAGTTGAACGACAACCGCTTCATCGTGCTGCACAAGATGACCCCGACCCAGTATGCCGACGCCATTATTGATAATTTTGACGAGATGCTGGAACAATCAGTGCGCCAGCCGCTTGTCTTCCCCATCTCCCTGCATACCTTCATCGTCGGCCAGCCGTTCCGTATCCGGCAGTTGCGTCGGGCCCTGAAGCACATCATGGAACATCGCGACGAAATCTGGCTGACCCGCCCCGGCGAAATCTGCCGCCATATTGAAAGCCTGCCCGTGGGCACCGTACCTGGAAGCTAAATAGACATGACCGACGTAAAGCGCGGGCGGGAGTTCCTCCACACCCCCGGCCCCACCAATATTCCCGACCGCGTCCTCTCCGCCATGCATAAACCGGCGGTGGATTTCACGGCCCCCGACTTTGTCGCGGTGACGCGCAGCTGTTTCGAGGATTTGAAGCCGGTCTTTCAAACCCAGGGGCCTGTTTTCATGTATGCCGCCAACGGCCACGGCGCCTGGGAAGCCGCGTTGACCAATACCCTATCCCCCGGCGATCATCTGTTGGTGCCGGAGACGGGAAATTTCTCCCTGAAATGGGGCATGATGGCCGAATCCCTCGGCCTGGTGATCGAACACCTGCCCGGCGACTGGCGCCACGGCGTTGACCCCGACGCGGTTGAAAAACATCTGCGCGGCGATGACGAGGGCCGGATCAAGGCGGTCCTGATGATCCATGTTGATACTGCCAGCGGCATTGTCTCGGACGTGCCGGCGGTACGAAGAGCCATCGACAATGCCAACCACGGCGCCCTGTTCATGGTCGACACCATCGCCTCCCTTGCCACCGTGGATTTCCAAATGGATGAATGGGGCGTGGATGTGGCCCTGGCGGCATCGCAAAAAGGTTTGATGTGCCCGCCTGGCATCGGCATTACCGCGTGCAGCGAAAAGGCCATGCATGCCACCCAAAGTTCCCAATTGCCACGCAACTATTGGGACTGGCGCGAACGCATGACGGATGCCCAATATATCCGCTTTTGCGGCACCGCGCCGATCCACATGTTGTATGGCCTGCGCGAAGCCCTGGATATGCTGGCCGAGGAAGGCATGCCGGCCACCATCGCCCGCCACGACCGCCTGGCCAGCGCCATTCGCGCGGCCGTGGATGTTTGGTGCCAATCGGGTGGCGGCGACAGCATGGCATTTAACGCCCTGGTCCCCGCACAACGCTCCAACTCCATCACCGCTATCCGCGTGCCGCCTGGTTTCGATGCCGAAGAGGTCCGCACCGTGGCGCGGGATCAATATCAGGTGGCCATGGGCGGTGGGTTGGAGCAGTTGAAGGGCCTGGTCTTCCGCATCGGCCACATGGGTGATCTGAACGAACCCATGGTCCTGGGCGCCCTGGCCGGCGTCGAGGGGGCCCTGCGGACCTTGAAGGTCCCCCATGGACGCGGCGGCGTCACCGCCGCCATCGACTATCTGGTCGATCATTAACGTTGCGCCGTTGGGATGATGACCCGAACAAGCACGGCGGAGGATTGGCGGGATTACTACGAACGCACCGGCCACCGCCCGCCGCGGGAAACTTTGTTGGACGCTCTGGCCAAATTCGATGCCGAAGGTGCGGTTGGCCGTGCCGTGGACCTCGGATGCGGCGGTGGGCGCGATAGTGTTGAGATGCTGCGCCGGGGCTGGTCGGTGCTTGCCATCGATGCCCAGGCATCGGCCATTGAAACCTTGCTGGCACGGCCCGAGCTGGCCGAATTCGGCGTAACGCCGGATACGCAGGTCAGCCGGTTTGAGGCAGCCAACTGGCCGAAAGTGGACTTGGTCAATTCCAGCTTTGCCCTGCCGCTTTGTCCGCAGCCGGAGTTCCTAATTATGTGGGCTTGCATCTACGAAAGCCTGGCGCCCGGCGGCCGTTTCAGCGGCCAGCTTTACGGCGACCGGGACCAATGGGCCGGCGATCCCACAAACAGCCATTTCAGCCGGGCAGAGGTGGATGCGTTGTTACAGGACTACGATGTCGAGATGTTGCGGGAAGAAGAAACTGATTCCCGAACCCCGCGCGGCACGCCGAAGCATTGGCACATCTATCACATCGTCGCCCGAAGGCCCGCCTAGGCCTTTTTCGATATTCATCGAATCAGGCCTAGCTTTCTTCGCTCACGCTTGTGCGCGAGAGCGCACCGCTCCGCGCGGGCGGCGCATCAGCGCCGGGTCGCCGTCGCGACCATAATTGACCATTTCATTCCCGAAAATGGTCTAGCTGTAATTTGCGCTGTAATTTACGCCGTAATTTTCAGCAGTTTGTGGATCAAGGGAGCCACCTTGCCGCCGTTGGCCTTGATAATTGCGGCGAATTCCTGGCGCTTGGTCAGGGCCAGGCTGATGCCTTCGGCGACCACGTAGATCACGCGGAACTGCCCGTTACGCTGACGCATGCGCCAAACCAGTTTCACCACCCGGTCGCCGTGCTGGGTAATGCGGCTTTGCACCATGACATCACGTTTGCCGGCGCGATAGGCTGATTGCACATCAAAGCTGGAGATCTGGGCGCCGCCAATTTTTGAAGCGTATTGATGCAGCATGAAGGGGGAAAAAGCCTCCACATAGGCCGAACGCTGGGAATGATCCGCCCGTTTCCAATAGCGGCCCAGGGCAAAACGGGCCATCAGGGGTATATCGAAATCCCGGGCCATCAGACCATGGAACTTGGCGACCCGATGGGCGGCATCCAGCCGGCCGTCCTGGAGCACGCTGATGGCATCGCTGCTTGATTTGCGCAGGGCTAAAATGGCCTGGTCGGGATTTATGGTTTCGGGTCCGGCGGCGGGCGCAATGGCCGCCAATTGCGAGATGGTGGCCTCGCTCAAAGTGTTATCGGCGAGCAGCAAATCCAAATGGTCCAAGTCGTCGATCTCGGCCTTGGGCCAGATTTGTCCCGCCCTCCAGGCCGAAGCCGGAACATTCGCTGTATCCGGCCGGTCCATTACCTGGCTGCCGCCACGCTGGACGCCATTTTGCCCGGCATGGGCGGCGATCATCGTCGCCAGCCCCAATGCCGCCACGCTTCCAACCAAAATTCCAATTTTGCGCATCTATTCCACTCCCGCAGAAAGCCCTCAACCACGGAGAATGGCACCAACCTCTTAAACCGCCGTTAGAATACTAAGTTAATATATTCGGTTAATAATATTAATCATGAATGCAAAGTGACATGGATCACTGACCATGACGTCAATCAGCGCCATATTGGCATTGTAGGCAACAGAAAGCGAAGAGGGTATGAGATGCGAAACAGCATCACCAACCGGCAAAAGCTCGGTATCGCCATCTGGAGCCTACTTTGGCTGGTTTCAGCCGCCGCCTTGCTGCAATTGTATTTGGAGCTTAACGCCTGAGTAGCCGGCTGCGGGGCGTATTGGAGCCGCTCTAACCTACAAGCTGGCCGTCCTGGAGCCGCACCACGCGGTCCAGGCGGTCGGCGACCAACGGGTCGTGGGTGGCAATAACAATGCCCAGCCCCTCGCCCCTGACAATTGCCAGCAATTCCGCCAACACCACTTCCGCCGTGGCCTGATCCAGGTTGCCGGTGGGTTCGTCCGCCAGCAACAACACCGGTTGATTGGCCAAGGCACGGGCGATGGCCACCCGTTGCTGCTCCCCTCCCGACAATTGCCCGGGGCCGTGGCCCAGGCGGTCGCCAAGGCCCAATTCCACCAACAGCTGTTCGGCCCGTGCCGCGCGAACCTTGCGGGGCACCTTGGCCAGGCGCATGGGCATCTCCACGTTCTCCAGGGCCGTGAATTCGGGCAGCAGATGATGAAACTGGTAAACAAAGCCCAGATGGTCCCGGCGCATGATTGTGCGCTGGCTATCGTTCATGGCGGAACAGTTTTTCCCCGAGATGACGATTTCGCCGCCATCGGGCCGCTCCAACAGCCCGGCGGCATGCAACAAGGTGGATTTGCCCGAACCCGACGGCCCAATCAAGGCAACCGCCTCGCCGCGGCGAACGGTCAGGTCCAAGCCGCGCAACACCTCCAATTTCCGCCCGCCCTGATGAAAGGTGCGGTCCAGGGCGCTGATCCGCAGGGCCGCCTCGCCCTCGAAACCGTTATTCATAGCGCAGACTCTCCACCGGATCGACGCGGGCCGCCCGCCAGGCCGGGTACAGAGTAGCCAGGAACGACAAGGCCAGGGCCATCAGCACCACCATGATGACCTCGCTGTTGTTCACGTCCGCCGGAATACGGCTGAGGAAGCGAATTTCCGGTGACCATAATTCCGTGCCCATGAGGCTTTCCAGCCACAGCCGGATGGTGTCGATATTCAGGCAAAAGGCAAGCCCCAGGGCGAACCCGGCCATGGTGCCGATGACACCGATGGCGGTGCCCGCAATCATGAATATGCGCATGATCATGCCCCGCGTGGCCCCCATGGTGCGCAGGATAGCGATGGCCTTGCCTTTGTCATTGACCAGCATGATCAACGAGGAAACGATATTAAAGGCGGCAATCAAAATGATCAGGGTCAGGATCAGAAACATCACATTGCGTTCCACCTGCAGGGCCTGAAAGAAGTGGCTGTTGACCTGACGCCAATCCACCACCCTGGCGGCACCGGGCACGGCTTCGACGGCAGGGCGCAAGCGGAAGACGTCATCGGGGTCATGCAAAAACATCTCGACGCCGCTGACCTTGCCCTTGAGGCGGAAAAACAACTGCGCCGCCGGCAAGGGCATATAGATAAAGGTCGAATCATATTCATACATGCCCACCATGAAGGTCGCCGCGACGCGATATGCCTTCATGCGCGGGACGTTGCCAAAGGCCGTCGCCGTGCCCTGGGGCGATACAAGGGTAATCGTATCGCCGACCCGCAGGCCCAGTTTGCGGGCCAGACGCTGGCCGATCAGGACGTTGTGCTTGCCCCGGAAATCCGTGATCGAGCCGCTGTATATATTGTCGGCGATGATCGCCCGGGCGGCCAGATCCTTTTGCCACATGCCCCGTACCAGGGCGCCGGAGGCCTGTTTGTTGGCGGTTGCCATGACCTGACCCTCGATCAGCGGCGCGGCTTGTTTCACGCCCTTGATCTTGCGCAGTTTGGCGGCAATGGGGTCGAAATCCACCAAAGTGTTATCCACGCCGCGCACCACCATATGGCCGTTCAGGCCAAGGACCCGGTCCAGCAATTCGATACGGAACCCGTTCATGACGCTCATCACGATGATGAGGGTGGCGACGCCCAGATCGGAAGAGCGTCG
>JAYGEA010000171.1:0-4661 GCA_046582635.1 Alphaproteobacteria bacterium
CGACAATCCTTGAACGCCAGACATGCTTTTGAAGTGATTTCGGATCTTTGATAATCCGTTCAAGCCGCTTTTGATCGGTGGCGGAAACCGTGAATGAAATTCCTGTACGCATAACGAATATTCGCACAAGATCAGCAAACAGGGAATCCCCGCTCAGACTCTTTCGTTTTGATCAATCCACTAGTGTCCAGTTAGTGATTTGGGGCTTGTTTCGGCTCTTGTCTCGGCTGCGCCGCCCGGGCCCGGGGGCCGTGAAAATATTCCCGCAGCCAGGGGTGTTGGTGGGCCAGCATATCGGCCATGGGCCCAACCACCAAGACCCGTTGGTCCACCAGCACGGCGATACGGTCACAGATGGCATGCAGGCTGTCCAGGTCATGGGTCACCATGAACACTGTCAGCCCTAGATTTTCCTGCAACTGGCGGATCAGCTGATCAAAATTGGCGGCGCCGATGGGATCCAGCCCCGCCGTCGGCTCATCGAGAAAAATCAGATCCGGATCCAGGGCCAGACTGCGCGCCAGCCCGGCCCGCTTGCGCATGCCCCCCGACAATTCGGACGGGTATTTCGCACCCGCCTCGGGCGGCAGACCCACCATGGCGATCTTCAGGGCGGCGATTTCATCGCGCAGGCGGGCCGGCATGCCCAGATGCTCCTTCATGGGCGCTTCGATGTTCTGCGCCACGGTGAGGGAGGAAAACAACGCCCCGTCCTGAAACAACACGCCCCAGCGTTGCTCCAGGGCGATGCGCTCCGACGGGCTCACTTTCGCCAGATCATGGCCAAAGACCTCGATCCGCCCGGCCCGCGGTTTATTCAAACCCGTGATGGTCCGCAGCAGCACGGATTTGCCGGTGCCCGAGCCGCCGACGATGCCCAGGATTTCGCCCCGGTGGACGTCCAGGTCCAGGTCCTGGTGAATGACCTGATCGCCGAACCGGTTCGTCAGGCCGCGAATCGTGATGATCGCCTCGGCCACGATCAGACCCCGACCGTGGCGAAAAAGATCGAGAACAGGGCATCCGCTACGATCACCAGAAAGATCCCGGTGACCACCGACCGCGTGGTCTGCCGGCCGACGCTTTCGGCACTGCGGCTCACGCGCAGGCCTTCCAGACAGCCGACCATGGCGATCAAAAAGGCGAACACCGGCGCCTTGATGATGCCGACCCAGAACGACCAGGGCGAGATCGCGCCCTGCAACCGCTCCAAATACAGGGCGGGGGAAATATCCAGGGCGGCCCAGCACATCAACATGCCGCCGAACAGCCCCATCATATCGGCGAAAAAGGCCAGCAGGGGCAGGGTGATGACCAGGGCCAGGACCCGGGGCAGCACCAGCACCTCGATCGGGTCCAGCCCCAGGGTGCGCATGGCGTCGACCTCTTCATTCACGACCATGGAGCCGATCTCGGCCGTGAAGGCGCTGCCCGAACGGCCCGCCACGACGATGGCCGTCAATAGAATGGCGATCTCCCGCAGCACGGAGACGGCAATCAGATTGACTACAAAGATCTCGGCCCCGAAGCGTTGCAGCTGTGTCGCCCCCTGGTAGGCCAGGACCACCCCGATCAGGAAGGATATCAGGCCGACGATGGGCAGGGCGTTCAGGCCGACCTTTTCCATATGATGGACCAAGGGCACCAGGCGCAAACGGCCCGGATGGCGCAGGGTTCTCATCAGGGTCGCCAGGACCAGGCCGAGGAAGGCGATCTGCTGTTTTGCTTCCTCCGCCAGATCAATGACGCCGCGGCCAATATGGTCCAGCAGGGCAATCAGGGCGCCCGATCGCGGCGGTTCGATCTCGCAGGGCTGATCATTGGCCGCCACGGTTTCCAGCATGGCGGAATGGGCGGGTGTCAGACCGGCATAAGCGGCCCCACCGCCCGCCGCCCGATACTCCTTCAAGGTACGGTACAACAGCCAGGCCCCGGCGGTATCCAGACGCTCCACCGCCGCCAGGTCCAGGGTCAACGGCGCAGGATCGCCGGTGGGAACGCTGCCCAATTCCCGGTCCAGCCGGGTGACGTTGCGGGCATCCCAATGGCCGCCGGCCCGTAACAGGTGCCCGCCGCCTTCCCGCGCCAATTTTAACCAACCATCCGCCATGCGCCAAGGTGACATGGGGCGTTAAGGCAGGCAAGATGACAGCGAATGAATTCATCCATGAATATAGGAAGACCATGCCCAAATTTGCCGCCAACCTGACCCTGATGTTCACGGAACATGATTATCCCGACCGCTTCGCCGCCGCCGCCCAGGCCGACTTCGAGGGCGTGGAGAGCCTTCTGCCCTATGCCGAGAGTGCCGGTGACACCAAGGCCTGGCTGGATGCCAACCGTCTGGAGATGGTGTTGATCAACATGCCGGCGGGAGATTGGGAGAACGGCGAGCGGGGCATTACCTGCCTGCCCGACCGCAAGGGCGAATACCGCGACAGCATTGGCCGGGCCATCGAATTCGCCCAGACCGTGGGCTGCAAGAACACCCATTCGGTGGCGGGCATTGCGCCCGAACCGGGGTCGGGGCGGGCGGCAGTCGAGGATACCTTTCGCGAAAACCTGGCCTGGGCGGCGGATCAATCGTTGCCTTTTGATCTGAACCTGATGATCGAGCCCATCAACGGCAAGCGGGATGTCCCCGGCATGTTCCTGCAAACCACCACCCAGGCCCGGGGCATCATGGCGGAACTGGGCAAGGCCAATCTGCGCCTGCAATTCGATATCTATCATGTCCAGATCATGGAAGGCGACCTGGTGCGCCGATTCGAGGATTGTCTGGAGGACATCGGCCATGTGCAAATCGCCAACCCACCCGACCGCCGGGAGCCCGACGAAGGGGAGATCAACTATCCATATTTGTTCGCGGCCATGGATGCCGTGGGCTATGACGGCTGGGTTGGATGCGAATATCACCCCCGCACCGGCACCCGTGCCGGCCTGGGCTGGGGCGCCGCCTACGGTTTGACGACGGGTTGAGGGCTTAGGTTTTCAGCAACAATCAGGCGGCACCATGGATTGCCGGGTTCGACCCGCTACTGTCCGGTTTATTTTCCTGGTTGTGCCATGACACGAATGTCCGCGCATATGATTGACCAATCGCCTCGTATCCCTGGATACCCGTGTCAAGCACGGCTACGACGAATTTTGTAGTTTTTAGCCATATTTTCTCCGCAATCGTCATTGCCGGGCTTGACCCGGCAATCCAGAGTCATCGGGCGCGAGTGTCCAGCGGCGCGCACTTTCGGGGGCGATCAGATCGCCACCTTTAGTTCGGAAACTTCGCGAAAGCGGATACGCTTGGACAGTTTTGCCGGTTCCTTCAGGCTGAGCGTGGGGAAGCGGGCGAACAGCTTGCCAAAGGCGATCTCCGCCTCGATCCGGGCTAGGGCGTTGCCGGCGCAGATGTGAATGCCAAGGCCGAAAGAGAGATGCCGGTTGGGCCGGCGGGCGATATCGAAGGTATCCGGTTCGGGGAATTGATCCGGGTCATGGTTCGCCGCGCCGATCATCAGATGCACGATGCCGCCCCGTGGGATGTGCTGGCCCGACAATTCCGTATCCCGGAGCGCCCGGCGGTTGTTGATCTGGATCGGCGCCTGAAAGCGCAAGACCTCTTCCGCCATGGTGTCGATAAGGTCGGGCTCGGCGCGCAGCAAGGCGATCTGATCGGGGTGGCGCAGCATTTCATTCACGCCGTGAGAAATCATGTTGGTCGAGGTTTCGTGGCCGGCGTTCAGCAGAAAGATACATTGATGCAAGAGTTCGATCTCGGTCAGCTTCTCGCCATCCTCTTCCGCCGCCACCAGGGCGGAAAGTATTTCGCCCTCCCGCCGAGCCGAGGGATTAACTTTCAACGCCTTGATCCGGTCACGCAGATAAGCCTTGAAATTCTCCACCGCCCGGCAGCCGTCCTTGAACTGCCGCTCGCTCAACACCGGTTCCAGGGCACCGAGGATCAGCAGGGCCCAATCGCGAATCAGTTCCCGGTCATCGCCCGGAACGCCAAGCATGTCGCACACCACCTCCACCGGCAGCCGGAAGGAAAGATCGGCCACCACTTCCATGCCGCCTTCGTCTTCCAACCTATCAAGGTAGCTGTCGACCAGGGTATGAATGCGCGGCGTCAAGGCGGCCAGCGCCTTGCGGGTAAAGGCGGCCTGGAACAATTTGCGGATGCGGGTGTGGTCGGGCGGATCACAAAACACCAGGCTGGTGGTGTGGTGTTCGTACAGGGGTGAAGAGCCGAATTTCGGCCGGAAATCAATTTTCTTGTCGGAACTCCAGACAGAGGTGTCCCGATAGGCCGTCACCAGGTCATCATACCGGGTCAATACGAAGGAGCCGTCGGAATTGCGATGCACGGGGCTGTTGGCGCGCAGCGCGGCAAAATATTCATAGGCCCGGGCGACGTAATCGTCCGGCAGGTTCAAAAGGTCAAAACCGGTGATATCCAGCCCCACGCCATCCCCAGCCATGCCTTCAATCGCAGTGGTCATTGTGTCATCTTTCGTGTCCCAGCTAGTGTTCCGACTCATTTAAGAAGTACCGGCTTTTACTTGATTGAGTGTGTTGCGCGCCCGGTCCACTTTTTTGATGATGTCTTGTGCGGCGGCGGTCCAGGTGAAAGGTTTGGCGGCCTCGTTGTGCTTGGTGAGATA
>JAYGEA010000173.1:0-7178 GCA_046582635.1 Alphaproteobacteria bacterium
ATGGACTACCGGGACAACCCGCAACACCGTGCGCGGCATCAACATCAACCTACCTGGACTAATTTTGCTCCGCCGTAGACACCGCCGCGGTGATGCATTGTTACTCCGGCAAGCGCTGTATTTTTAATCCGGCGTTGACAGTCAGGCCGGCATGCCTGAATAACAGGCCGTTTTGAGGTGCGGGATTAAGGTCAGGTTCGCTATCAAAGGGGTCAGAGTAATTCGATCTACCGATCATTCTCTTTTTCCCGCCTGCCCTTTGGTTTTCGGAGATAAAGCGACAGTTTACTTAATAGAATGCCTCTACATTCGTTGCCGTTCTGATAGAGCGAATTAGGGAGACACGATCCGCTCTTTCCCCCTGAAAAACGGGAGAAAATCGGTCACATCACCATAATTTTATCGCTTGCTGATGGGCGGTGGCGGGCATTATGGTGATCGTATTTCTCATTACGATGGCGCGCGCGAGCCGCTTACACCTCGTTAATCCGGTTCGACAATCCTTTGATATCCTTCAACGTATCCTCCAAACTGCGCGTTTCGCCGATCCCCACGGCGATCATTTCCAGGGCCGGTTCGTGCAAATGCGGCAGCGTGGTGCCGGTGGCCTCGCGGACCACGATGGGTTTGTAGTCGCGGAAGTTGGCGTCCACCGCCGTGGCCTTGACGCATTGGTTGGTCAGGACGCCACAAATCAGGACCGTGTCCGCGTCCAGGCCGCGCAGGATCAGGTCGAGATTGGTGGCGAAGAAGCCGCTGAGGCGGTTTTTCTCCACCAGCCAATCGTCGGCGCGGGCGTCCATGTCCCCGATCAGCTCGTAACCCCAGGTGCCCTTGCGCAGGCCGCCCTGCTTCATGAAATCCCGCAAGGTGGCGAAGACGCCGGCGTCGGTGCCATCGCGGAAGCCGTGCTGGGTCCAGATCACCGGCACGTCTTGGTCCCGCGCCGCCGCCACCAGGGCACGGACCGGCTGGATCGATTGTTGCATGTGGGTAATATCGATACCGGATTGATTATACCAGCCGTCCGCGTGGAGGAAGTCGTTCTGCATATCGATGACCACCAGCGCCGTCCGGCCCGGGCTGAGTTGCCATGAGGCCAGATTATAGGGCGTTGCGCCGGAGGTGGGGATGGGGGTTGTCATGGTTATGCTACCTCTCGTTCAGGTGTGGCGCATTCCGGCAATAAATCTGCGCCCTCAATTGCCGGCGCGCAGCCGCTTCAGGATGTAGACGCGCACGGCACGGCTGAGCCCGGCCGTGCGTTCGGCGTCGATTTCGGCGATCAGGGCGGTCATGGTGCGCCCGTCCCCGTGCGCCAGGCAGCGGAGTTCGTCCCAAAAGGCCCGCTCCATGGACAGGGAGGTCTGGTGCCCGGCAACGCGGAAGGAACGGCGCAGCAGCTCCGCCTCGTCATGGTCATCAACATCGTCATCGCCGGGCATTTCGGGCCCAGTCTATTTCGGGCCGAGCATTTTTTGCGGCTGCACGAATTTGTCGAAATCCGCCTCCGCCACCAGCTTCAATTGCATCGCCGATTCCCTCAAGGTCAGGCCCTTCACATGGGCGTTCTTGGCAATCTTGGTGGCATTGTCATAGCCGATATAGGGCGCCAGGGCGGTTACCAGCATCAGGGATTGCGCCATCAGATCGGCGATCCGCCCTTCATTGGCCTGGATGCCCACGACGCAATTATCGGTGAAGCTGTTGGCGGCATCGCCCAGCAGCTGGATCGATTGCAGCAGGGAATAGATCATCACCGGTTTGAAGACATTCAATTCCATGTGCCCGTTGGCGCCGGCGATGGTGGCGGTGGTGTGATTGCCCATGACCTGGGTGCAGACCATGGTCATGGCCTCGCACTGGGTCGGGTTGACCTTGCCCGGCATGATGGAGGAGCCCGGCTCGTTCTCCGGTAGGCTCAATTCCCCCAGGCCCGAGCGCGGGCCGGAGCCCAGCAGCCGGATGTCCGAGGCGATCTTCATCAACGATACGGCAAGGGTGTTCATGGCGCCCGAGGCCTCGACCACCGCATCGTGGGCGGCCAGGGCCTCGAACTTGTTCGGCGCGGTTTTGAACGGCAGGCCGGTGATCTTGGCGATCTGGCGCGCCACCGCCTTATCGAAGCCCTTGGGCGCGTTCAGGCCCGTCCCCACCGCCGTGCCGCCCTGGGCCAGCAGCAACAGTCGCGGCAGGGTATCCTTGACCCGGGCGATGCCGTTTTTCATCTGTGCCCCATAGCCGGAAAATTCCTGGCCCAATGTCAGCGGCGTTGCGTCCTGCAAATGAGTGCGGCCGATCTTGATGGTTTTGCCGAACGCCTTGGTCTTGGTCTCCAGGGCGCCATGTAGATGCTCCAGGGCGGGGAGCAGCAATTGATCGATCTGGCGCACCGCCGCCACATGCATGACCGTGGGGAAGGTATCGTTGGAGCTTTGGCTCATATTACAGTGATCGTTGGGGTGGACGGGTGCTTTGCTGCCCATCTTGCCCTTCAAGATCTCGATCGCCCGGTTGGAGATCACCTCGTTGGCGTTCATGTTGGATTGCGTGCCGGACCCGGTCTGCCAGACCACCAGGGGGAAATGATCATCCAGCTTGCCGGCCGCGACCTCTTTGGCGGCCCGGACGATGGCCCGGCCCCGGCGTTTGTCGAGGACGCCCAGGTCCATGTTGGCCTCGGCCGCCGCCTGCTTGACGATGCCGAAGGCATGCACCGCCGGGGCGGGCATGCGTTCCCAGCCGATCTTGAAATTCTGCCTTGATCGTTGGGTCTGGGCCCCCCAATAACGGTCGGTGGGCACCTGCAGGGGGCCAAAGCTGTCGGTTTCCGTGCGGGTTTTGATCTTGTCTTTGCTCATTGGCCCCTAAGCCTCCATCATTGGCGAAATTTCGCAGCACAGGGATAGCACGCATGAAGGTATTATTGAACGGCGGCGTCGCAAAACGCGGCATGGAACTTCTGTCCAAACGTTTCGGCGACCGGGTCCAACTGCGGCAGATGTCCGATGACAGCGCCGGCGAAGACATCATCAGGGACCTGGCCTGGGCCCAGGTGATGATCTCGGTCAACTATGGCGCCGCCTTTGCCCCGGCGCCGAACCTGCAATTGCTGCAAATCCCGGCTTCCGGCCTGGATGCCATCGACCTGGCATCGGTGCCGCTCCAGGCCGCCATCTGCAATGTTTATGAGCACGAGATCGCCATCGCCGAATACACCTTCAACGGCATGCTGGAATGGGTGGTCGGCCTGGCCCGGCGCAACGCTGCCTTCAAGGCCGGTGATTGGACCGGCACGCCGTCCCTGGCCGGCCAGACCCGGGGCGAGCTGGCGGGCATGACGGTGGGTTGCCTGGGCTACGGCAATATCGGTCGGGCCGTGGCCCGACGCGCCCTAGCGTTCGATATGAAGGTCATGGCCCTGACCCAAAACCCAAGACCCCTGGACCCGGAACCGCATTTCATGGGCGGCTATTGTGATCTGGACAAGATCTTGGACAGGGTGGATTTCCTGGTCATCTGCTGCCCCCTCACGGAGACAACCCGTGGCATGATCGGCGGGGTGGAACTGGCGCAAATAAAGGACAGCGCCGTGGTCATAAACGTGGCGCGAGGGCATATCGCCGACGAAGACGCCCTGTTCGAGGCGCTGTCCAAGGGCGTGATCGGCGGCGCGGTGCTGGATACCTGGTATCAATATCCCAGCCCCGATAACCTTGCCATCCGGCCCTCGCGGCATCCTTACCATGACCTGGACAATGTGCTAATGACGCCGCATATTTCCGGCTGGTCGGAAGGTCAGCAGCTGCGGCGCTGGGCCAAGACCGGCGACAATATCGAAGCACTGATGACGGGCCGCGATCTGATCAACCTGATCCGCCCCGCTCAGCCATAAAACAGCTCAGCCGTAAAACAGGCCAGCCTTAGAGGATAGCATGCAGGAACGTTACGAAACACTTTTGCTGGACCAGCCCCAGGACCATGTGCTCCAGGTCACCATCAACCGGCCGGAACGGCGCAACGCCATGAACACCCAGGTGGGCCGGGACATGCTGGATCTGTTTTCGTCCCTGTTGCTAGACCCCGGCGATGCCCGCACGGTGATCCTGACCGGCGCCGGCGACAAGGCCTTTTGCGCGGGCGGCGATCTGAAAGAGCGCGACGGCATGACGGACCAAGAATGGCGCCTGCAGCACGCGATCTTTGAACAGGCGGTCTATCACCTGATCGATTGCCCCATACCGGTCATCGCCGCCGTCAACGGCTCGGCCTTTGGCGGCGGTTGCGAGATGGCCCTGGCGGCCGATTTCATCTATGCCGCGACAAGCGCACGGTTCGCACTAACCGAAGTCACCCTGGGCATTATTCCGGGCTGCGGCGGCACGCAAAACCTGCCCCGCGCGGCGGGTTCCCGCCGGGCCAAGGAAATCTTGTATACGGGTACGCCGTTCACCGCCGCCGAAGGCCTGGAATGGGGCATCGTCAACAAGGTGACGACGGCGGAGGAGCTGCTGCCGGCGGCGCTGGAAACGGCGGCGCGCATGGCCGGCAACGGCCCCCTGGCCCTGCGGCAGCTGAAACGATCGGTCAATCTTGGCATGGGCACGGATCTGACCACCGCACTTGGCATCGAGGTGGAAGCCTACAACCGCCTGGTGCCGACAGAGGACCGCCATGAAGGCGTCCTGGCCTTCAACGAAAAGCGCAAGGCGAACTTTGTTGGCCGCTAAATGGCACCATGGATTGCCGGGTCAAGCCCGGCAATGACATATACCTCACTGTCATGCCCGGACTTGATCCGGGCATCCAGGGAGGCAGACAGTATAGTAGAAAGGTAGCACGATGACGGACGGAACAGATCTGATCCAGATGGATCTGGGCGCGGATTATCAGGATATCCGCGATGGGGTGCAAAAAGTTTGCGCCGATTTCCCCTTGGACTATTGGCGGGAGAAGGACGAGGCTGCGGAATATCCGACCGAGTTCGTCACCGCCATGACCGAAGCGGGCTATTTGGGCGCCCTGATCCCGGAAGAATTTGGCGGCGCCGGCCTGCCGATCCGCGCCGGCTCGGTCATTTTGGAGGAGATCCACGCCTCGGGCTGTTCGGCCGCCGCCTGTCATGCCCAGATGTACATCATGGGCACGGTGCTGCGCCACGGCAGCGAAGCGCAAAAACGCAAATACCTGCCGGGCATCGCCGATGGCAGCATCCGGCTGCAGGCCTTTGGCGTCTCCGAACCCACCTCGGGCACGGACACCACGCAACTGAAGACCCGCGCCGTGCGACAGGGTGATCATTACGTGATCAACGGCCAGAAGATCTGGACCTCCCGGGCCAAACAATCGGACCTGATGCTGATGCTGTGCCGCACGACGCCCCTGGACGAGGTGGAAAAGCGCACTGATGGCCTATCGACCATTCTGGTGGATATGCGCGATGCGGTGGGCAACGGCATAGAGATCCAGGGCATCCCCACCATGATCAACCACAACACCAATTCGGTGTTTTTCGATGACCTAAAGGTACCGGTGGAAAACCTGATCGGCGAGGAAGGCAAGGGCTTTCGCTATATTCTGGACGGCATGAATGCGGAACGCGTCCTGGTCGCCTCCGAATCCCTGGGCGATGGGCGCTGGTTCACGGAAAAGGCCGTCGCCTACGCCAACGAACGGGAAGTCTTCGGCGCCCCCATCGGCGCCAACCAGGGCATCCAGTTCCCCATCGCGCGGCACTATGCCTCCCTCAAGGCGGCCGAATTGATGGTGCGCCAGGCGGCCGCCATGTTCGATGCCGGCCTGCCCTGCGGGGCGGAAGCCAACATGGCCAAGATGCTGGCGTCGGAAGCGGCCTGGGAGTTGGGCGATGCCTGCATGCAGACCTACGGCGGCTTCGCCTTTGCCAAGGAATACCACATCGAACGCAAATGGCGGGAGGCCCGGCTGTACAAAATCGCACCCATTTCGACCAACCTGATCCTGGCCTTCCTGGCCCAGCATATCTTGGGCATGCCGCGATCTTACTAAGGAATGCGAAATGGGAACCATAACCGCGTGTACCCTCACCCCGGCGGAAAAGCCGGACCGCGTGGCCCGTTGGCGTGAACTTTTCGAGCACGCTTTAAACAGCCGCCGTGTACCGGGAGAAGCCGTCATCACGTTCGACAATGCCGATTGGGTAAAATCGGAACTTGATGAACTGATCAAACTGGAACGCATCTGCTGCGCGCATGTCGCGTGGAAATTGGAAGAAACCCCGGCGCAATTGTCATTGACCCTGACGGCGGCGCCCGGCGCGCTGCCCAACGCGCTACAGGCCATCATTGCCGCCATTTTGCCAAATCAAGGATCGGTTACGGATCATGACGCCTGAATACGACAACCTGCTGTTCGCCCATCCCGCCTATCAGTTCGAAACCTGCTATCGAGAACGCGGCCTGATGGGCACGACGTTGCAGACCTGGAACGGGGAGGATACCGCTGCCCACATTGGCCAGGCGGTGGTTTTTGTCGGCTCGGGCCTGTGGCGCAACGAATATCTCGACGTCGCGCCGAACCTCAAGTATGTGCATGTTGGCGCGGCCGGATACGATCAATTCGATGTGGAGGCCATACGCGCCCGCGGTATTCGGCTGTGCAATTCCTCCGGCGTCAATCGCAATGCGGTGGCGGACCATGGCATGGCATTGATCCTGTCCCTGACCCGGCAGCTGCATACGGCCCGTGATCGCCAACGAAATGCCCAGTGGCGGGACATGATTTCTGATATTCCAAAGCGCGAGGACGAATTGGCCGGCAAGACCCTGCTGATATATGGCTTGGGCGGAATCGGTGAAAAATTGGCGCAACGGGCCAAGGCGTTCGATATGCGGGTTGTTGGCATCAGGCGGGATACCGCCAAGGTGTCGGAAAATGTTGACGCCGTGCTGGGGCCCGATGACTTGCTGCCAGCGCTGGCGGATGCCGATGTCGTTGCGCTGACCTGCCCCCTGACCGATCAGACCCGGGGCCTGATCAATGCGGCGGCCCTGGCGGCCATGAAAAAGACTGCTCTTTTGATCAACCTTGCCCGGGGCCCGGTGGTTGAGGAAGATGCCCTGGTGGCGGCCTTGGGGCAAGGCCGGATCGCCGGTGCCGGGTTGGACGTGTTTGATCCGGAGCCCCTGCCCAGCGCCTCG
>JAYGEA010000218.1:0-8897 GCA_046582635.1 Alphaproteobacteria bacterium
AGGCCAAAAACGGGGACTTTAGCTCATGAAATATTGTCTCAATATGAGTGCGCAGGGTGGCCCAGTCCTTTCCAGCGATTAGCAGCTTGAACTGCTTTGTATCAATGGTTGCTATTTCCACGGTGTGAGAGTGTGGATTGAATTGCCCGGCGACTACTTTGTCGGGAATTATCATGGCTCTAGATTTGTTGTTTTTTTTGTTCGAAGATAATTCTTGATCTCAGCATTATCCATATTTCGAAATTCCTGTGATCTGTATTTCAATATTCTGGCATTTAGGTTCTTAGTATTAGGGGTATTAATTATTATAAAATCAATCAAATTGTGGAAATTGAAGCATAATGCACTGTCAGAGGCACATGACCAGGGTCAGGTCTTGAAATGACAGTTAAGTTCATTCTGATAGAACGAAAATCGGGGACGTAATCCGCTTTTTCGCCCCGCTTAAGGCGGGCGAAAAGCGGTTACGTCCCCGATATTCTTGTGCCTGTTCCATTTCAGAATGCAACGGTCAGGCGTCCTTGGCGCTGTAGTCCTTGATAACGTCGGGGTCGGGGTCGAGGCCCAATCCGGGTCCCGTGGGAACGGCGATGTTGCCGTTCTTGGCGACGATGGCCTCGCCGTACAGGCTGGCTTCCAGGGTTTTGTAGTAGAAGGTTTCGGCCAGGCATTCGTCGGGCATGGTGGCGAGGATCTGTAGTGTCGCCAAAAGGCCGGGGCCAAAATAGGGGGCGTGGGGCATGACGGTGGCGCCCCGAAGCTGCGCCATGGTGATAATCTTGTTGAATTCGGTGATGCCGCCCACTTTGGTGACACTGGGCTGGTAGTAAGACACCGCGTCGGCATTCATCATCTGTTGGAACTCAAAGGCCGTGCAGGCGTTTTCGCCGGCTGCGAGGGGGATGTCGACCTCGATGGCGAGGCGGTTCAGGCTTTCGAAATCCTCCGGTGGAAAAATCGGTTCTTCCAGCCAATGCAGATCGTACTGCTTGAACGACAGGGCGGCCTCGCGGGCCTGCCAGGGGGTCCAGGGGCAGTTGGTGTCCACCATCAGGGGCACGCCGTCGCCCATGGCCATGCGGGCGGCGCGGACCTGGGCCTCGCCGGTTTCGTGCAGCTTGATGGAGCCATAGCCTTCGCCCAGGGCACGGGTGCAATGTTCGGCAACGTCATCGGGATCGCTGTAATTGAACAGCGAGGCATAGGCGGGGATATCGCCCCGCCGCGCGCCGCCCAGCAGGGTGGAAACGGGCACGCCCGCCGCCTTGCCGGCCAGGTCCCACAGGGCGATATCGATGCCGGAAATGGCGAACATGGTGATGCCGTAGCGGCCCAGCAGATGGTGGCCCTGTTGCAGCATGTAGGACAATTGCCCGATGACCGAAGCATCCTGGCCGATCAGCTTCGGCGCCAGCATATGATCCACCGCCGCCTTGACCGACAGCGCGGCGCCGCCATAGGCAAAGGCATCGCCCCAGCCCACCAAACCGCCCTCGGTCTCGATCCGGATCAGGACATAGTCCAGGGTGGTCCAATCCATGCGGCCGATGTTGCCGGTACCGCCCGTGGTGTAGGGCAGCTTCACCAGATGGGTATCGATCTTGGCGATTTTCATATTTATCTCCATCATCCTAGGCGCATGCGCGCGATGGCTTCGGGGTTAAAGGTGAAGCCCAGGCCCGGGCGGTCGGGGATCAACAGATCGCCGTCAACCAGTTCCGTGCTTTCGTTATACAGCGGGGCGAACCAGGGCATGAATTCGCTGTAGTTGATATTGTTCAGGGCGCCGCAAAGCTGCAGGCATTGCTCGGTATAAACATGGGGCGAGACGGGGATGTCGAAGGCCTCGGCCATATGGGCCACCTTGACGAATTCCGTGATGCCGCCGACCCGTTCCAGATCCGGCATCAGCACATCCGCCGAACCCCGCTCCAGCATGTCGCGAAAGCCATAGCGGGCGTATTCCGTCTCGCCGCTGGCAATCGGCGTGTCGATCTCGGCCGCGACCCGTGCCGAGCCGGCCAGATCATGGGCCCGCACCGGCTCCTCGAACCAAACCAGGTTGTAGGGCTCCAGGGCCCGGCCCATGCGGATGGCGTGGTTGACGGTGAAGCCCTGATTGGCATCCGCCATCAGGTCAATATCCGGGCCGATGGCCTCGCGCACGGCGGCCACCCGCTCGATATCTTCCCCCACGGAAGGCTTGCTCAGGCGCATTTTCATGGCGCGGTAGCCCTGGCCCAGAAAGTCCCTGGCCTGGGCTTGGAGTTCGTCGATGGACATGGAGACCCACAGGCCGCCCGAATGATAAGCCCGCACCCGGTCCCGGCATTGCCCCAACAAGCGGCAGACGGACAACTCATGGGCCTTGCCCACCAGGTCCCACAAGGCCATGTCGATGGCGCCGATGGCGAACAGGGTAATGCCCTTGGCGCCGAAGAAGTTCACATCGCCCCACATCTCGGCCCACAGGCCGGCGTGCTCGTGGGGATCGCGGCCGATGATCTTAACCGCCAGGCTCTGGATCATGGCTTCCAAGGTATCCAGGCGGCGGGTGCCCAGGGACCAGACCAGTCCCTCGCCTACGGGGCCTTCATCGGTGTCCATGGAGAGCAGCACGCAGCCGATGGATTCAACATAATGGATGGAGGTGCGGATCGGCGTCGCCAACGGCAGCTCCACCTGTACGGTGCGTAGTGCGGTAATCTTCATGATGCCCTCCTATCTTTTGCCGGGTGTCAATTGCCCTACCTTGCGATCAAATAGGGGCATGAGAAGGAAACCTGCAATCAAGCCGCCGATGTGCGCCTCCCAGGCGATGGCGCGCACCTCGCCCATGCTGGGCATGCCGGTATAGCCGATGATCACGTTGAGCCCGACAAAGACCGCTATGGCCACATAGGCCCGGGCCATGGTCATGCGCAAAACGGCGCCGAATAACCCGGATATGGCCCCCGAGGCGCCCACCATGAAGGTCTGTTCCAGGGTGATGAAAAACAATCCCATACTGGCGCCGGCGCCGGCCAACATGCAGGCAAAATAAAGGCCGAGAAACCGCACCCGTCCCAAGCGCCGCTCGATTGCCGTGCCAAAGGCCAGCAGGAACGCCATGTTGATGACCAGATGCAACAGATCGCCGTGCAAAAAGCCGGAACTGATGGGCGAGAGCAGCAGGATGAAACCCAGCACATTGCCCTCTCCCATGATGACCGACAGGAAGTAGGGCGGCGAAAAGGCGCCGAGGATGCCGATCATTTCATCCCAATTGCCAGGCAAGAGCAGGCGTACCAAATGGATGCCCACGTTGACGGCGATCAGGATCAGCACCGTGGGCGTGGTGTTAAAGGCGGGAGGGGAATTTTGAGACAAGGCTATAATTACCAGTTTGCGGCGGGCGGAATTTAGCGCAGCATAAAGGCTGGTGAAGGGGGGCGCCATCGGGTTATTTTGGGGCGTCGTTGTGAGGCGGTATTATTAAAGGCGGAGGCAGCATTATGAGTGCGATCGACTATACGGCCATTTTGCCCGAGGGCTGGGACCGGGCCCGCGGTTTTTCCTGGGGCGTTGTTGCCAACGGAAGCCGGATCCTGCGGATCGCCGGCCAGATCGGCGGCGAGCGGGGTGGCGTGCCGGTCGAGGCTACGGTAGACTTCGGCGTGCAATGGGAGCGCGCCATGGGGAACCTGGTGACCATATTGCGGGCCGCCGGCGGAGAGCCCGAACATATAGTCATGCTGCGCGCCTTCGTCACGGATATAGATGCCTTCAACGGCGCCGGCGCGGCGGTGGGGGCGGCCTGGGGCGAACATCTGGGCCGGCATTTTCCGGCCATGACACTGGTCGAGGTCAACCGTCTGCTTGACCCCAACGCCATGGTTGAGATTGAGGGCGAGGCGGTTCTGCCATAATTGGGCATTGAGGATAAAGATCATGGGCACGACAAAAAAATTCGCACAATATTGTTATCAATGCGTCGCCGGTCCGGATTTTCTGACCGTCAAGGTCGAGGACGGCGTGGCAACGGAGGTGGAGCCGAATTTCGCCCTGAAAGATATCCACCCCGGCGCCGGGCGGGCCTGCGTCAAGGCCTATGGTCTGGTGCAAAAGACTTATAATCCCAACCGCCTGCTCACCCCCATGAAGCGCACCAACCCCAAGAAGGGCCGGGATGAAGACCCCGGTTTCGTGCCCATTTCCTGGGACGAGGCGTTGGACCTGGTGGCCGATAAATTGAACGAGATCAAGGCCAAGGGCCTGCGCGATGAACATGGCTATGCCCGCGTCGCGGCCTCGTTCGGGGGGGGTGGCACGCCGACCTATTACATGGGGACGTTCCCGGCGTTTTTGTCGGCCTGGGGCGCGGTGGATTACTCCTACGGCTCCGGCCAGGGGGTGAAATGCACGCACTCCGAACATCTGTATGGGGAATTGTGGCATCGCGGCTTCACGGTAGCCGCCGATACGCCCACATCGAACTACATTCTGTCCTTCGGCGGCAATCCGGAAGCCTCCCATGGCGTCATGGGCGTCTCCCGCCACGCCGATGCGCGCGAGCGGGGCGCCAAGCGGGTACAGATCGAACCGCATATGTCCGTCACGGCCGCCTGTTCGGCGGAATGGATACCGATCCGCCCCAAGACCGACCCGGCCTTCATGTATGGCCTGATGCACGTCATGCTGCACGAGATGGCGCGGGAGCGGCTGGATCTCCAGTTCCTCCGCGACCACACCGGAAGCCCCTATCTGGTGGCGCCCAACGGCTTTTTCCTGCGCGATCCGGTCAACCAAAAGCCCTTGTTGTGGGATACCAAACGGGGCGCCGCCGTGCCTTTCGACACGGACGACATCGTGCCGGCGTTGGAAGGCAGCTTCACTGTTTCGGGTATTGAGGTGGGTGCGGATGACGAAGAATGGCAGCACGAAGAGATAGAGGTTCAAACCGCATTCGATCATCTGGTCACTCAGATGAAACAGTATACGCCGGAATGGGCCGAGAAAATCTGCGAAGTGCCCGACGGCTGCATCCGCCGCATCGCCGATGAATTTGTCACCTATGCCCAGATCGGCGCCACCACGGTCATCGACGGCATGGAACTGCCCCTGCGTCCCGTCGCCGTCATTTTGGGCAAGACCGTCAACAACGGCTGGGGCGGGTATGAATGCTGCTGGGGCCGCACGCTTCTCGCCTGCCTGGTCGGCGCCCTGGAAGTGCCCGGCGGTACCCTGGGCACCACGGTGCGCCTGAACCGGCCCGCCACCACCCGCCAGGCCAGCGTCGCACCGGGACCCGACGGCTTTATGAAATTCCCCATGAACCCCACGGACAAGGAAAACTGGAAAGAAAAACCAACCGCCCGCAACGCCCACGATACCCTGGTGCCCCTCTCCGCCAATTCGCCGTGGAGCCAGGCCCTGGGCCCGACCCATCTGGCCTGGATGTGGACCAAGGAAAGCCCGGAAAACTGGGGCAAGGTGCCAACGCCGGATTTGTGGTTCGTCTACCGCACCAATCCCGCCATTTCGTTTTGGGATACCAAGTCCATTACCGAGCAGATCGCTGATTTCCCCTTTATCGTGTCCTTTGCCTACATTCGCGACGAGACCAACCATATGGCCGACGTCCTGCTGCCCGAATGCACGGATTTTGAAAGCACCCAACTAATCCGTGTCGGCGGCACCAAGTTCTCGGAAAGTTACTGGGATCATGAAGGCGTGGCCCTGCGCCAACCGGCCATCAAACCCCTGGGCGAGACCAGGGATTTCACTGACATCGCCACGGAAATCGCCAAGCGCGCCGGGGTTTTGGAGAAATACAACAACGCCATCAATCGCGGCGCCGGCGGCGTGCGGCTGTATGGCGACAATTACGACTTCAGCCTGGATACGGAACAGACCCACGAGGCGGAGGAGATCTGGGATGCCGTGTGCCGGGCGGCCTCGGCCGAGCTGACCGACGGCAAGGAGACCGATGGTCTGGAATGGTACAAGGAGCACGGCATGCGCACCCGGCCGATCTCGCGGCTGGTCTGGTATCTGTTCCCCGAAATGCTGAAACAGAACCTGCGCTTCGAGATGCCGTATCAGGAACAACTACTCCGCGTTGGCAAACAGCTGGGCAATCGTCTGCACGAAAAAGGCATCGATTGGTGGAACAAGCAGTTGGAGGAATACGAGGCCCTGCCTCCCTGGAAGGATATTCCCGGCATCTGGGAACAGGCGACGGTGAATTCCGGTGGCACCCTGGAGGAATACCAGTTCTGGCTGCTGACTTCGCGCAGCATGCAGCTGGCCTGGGGCTCCAACAGCTCCATCCAGATGATTGACGAGGTGGCCAGGAACATGCACGGCCACCGGGCCATGGTGATGAACGCCGGCAAGGCCCGGGAAATGGGCATCGAGGATGGCGATCTGGTGGAGATAAAATCGACCCTGCGCAGCACCAAGGGCCAGGTGGCGTTGAAACAGGGCATCCGCCCCGACACAATTTTGATCCAGGGTCAGTTCGACCATTGGGTGACGCCATATTCCAAGGATCATCCCGCCCCCTCCATGAACACCGTGGTGCCCATGTCCCTGGAGTTGACGGATAGCACCGGCTCATCGGCGGATATCGTCCGCGTTGCGGTTATCAAATTGGAGGGCAAGGCATGACCCGTTATGTGATGGTGGCCGATTTGCGCCGCTGTGTCGGCTGCCAGACCTGCGCGGCGGCCTGCAAACATGCCAACGCCACGCCCCCCGGCGTGCAATGGCGCCAGGTGCTGGATATGGAGACGGGGACCTATCCCCAGGTCAAGCGCACCTTCGTGCCCGTGGGTTGCATGCATTGCGCCGATCCGCCCTGTGAAAGCGTCTGCCCCTCCACGGCGACCAAAATCCGGCCCGACGGCATTGTCTCCATTGACTATGATCTGTGCATCGGCTGCGGCTATTGCGCCGTGGCCTGCCCTTATCAGGCCCGCCACATCGTGCACAAGCGGGACCTGGCCTATGAAAATCAGGCCATGGCCAACGAGGACCAGCGCCATGACGAGGGGCGCATGTCCGTGGCCATGAAATGCAATTTTTGCCAGGACCGCATTGATCACGCCGCGGAAACCGGCCAGACCCCCGGCGTTGATCCGGAAGTAACGCCCGCCTGCGTCAATTCCTGCATCGCCGATGCCCTGCATTTCGGCGACAAGGATGACCCGGACAGCAACGTGAACAAACTGTTGGCGGAAAACCAGACCTTCCGCATGCACGAGGAATTGGGCACGGACCCCGGTTTCTATTACATCTGGGACAAAAACGAATGAGCCGCGAATTATGAGCCCTATCGAACCTTGGCATCAAACCAATTGGGACTGGCGGGCGGCGGGCAATTTTATCGGCGGGGGCAGCGGCACGGGTCTGGCCATTCTGGCGGCCCTGGCCAGCATCCAAGGTGTCATTTACTGGCCGTTGGGCCTGATCGGCGCGGTTTTGGTAAGCATCGGTCTGTTCTGCGTCTGGCTGGAAATCGGCCGTCCCTGGCGCGCCTTGCATGTGTTCTTTCACCCCCAGACCAGTTGGATGACCCGCGAGGCGTTCGTCTCCGCCCTGTTGTTGCCGGTCACCTTGCTGGCCGTTGTCGCGGCCAGCCCATTTTTGCCCATGCCGGCCCTGGCCATGGGCGCGATCTGGGCGGCGGCTGTATTGGCCGCCATCTATTTGTTTTGTCAGGCCCGCATTCTGCACGCCTCCAAGGGCATTCCGGCCTGGCGCCATCCCTCTCTGATGCCCGTCATCATCGTCACGGGGCTGGTTGAAGGCGCAAGTTTCATTCTGATCAGCGCCGCCTTTGTGGGTGGCGGTCCAACGTGGCTGCAGGTGATGATGGTAGTGCTGTTGCTGGGCCGCTGGCTGGCCTGGCGCCGATATCTGGCCGACCTGACGGAGACGGGCGCGCCCAACAAGGCCTTGGCGGTGTTGCACAAGGCCACGCCGATGATCAATATTCTTGGCCACATCGTCCCAACGGTCTTGGTTGTCTTGAGCCTGTTTGCGGGCGAATTCGGCCCCTGGCTGGCGGTTTTAGCGGGATTAACGGCCATCGCCGGTGGCTGGCAGCTGAAATTCGTGGTCGTCGCGCGGGCCGCGTTCAATCAAGGCTTCGCCCTGCCCTTGACCCCGGTGCGCGGAACCGGCCAAGCCGGGCCGGGCGATAAACCGGGCTGGAACAAGTAATCGGCGCCGGTTGATCTCGATCAATGAAGCGCCGCCTAAATTCGAATTACCATTCACCGTGACCATTCAGAAACACGGGAGGATAGGCCGTTGGAATTGGACAGCCGGATTGCACGGATATTGCACGAGGAACATGGCCGCATTCTGGATCTCATGGGGCGGTTGGAGGTGTTTGCAGACGGGCCTTGGTTGCGCCGGGCCCCCGATATTGGCGATGAATATCTGACAATTTTGTTTCGTGAACTGGACCGGGAGTTGGCCAGCGCAACGGCGCACCATTTCGAATTCGAGGAGCGGAAAATCTTTCCCGCTCTCAACGCCACCGGTGATGTAACCATTCCCTACTTCCTGCGCCAGGAGCATGACCTGTTGCGCAATCTCTCCGAATACATGCTGCCCAAGGTCGAAAACATCCGCCGTCATGGTTTTACCATGGATAACTGGGCCGAATTCCGCGATCTGTCTCTCGAACTGGTGGCAAAACACATCAGCCACATACAGCGCGAGGAGGCCGTCATGCTGCCTCTTTTTAATAAAGAACGCTACGAATAAACTGCAGTTTTCGGTAAGCTTTGATACGAATTTATTTGTGTAAATGTTTTGAAAATTTTTACACAAGGAAATCATCACACATATTTGGGTGGAAGACAATAAAAATAATCATAGATTATTCTTCCAATCTATTCTAA
>JAYGEA010000094.1:0-18343 GCA_046582635.1 Alphaproteobacteria bacterium
ATCCGTCACCAACCTTGGCGGGGCCGATATGTATACCTCCGGCGAACCCTGTTCCATGTGCGTGGCAACCATGTACCAGGCCGGCATCAAGCGTTTGTTCTATGCCGGCGCGGCCTCGGACAGCGCCGCCTTCTTCGGCCGCCTGTCCGAACACGACCCCAAATGGGCCCGCGACATGAGCAATCAGGAACTGCGCGAACAGGTCGGCCTGCCCATGGATCAGCGCGCCATGCCGGCGGAGCAAATCATGGTCGAGGACATGGTCGAGGTTTTCAATGCCTTCATCGACCGTCATACATAGAACCTAGCCAACCGGATATTCAAATGCGCCTGACCGTCGACGAGGCCCGCACTCTGGTGGAACGGGTATTAGTGGCCCATGAACACAGCGGCGAATATGCCGCCATCATCGCCGGCCACATCGTGGATTGCGAATTGCGGGGCCTGGCCTATGGCGGCCTGGCGCGGGTTGTCTCGATCATCGAAAGGTTGGCGCGGACCGGCGCGCCGAAGCTTGAGGTTCAGGTTGACCATGCCACGCCCGTATCGGCCCGATTGAAGGGCCATGACAACCTTGGCTACGTGGTGGCCCACAAGGCAACGGAGATCGCCATCGAGAAGGCAAGCGCCATGGGCCTGGCCATGGTTGGCGCTGATCGGACCTGGTACACGGGCATGCTGTCCTACTATGCCGAGATGGCGGCGGAGAGAGGCCTGATTACCATGATCGCCTCGAACGCGACGCCATGGGTGGCGCCCCATGGCGCGGTTGAGGGCCGATTTGGCACCAATCCCATGTGCTTTGGCTTCCCCTCCACCGCCGATCCCATCATTTGGGATATTGGCACCTCGTCCATCATGCACGCCGAGGCGGTGTTGGCGAAGCGCCACGGCCATGAGTTGGAGCCGGGACGGGCCTACGATGCGGACGGCCAGCCAACCCGCGACCCGGAGGCCGCCCTAGCCGGCGCCTTCACGTCCTGGGGCGGGCACAAGGGATCGGGCCTTGGTCATGTGGTGCAATTGCTGGGTATCCTGGCCGGCTCTCCCATCCAACCGCCCGAGCTGGCGGAGTTCGGCTTTGTCATCATCGCCATGAAACCGGATTTGATGATGTCGGAGCAGGACTATCGGGCCCAGGTCACGGCCTATGCCGACGCCGTGCGTTCGGCCCGGCCCGTCGAAGGTGGCGAGGCGGTGCGCATGCCTTTCGACCGCTCCGCCGCTGAACGCCGCCGCCGGATCGCGGAAGACGTGATCGAAATTCCGGAATTTGTCTTTGAATGCTTGGACGCGTTTTAGCCAGCGTTCCCGCGTTTGCGCCAACGGAAATCACAAAAGTCGGCACCCTGCATGCGGGTCTGTCTGCGTTTGAATTCCCAATCCGGGCGGATGCGATCCTCGGCCGCGAAATCCACGCCGCAGGTCATCAGGGCGCCAATCTCGGGCTCGCCAATGGCCCGGAAGTAATCGGCAAAGGCGCAGCCGGTGATATTGTGGCCAAAGGCCGTCGCGGTATCTTCCACGATGTCCCGTTCTACGGGAAACGCCGGCCCATTGCCCCCCTCCTCGCCTTCGTTGCGGGGATGCTCGTTCAACTCAAATCCAAGGCGTTCCCGGTAATCCACATAGGATTGCCCAATCGCCTCGCCAACGATTTGGTGCGCCCGTTCCTTGCCCAGCTCCCGTTCCAGGGCTTTCACAATCGGGATGACGATGCGCGCCTGGATCTTCGTGGCGTCGAGAATTGATGTGGGCACGGCTGGTTCCCTCTTTTCGTTGCATCTAAATATCCTGTACGTATAACATACAATTGGATATGATGCTCGATGATAAGAAGTTATCGGGATCGAAGGACCAAGAACTTCGCCGAGGGCAAGGCCGTACGGAATTTTCAAGGCTTTAAGCGGCAGGCGGAAAAACGGTTGGAGATTTTGGAGGCGGCTGAAAGTCTCGGCGACCTTGCCGCGCTGTCGAGCAACCGGTTGGAAGCGTTGATTGGTGATCGGCAAGGCCAACATAGTATTGCCATCAACAGGCAATGGCGCATCTGTTTCCTATGGCGCGGTGATGGTGCCGAGAGTGCTGAGATTGTGGATTATCATTGAAGGAATGATGAACATGGGCAGAACTGCCATTCATCCAGGTGAGGTGCTCGTGGACGAATTGCGGGCGCTTGGCATCTCGGGGGCTGCATTGGCGCGGCAGATCAAAGTGCCGGCAAATCGGATTAATCTGATTACCGCCGGCAAGCGGAATATTTCAGCCGATACCGCCCTGCGTTTGGGCAAATGGTTTGGCATGTCTGCGTCCTTTTGGCTGAACCTGCAAAAGAATTACGAGTTACGGCTCGCGGAAAAATCTCTAGGCAGGGCCTTGGACGGAATTCCGACCCGCGAAAAGAGTGACGCGACGGCATAATAATCACCCTCTAGCAGCCCTCTCCAGCGCTTTGTAGTCGATGGGCGGCTCGTGCAGGGCGCGGATCATGTGGCCATTGCGGGCCTTGATCAGCATGGTCAGGGCGTGGTTGTAGGGCGTGGGGATGCCGAGGGCCGTGCCCTCGCGCACCACGGCGCCGTTCAGGCTGTCGATCTCCGTGGCCAGACCGGCTTCCATGTGTTGCAGCATGGATGGCTTATTGAAGGCCTTGCCGATGATCCGCCGCATGGAGGCCTTGGGGTCGGGATCGGTCAGGGTGATACCCTTGGCGGCGATCACGGCCAGGGTTTCATCCAATATGCGCTCCTGCATTTCCAGTGCCGATGGGTCGCTGCCAACTTCGCCCGAACGCAGGCCGGTGATGGCGCACACGGGATTGACGGCGCAGTTCAACATAAACTTGGTCCAGATCACTGATTGGATGCTGTCGGCGATATGCGGGTCGAACTTAGCGCCCGCCAGGAGATCCCGCAGTTGTTCGACCCGTGCGCTGCCACCCCCCGACAGCTCGCCGATCCAGGTTTTGTTGGCATTGGTGTGGGTGGCATGACCAGGTTCGGGAGAGGCGGCGCTATGATAGCTGATGCCGCCGACGACGCGGTCGGCGCCCAGCACATCGCACAAGGCCTCCACATTGCCGACACCGTTCTGAAAGGTCACGGCCCAGCCGCCCGGTTTCAAAACGGCCTTGGCCTGTTCCCCGGCGCCGCGGGTGTTGTTGCTGTCCGTATGGATGAAGGCGATGTCGGCGGCGGGCAACTGGTCGGCGGAGGTCGCGGCGGGGGCCTTGATGCGGTGTTCACCGTCGATGCCGTCAAACAGATAAGTGCCGTCCTTCAAGGCATCGACGGTCCCTTGGCGTATCTCGATAAACTGGACATCTTGTCCGGATAGCAACAGCCGGCAGCCGTACAGCCCACCCATGGCGCCGGCGCCGATAATGCAGATTTTCATGGCATCCTCCGATTTTGGCCTATGCTAACCAAAATCAATCAAGGAGGCGAGCCGAGATGAGCTATGCGCGGGCGGAACTATTGGTGGAAACGGATTGGTTGGCCGATCATCTGGAAGATCCGGAATTGCGGATTTTTGATTGCTCCACCCATCTGATCCCCGACCCGGATAAAGTGTTCACGGTCAAAAGCGGTTTGGCGGATTATCAGGCCGGGCATATACCCGGCGCCGGATATCTAGATTTGCAAGCCGAGCTGTCCGACCCGGCGGGCGAATTCCGCTTTACCACGCCCAGTGCCGAGGCCTTCGCCGCCGCCCTTGGCGCCAAGGGTTTGTGCGATGGCACCCGGGTGGTGTTGTATTCCACCACATCCGTAACCTGGTCCACCCGCATCTGGTGGATGCTGCACGCCTTTGGCGTTGATAATGTCTCGATCTTGAATGGCGGCTGGCTGAAATGGCGGGCCGAGGGCCGCGCGGAATCCGTGGCGCCGTGCGCCTATCCCCCTGGTAGTCTCACGGCGCGACGCCAGGATGACATGATCGTGGGGAAAGAGGCCGTCTTGGCCGCCCTGGCCGACGACAGCGCCGTGGTTGTGAATGCGCTCACGCGGGCACAGCATGACGGCACATCGAAGGTCCATTATGGACGGCCGGGGGGAATTACGGGCAGTGTCTGTTTGCCGGCGCTGGATTTGGTGGGCGCCGACGGCACCTTCCTTGATGCCGATGGCCTGCGCGCTAAATTCGCCGAAGCCGGCATCGGCATGGACCGACGGGTGGTGACCTATTGCGGCGGCGGCATCGCGGCAACAGTTGATTCCTTTGCCCTGAAGTTATTGGGCCACGACGATGTGGGCATTTACGATAATTCCTTGTCGGAATGGGCCAAGACACCAAGCCTGCCCATGGAGGCCGGTTAATGTCAAAATTGACCACAGCCAAGCACGCTATCCACTACGAAATCATCGATCTGACCGCGCCATGGCTCGAGGCGCCGGAAACCATATTGTTTCATCATGGCGTGGGCGCCAATTGGCGCTGCTGGCTCGGCTGGACGGCGGCATTGGTGGACCGCTACCGCCTGGTCGCCTTTGATATGCCCGGCCATGGCCAATCCCGGCCCGGCGACGACGGGATCACAATCGCCGACCTGACGGCAAATGTCATTGCCCTGGCGGATACGCTCGACTGTGCCAAATTTCATCTGGCGGGTGAATCCGTCGGCGGCACCGTGGCCCTGCAGGTCGCCCTTGATCATCCCGACCGATTGAGCACCCTGACGGTCAGCAATGGTGCCCATGTAGGCGGCTCGATCGAGAATGTGCAGAACTGGGACAGTGTCATCAATGGCGCGGGCATGGACGCCTGGTCGGACCAGATGATGGCGGGGCGGTTCTTCGATGGCGTTCTGTCACCCAAGGTGTGGCAGTGGTATCGGGAACAACAGGCCAGCGCCGACGGCGGTACGGTCCTGGCCTTGCTGCGGACCTTGGTGGGCGCCGATCTCAGCGCACGGCTGCCCGAGATTTCGGCGCCGACGCTGTTACTGCATCCGGATTCATCGCCCTTCGTCCCGGTGCCCATCATGGCGGATCTGCATGAACGGATCCCAAATGCGCACCTGAAGATATTCCCCGACGCCAAACATGGCCTGCCGTTTTCCCATGCCAAGGAATGCAGCCAGGCCCTGCGGCAATTTCTGGACGGAATAGATTAGCCAGCGATCTGGGTTCGGCGCATATATCGCGCGGTATCGTGGACGTCGTTGACGGCGATGTGCTGAGTACAGCGGTTGTCCCAGAAGGCGATGGATCCCGGCCGCCAGTGGAAGCGGCAGGTAAACTCCGGTCTGACGGCGTGGGCGTAGAGGAAGTCCAGCAGGGGTTGGCTCTCGGCCACGGTCATGCCTTCGAAATGGTGCACATAGACCCGGTTGACGAACAGGCATTTGCGACCGGTCTCGGGATGTGTGCGGATCACCGGGTGGGCATTTTCGGTCGGCCGCCAATCCGCGTCTTCCCGTACCTGGCTGGCGCGCTGGCCGTTCAGGCCGGTTCCCGGTCCGGCAACGCGGGTGTCGTTGTGCACGGCGGAGAGGCGGTCCAGCATTTGCTTCATGCCGTTCGACAGGGCGTCATAGGCCAGGTATTGGTTGGCGAACAGGGTATCGCCGCCCGCCTCCGGGACCTCCAGGGCATAGAGGATCGCACCCATGGGCGGGGTGGCGATCATGGTCGTGTCGGTGTGCCAATCCTCGCCGATGATCCTGAGGTCGCCCGGCTCCCGCCGCACCATGACGAATTCTGCATTATCCTGACCGAGTTGGAAATTGGGATGGACGAATAATTCGCCAAAGCGGAGGGTGAAGGCCCGGTGTTGGGCCATGTCCAAATCCTGATCCCGGAAGAAGATCACCTGATGATCCAACAATGCCTGGCGGATGTCGGCGACGGTACCGTTATCCAGCTGCGTGGACACATCAACCCCGCCGATCTCCGCACCCAGGCCGCCAGACAGGGGCGTAACGGATATGGTCATGACCGATCCCCACCTGCCGCCCAATTGTCGTACATGGCCAGCAACGCGACGATATCCTGGCCCCGAAAACCTTCCGCCAGGGCCAAGGCATACATCTCCCGGACGATGGAAGCGGTTGGCGTCGGCAGGTTGTTGGCGCGGCCCAGTTCGATGCCCAGGGAGAGGTCTTTCTCGCCCAGCTCCATTTTGAAGCCGGGGCTGAAATCGCCTTTCAAGGCATTGGGAAAGCGTTTGGTGAAATGGTGCGAGCGGCCGCCGCTGACCGAAATCACATCGAAGAGTTTTTCCGGCTCCACCCCCGCCGCCACGCCCAGGGAGAACGCCTCCGCCGCCACCAGGACATTGCCCATGGACATCATGTTATTGACGATCTTCACGACCTTGGCGGTGCCCACGGAGCCAGTGTGTTTCCAGGTCTGCCCTAATATTTCAAACAAAGGCCCGCCCCGTCGCACCGCATCGTCTTCGCCGCCCACCAGCAGGATCAACTTACCCGTCGCCGCCTCGTTTGGGCTGCCGCTGACGGGGCAGTCCAGCACTTTGTGGCCTTTAGCGGTCGCGGCTTCCGCCACTGTTTTCATGGTGGTTGGATCTATCGTGCTCAATTCGACAATCAGGCTGTTTGGTTCGGCTAGCGCTGTAATGCCCCCGTCGCCCAGCCAAGCCGCATTCACCGCCTTGGAGTCGGGCAGGGAGGTTAGGACCGTGGTGCGCCCGGCCAGGGCGGCGGCCAGGTTGTCGGCCATTGCAACGCCCTGTTCGGTTAAGTCATGGCGGACCTTGTCGGAAATGTCATAGCCCATGACATCGTATTGGGACTGGCTCAGGCGGCTGGCCATGGCGGAACCCATCTGCCCCATGCCGATGACGGCGATGCGTTCGATCATGACGCGATCCGGTAAACCCGCGCCGCCGTGTTATGGAATAACGATGCCTTCTCGCTATCGGAACAACCCGAGGCGATGCGCTTGAAGGTATTCCACAGCACATTGTAGCTGCAGGTGCGCTTATCCACCGGGAAGTTGGATTCGAACAGGCAGCGGTCGGCGCCAAAATGTTCGATGCAATGGTCATAATAGGGCCGGGTCGCCGCCGCCAGTTCTTCGCTGCCCGGCGGCTTGGCGCCCAGATCCCAGTCGTAGCCGTTGACCTTCATATTGATGCCGCCCAGTTTGGCCACCACGTTGGGGCATGTCGCCAGTTCGGCGATGTCCTTGCGCCACTGTGCCAGGATCTCCTCCCGCTTGCCCGCATAGGGGCCAATTCCAATGGGCCCGCCGAAATGGTTGAGGATCATGGTGGTCTCGGGGAAGGCGCGGGCCAGGTCCGTGACGTCGGGAATTTGCGGGTGATAGCACCAGGCCTCGAAACTCATGCTCAAAGGCGCCAGTTCGGCGAAACCTTGGCGGAAGGTGGCTTCGCCCAGCATGCCCTGGGTTGGCTTGGTGTGAGAGTTGCGGATATCGTCGCTGGCATCCCAGGATGCGGCGTGGCGAATTCCCCTGAAGCGGCCGCCACCGGCATTAATGTGCGCTTCCAGCACCTCTTTTACGCCGGCGCCCAGGTTCAGATCCGCCAGACCGACGATGCCGGCGGCGATGCGGGATGGGCCGTAGCGGCCCGAGGCGCTCATGGCGGCGATGCCGTTGACGAATTCGGTCTCGCCCACGGGACGCAGGTGGGCCGGGCCATGGGCCCGGTACATGGACAGGCACTCAATGAAGACGGTAGAGACCACGTTATGGCCGCTGTTCACCTCCGCCAGAATTTCGTCGAACAGATAGCGGCTTTCCACCTGTTCCGAGCGGAACCGGGCCGATGGATCAAACCCGGCATCCCACAAATGGTGGTGGGGATCGCAGATTTTCAATTCCGGCTCCAGGGTGTCTTCCGTGGTCAGTGCCAGCCAGTCGTCGGTATGTGCCATCCGCGTATCTTCCTAATTTTTTTGTTGTGCCATAGTATGGCACATACTGACCGACGTTCGCGACCACGGCACCGGGGGAGATCAATATGATCGAGGACATGCGGGACATCACCACTTCAGACGGCGCCATGGAGACCTTCGTCTGCCATCCCGAACGAGGCGGGCCGTATCCGGCCATATTCCTGTTAATGGATGCCGCCGGCATACGCGATGAGCTGCATGACATGGCCCGGCGCCTGGCCAGCACGGGGTATTATGTGTTGGTGCCCAATCTGTACTACCGGGCCGGCCGGAACACCAAATATGGCGCGGATGTACTGGAGGAAGGCAGTCCCGACAATATTCTCATGCGGGCGATCCGCACCAAGATGACCATTCCTCCCGTGATGGAGGATATCAGCGCCATGATCGATTTTGTGGATAGCCAGGATAGGGCCCGTGACGGCGCCGTGGGTTGCCACGGCTATTGTTTGTCGGGGCCTTTCGCACTGGCCGCCGCGGCGCGCTTTCCCGGCCGGGTCAAGGCTGCCGCATCCTTCCATGGCACCTGGCTGGTCAATGATGCCGAGGAGAGCCCCCATTTGACCTTTTCCCAGGTCGCGGGCGAGGTCTATATCTCGTGCGCGGAACACGATCACGTCGCCCCCCTGGATATGGTTGACGAGTTGCGAGGGCACTTCGAAGCGGCTGGATCGCCGGGCGAAATCGAAATGAATTTTGGTGTGCATCACGGTTTCGCCTTCCCAACCCGCTGGTGCTACGACCAAGTGGCGGCGGAGCGGCATTGGGAGCGGTTGTTCGCCCTTTATGGCGGCTTATAGCTAGGTAAACTTGACTCCGGGCCCCTCTGGCCCCAATGATCCGCAAAAATACGGCTAAGAGTAGGTGGGAAATGTCAGAAATTAACGCGGGCGCGGCCCATGCCGGCGCCCAGTCCGGTTCGGATCTAGATCTGATCATCGTCGGGGCCGGTTTCGCAGGCATGTACATGCTGCACCGGGCCCGTGGCCTGGGCCTCGCGGCACGGGTGTTCGAGGCGGCCGGCGGCGTCGGTGGAACCTGGTATTGGAACCGCTATCCCGGCGCCCGTTGTGATGTGGAAAGCATGCAGTATTCCTATCAGTTCTCCGACGAATTGGCGGCGGAGTGGGAATGGTCCGAACGCTATTCCGCGCAGCCGGAAATTCTAAAATACGCCAATCACGTAGCCGACCGATTTGATCTGCGCGGCAATATGCAGTTCGACACCCGGGTCGAGACGGCGCATTTTGACGAGACTTCCGGGCGTTGGAACATCGCCACCTCCGACGGCGGGCAATGGTCGGCGCAGTTCGTGGTCATGGCGACGGGTTGTCTGTCTTCCGCCAACAAGCCGAACATCGACGGCCTGGACAGCTTCCGGGGCGATACTTACCACACCGGGCAATGGCCCCATGAAGGCGTGGATTTCACGGGCAAGCGGGTCGGCGTGATCGGCACCGGATCATCGGCCATTCAATCGATCCCCATCATGGCCGCGCAGGCGGACCATTTGACGGTCTTCCAACGCACGCCCAATTATATGGTGCCGGCCCACAATGGGCCCTTGGATCAGGCCTATGCGGCCGAGGTGAAAGCGGATTACGGCGCCCTGCGCGACCGAGCGCGGACCCGGCCCGGCGGCATTGATATTGAGATTAATCTGGCCCCGGCGCTGGAGGCCAGCGATGCGGCGCGCCGCGAGGTTTACGAATCGAAATGGGCTCGGGGCGGCTTCGGCTTCATGGGGTCCTACGGCGATCTGATGCTGGAACAGGCGGCCAATGACACGGCGGCGGAATTTGTCCGCGGCAAGATACGCGATGTGGTGGAAGATCCCGACGTGGCGGATCTGTTGTCGCCCCATAATATTTTTGGCTGCAAGCGCCTGTGCGTCGATACGAACTATTGGCAGACCTATAACCGCCCCAACGTCACCTTGGTTGATATTTCGGAAGCGCCGATCGAGAAATTGACGCCCGGGGGCCTGCGGGCGCGGGACGAGGATTTCGAATTTGACGCCATTGTTTTTGCCACCGGTTTCGACGCCATGACCGGTGCCCTGCTGCGGATCGATATTCAGGGCGTGGGCGGCGAGAAACTGGCGGACAAATGGGCCGAGGGACCGAAATCCTACCTGGGCCTGTCCGTCGCGGGCTTCCCCAATTTGTTCACCGTGACCGGGCCGGGCAGCCCATCGGTTTTGACCAATATGCTGCCCTCCATCGAGCAGCACGTGAACTGGATCACAGATTGCCTGGACTACATGCGGCAAAACGGCCATGCGCAAATCAATCCCGAAGCGGTGGCGGAAGAAGATTGGGTGGCCCATGTACGGGAAACCGCCGGCATGTCCCTGCGCGCCACGTGCAGTTCCTGGTACGTGGGCGCCAATATTCCCGGCAAGCCGCGGGTTTTCATGCCCTACATGGGCGGCTACCCGGCATATCTGGAAAAATGCGCCGAAGTTGTGGAAAACGGCTATCAGGGATTTACCCTAACTTAATTGGCTCCATACAAATGTCTGGAATGGCTCTTTTCGTCCGGCCAATTTAGGGACATATTTCGGCTTCAATCTAATTTCGGATAGGAGTCCCGTCATGGCTGAGCAACTGGCGAGCGTTTGCCCCCTGGATTGCCCCGATACCTGTTCCCTGAGCGTCACGGTTGATGCGGGGAAGATTACCAAGGTGCGTGGCTCCGACGCCAATCCACTGACCAAAAGTGCTATTTGCACCAAGGTTTCCCAGCTCTATCCCGAATTCGTGCATGGCGAGAACCGCCTGACCCGGCCCCTGCGGCGGGTGGGGCCCAAGGGCGCCGGCGAATTCGAGGCAATTTCCTGGGACCAGGCCCTGGATCTGATCCATGACGGCTTTCAGGCGGCAATGGCCAAGCATGGCCCGCAATGCATCATGCCCCTGAATTACGCCGGTCCCCATGGCATGTTGGCGGGCGGCTCCATGGATCTGCGTTTCTTCCATAAGCTGGGCGCCACGGTGCTGTCCCGCCGGCCTCTTTGCGGCGGCATCAAGTCAGAGGCCTGGGCCGGCACTTTCGGCGCCATTGCCGGGGTGCAGATGACCGACCTGGAGCAATCGGACATGATCGTGGTCTGGGGCAACAACGTCACCTATTCCAATCTGCATCTGGCCCCCGTCCTCCAGCGCCTGCGGGACCGTGGCGGCAAGGTGGTGGTGGTGGACCCCAAGCGGATCAAAGTGGCGGAACAGGCCGACCTGCATCTGGCTCTGCGTCCCGGCACCGATATCGTCCTGGCCTTCGCCTTGGCGGCGGAGTTGGAGCGGCGCGGCGCGTTCGACGATGACTTCATTGCCGAAATGGTGGAGGGTGCCGAGGACTTCATGGCCCAGGCCCGCCCCTTTAGTATCGAACGGGCGGCCGAGATCACCGGGTTGGCGGCCGCTGACATCCTGCAACTGGCCTGCTGGTACATTGAGGCCGGGGCTGCCGCCGTGGCGGTGGGCAACGGGCTGGAGCGCAACCGCAACGGCGGCGCGGGCATCCGGGCCATTTTTGCCCTGCCGGCCCTGACCGGAAAGTTCCGCCATCCAGCCGCCGGTCTGGTGGGCGGATCTGGCAATCTATTTCCCAAAACCATGGGCAAACTGACCCGCCCCGATCTGATCCCCGAGGGCACGCGGACCCTGAACATCATTGATATCGGCCGCCATCTGGCGGAAGACGATATCGACCCGCCCTTGCGCGGCCTGGTGGTCTATAACCACAACCCCCTGATCGTGCATCCCGACCAGAACACCATGCGCCGTGGATTGGCCCGCGAAGACGTCTTCACGGTGGTGGTGGACATCGCCATGACCGATACGGCGGCCTATGCCGACGTGGTCCTGCCCGCCGCCAGCCATTTTGAGCACGAGGAAATTTTCTGCGCCTACGGCCAGCAATTTCTGCAACGGGCGGAGCGGGTCATCGAGCCCGTGGGCGAGGCGCTGCCAAACACGGAAATCTTCCGCCGGCTGGCGCAACGTTTCGGTTTCGACGACCCGATTTTCCAGGCGACTGATCGTCAACTGATCGACGATGCCATCAACGCGGACGACCCGCGCCTTGGCGGCACACCGGCCAGCGCGCTGCCGACGGGGACGGCTTTGGAAATGGGCCAGGCCACGGACCGCATCGGGTTTGAGCGTATCCCCACCACCAAAAGCGGCCGCATCGAATTGAAGTCCGCCTACCTGACGGACAAGTTTGCCGCACCCATACCCCTTTATGTTCCCTTGGCCGAGGATCAGGAAGCCGAACCGGCGCATCCCTTTGCCTTGATCACGCCGTCCTCCAACTGGCGCACCAACTCCACCTTCGGCGGCCTGGCCAAATCCGACGGCACCCCGTCCCTGGAGATGCATCCCGAAGATGCCGCCGCCCGGAACTTCTCGGACGGCCAGCAGGTCCGCGTTTATAACGATCTGGGCGAGGTTTTCCTGCCCTTGCGCATTACCGACAGCGTCGCCTCCGGCGTTCTGTTGTCCTACAAAGGCGCCTGGATGAAGACCACGACGAACGGCCAGACGGTCTCCGCGCTTGCCCCGACGACCAAGGCGGATTTATCGGAGGGCGCCTGCTACAACGACACCCGGGTCGCGGTGGCGGCGGCGTAGATTGGTTTCCGCCATTGCCGGAAATGCAAACGCATGCTCAGCCTCCGGTTCGCAAAGGGCGGCGACGCCTCGCCGAAAACTATGATGTTTTGCAAATCACTGTCTGGCCTTCGCCATCTCTCCTGTGCCAAGATCGGTCATTCGAATTCTAATTGATTCATTCTAAATCCGGTTGAGGGAGAGCCCATTGACCCGCATGAAAGACAAGGTCGTCGTGGTGACCGGCGCGGCCCATGGTCTGGGCCGGGCCACGGCCCTGCGTTTGGCGGCGGAAGGCGCCAAGCTGGTGTTGGGTGATATCGAGGGCGAGGCATTGGCCCGCACCACTGCCGATGTTGTCGCCCTTGGTTGCGCGGCACACACAATTATCGGCGATCTGACGGAAGAGGCCGTCGCCGCGCAATTGATCGACGCCGCCATTTCGGCATTTGGCCGAATTGATGGTCTGGTCAACAATCTGGGTGGGAGCCGCAATGCCAAGATTTGGGAAATGTCAGTGGAGGACTGGGACTACACCCTGCGCCTGAACCTGCGCGGCACCTTTCTTTGTACCCGCTACGCCACCCCGCACATGATGGCCCGGCGTCAGGGGCGGATTGTCTGCCTGTCGTCGGGCTCCCGCGAGGGCACGCCCTGGACCGCGTTGAGCACGGGCGGGGCGGCCTATTCCGTGTCCAAGGCGGGGGTGCATGGCTTCATCCGGGATGTCGCCATCGAACTGGCGGACTACAACATCACCGTCAACGCCGTGGCGCCGGGGCCCATTGATACGGACCGCGTGGGCCCCGGCCTGCGCAAATTGGAAGAAACCATGACTTTGGGGCCAATGACGGTCACGCCTCTGGGCCGCCTGGGCCTGCCGGAAGAAGTTGCCAACGCCATCCTGTTCCTGCTCAGTGACGAGGCCAGTTATATTTCCGGCCACACCTTGGCGGTGGCGGGCGGACGTTAAATCATTAGGGAAGAAACATGACCAGATTATCGAAACTCAGTCGCTCCATCGCCGGCAAGGTAGCCATCGTCACGGGTGCCGCCAGCGGCATGGGGCGGGCCACGGCGCATTTGTTCGCCGACGAGGGCGCCCATGTGGCGGTCACCGATATCAATGGCGAGGGCGTCGAGGCGGTGGTGGCGGAGATCACGGGCGCCGGCGGCAGCGCCAAGGGCTGGACCTTGGACTTGGCCGACCCGGATCGTATCAAGACGGTGGTGGCGGAGGTTGCCGCCCATTTCGGCGGCATCGATATCCTGGTCAACAACGCGGGCATTTCCCAGCACACCTTGATTGACGATGACGACTACGAGGAAATATGGGACCGTATTCAAGATATCCTGCTGCGCGCCCACACCCGCACCATCCGGGCCGCGCTGCCCCATTTGCGGGCCAGCGACGGCGGCCGCATCGTCAATATAGCCTCCACCGAAGGCCTGGGCGCGACGCCGGAGACCTCTCCCTATACGGCGGCCAAGCATGGCGTGATCGGCCTGACCAGATCAATGGCGGTGGAACTGGGCCGCGAGGGCATTACGGTCAACTGCATCTGCCCCGGTGCGATCCGCACCGGTATGACCAAGAATATCAAGGAAGAACACAAAACCATCTTCGCCAAGCGCCGGATACCCCTGCGCCGCTATGCCGATCCGGAGGAGGTCGCCCACGGCACCCTGAATTTCGTGCTGCCCGCGTCCAGCTATATGAACGGCGCCGTGCTGCCCGTGGACGCCGGCCTGACCATCAAGAATGCCTGAATATTTTTATGCTTGATCCGAGCCACCCACTCCCCCACCCGGCCACCCATTGAGGATAATCCCGTGGGTGGCCCGGCAATTTCAATCAACTTGAAACGCTCTAATCGGTAAACGCGGGCATGACGTCTTCGCCGAAACGGCGCATGGAGGCCAGATTACGGTCCTGGCTCATGTCGCCGAAACCGGTCTGGCAGAGCAGGTGCCGCACGCCGACGTCCCGCAGTTCGGCGACCTGTTCCTTGACCCGGACGGGGGTGCCGTACAGGCAACCGCTTTCCAGGGTATAGGGCAGGGCCACCGCATCGCTGACACTTGGGTCGGTCCAGGCGTTTAGCATGTTTGGGTCGATTTCGAAATCGTCGGGGTTGTGGGCCGCGCGCACATGCATCATGTGGGCCCGTGTATCGAGCAGCAGCTGGCTCAGTTCATCCTCCGCCTGGGCATCGCTGTCCGCCACATAGACATTGCGCCATAGGGCGATCTGATCCATCAAGCGGCGGCATGTGGCCTCATCGTGGCCGCCGGCGCGCAAACCCGCTTCATAGGTCTTCCAGCGTTCCTTGATCTTGTCCACGCCCAGGCGGGCGGTCAGAATGGGAATGCCGAGGCGGCCGCATTCCTCGAACGAGCCCGGCGATATGACGCTGCGCCACAGGGGCGGGCCCGGCTGCTGCACGGGTCGGGGGCGCAGTTCGGGTATTTCAAATTGGTGGAACTTGCCATCGTATTTCAACGGCGCTTCGCTCCAGACCCGCTGCAAAATGTCCACCGCCTCGTCCATGCGTTCCCGGCTGTCATGGCTGCGCAGACCATGGCCGACGAATTCATATTCATTGTAGACCGTGCCCTTGCCCACGCCGACGTCGATACGGCCCTTGGAGAGATTGTCCAACAGCGCCAGTTGCGTGGCCAGCCGCACGGGGTGGTGAAACGGCATCTGTACAACGGCAAAGCCAATGCGGATACGCTCCGTACGCATGGCCAGGGCGGCGGCGAAAACCACCGCATCGTTGTAAACGCTCTCGCCGGTAAAATAATGTTCAGTCAGCCAGACGTCGGAGAAGCCAAGCTCCTCGGCATAACAAACCAGCTCAATCTGCTGATCAATGCGCACGGCGTCTTCGTCGCCGGAAGGGGAGAGGGATAGGGTAAGCCAGCCGAACTGCATGAATGTCTCCAGGAAAGGGATTCTATGGCTGGATGATATTGTGCTCCGGCGCAAAGGGGAAGGTGGTGATGTTCTTCGCCTCGCCCGCGCCGGGCGGTCAGTCCGTGATCGGTTTGCCGCCGACCCTTGGGTGCGGCCGTCCACCGTCCGCAATGCCCATGCACAGTACAATTTCATCAGGCCGCGGTGCATCGGCGATCATGACGGTGATAGTATCGAAATGATCGAAGGACCAGGCCTGGTCCTTGTGACCAAGGGGCAGATCGATGGGTGTGCCGGCGGCGGCAACCTTGGCATTGGAAGCAATCAAGGCCTCGCCCCCGCCCACCGCCGCGCGCATGGGTTTGCCCAGCTTGGGGTGGATCATGGCGCCGCCATGTTCCAGATCGCCGGCGACGCCGACAATGGCCGCCTTGCCGTAACTGACCGGCGGTCCGTTCAGAAGAGCAACCGCATCAGCCATGAGCCGGTCGCCGAGTTCGCCGCCCATGTCAAACAGCGGCGATAGATCTTCCACATATTGGCCCGCGAAGGGATTTTGCACCACGGCCATTGCGACCACCCTGACGATGGGATAGCAGGCCCTGCCCATGCCGTCGGTTTCGATAATTTCCCTGATGGTCATGGTCTTGCGAAGCTTCACCGCCACCTCCCACCGAAATGTCGCTATTCGATCAGGGTAGCACACCCAGCAGCGCGGTGCCGCCAACGGCCAAGAAAAGCGACCATTGGAATTGTTTATAGACGGCACCGGACAACTTCGATGTGGTGACCAGGAATAAATGCACGGCGCCATACGCTAGGAACTGGACGCCCGCATACCATGCCAGCGGCCCTAAAGCAGACGGCTCCACGTAACCGAGCCCGCCAAAAAGTAAAGCCAGGGCCGCGACGGCCAAGGTAATGGTCGACATGTGCCAGACAAAAGCCATGATCCGTTTTGACGTGGGGTCGAAGTCCGCCGCGAGCATGGGCAGAAAAAATTGACTCCGCCCCAAGGTGCCGTGGCCAATAACCATGAAGGCCGCCAGCGCGCCCGAGACAATCAGCATTGCGTTCATGATACGGCTAACGGTGGGTCTCGGCCGCCAGCCGCATGCGGCTGGCGTTCGGTCCGCCACCGGAAAACTCACCTATCTTGCCGGCGAATGTCTTGAAAAATGCCTACGACTGCAAGTGAGCCAACGTCTCTTCGCTGTCCCACTGTCCCACATGCACCCGGCCAACGCCGTCGGCGGCCACATTGACGCGGTAGCCGAATTTCCCCCGCAGGGCAGGGTCCGCATCAATCGCCGTGACGAATTCTTCCACCGCCGCCAGCCATGGCTCCTCGTCACCGTCGTAGGTGTATTGAATAAGAATTCCGTACATGAAACCAAACCTCCAATCGTTCGTTAGACCGTTGTCATTGGAAGATAGGCGGCCGATCATCATTGATGAAATTTATTATTGATATATCTTATTATTGATCTTATGAATTTTATATGGACCTCAATCTTTTTGCCGTTTTCGAAGCAATCATGCGCCATGGTTCCGTATCGCAAGCGGCACAAAGCCTTGGCCTCACCCAGCCGGCGGCCTCCAACGCCCTGACCAGGCTGCGCGGTCAGTTGGGCGACCAGCTTTTTGTGCGATCCAAGAACGGCATGCTGCCAACTAGGTTCGCAACCGAGATGGCGCCGGTGATTGCACGGGCTTTGTCAGATCTGGCGAATGTTACCTCTCGGGGTGCCTTGCCAAGTATTGCCCTGGCCGAGGTGAAGCGCAATTTTACCCTTGTTATGTCGGATTTGGAGGAGGCGTTGTTCATCACTGACCTGATCGGCGGCCTGGCCAGGGCGGCGCCCGGCATCTCGGTCGAGGTGCGGCCCTTCCGCAGTGATATTCTCCAGGATGCCCTGGAATTGGAGCGGGTTGATTTCGTCATGGCCCATTTGGAACCATCGATCCGCAATCTGAAGAACCTCGTAACACGAAATATCGCGACGCTGGATTTTGTTTGTGTCATGGCCCGGGAACAGGCCTTGGCTGACCGCCCGGCAATTCAATTAGAAGAATATCTGGAACGGGGTCACATCCTGGTGGCACCGGACCGGGGCGGGCGGCGCGGCGTGATCGACGCCCACCTGCGCACAATGGGCCGCCAGCGCGCGGTCGTCTGTTCCATTCCCCACTTCCTCTCCGCCTGCCTGTTGGTTTCGGAGACCGACCATCTGGTAACCTTGCCCCGTCAGTTGGCGGAACGGGCGGCGCGGCATTTCCCCCTGCGGATCATGGAACTGCCATTTCCCGTGGAGGGGTTTTCAATAGGTTTGCACTGGCGATCAACCCGCGACAAAGACCCGGAACATGCCAGCTTGCGCAACTTTATCCTGGCCACATTGTCGCCTCAGTCACTGCGACCGAAGGTTTCAGCTGTCTAGTACCATGCGCACCTGTTCCGCCAGTACAGTGGGCAGGAATGGCTTGCTCAGTAATTTCGTGCCGGATTTCAACCGGCCCTGATCAATAATAGCTTCCTTGGCATAGCCCGACATGAACATAACCTTCAGGTCGGACCGTATAGACAGGGCGGCATCGGCCACTTGCTGGCCATTCAAGCCACCTGGTAGCAGGACATCCGTCAACAGCAGGTCGATTTGCGGCTTGCCGGACAACTGATCCAAACCATCGCGGCCATTGCCGGCCTGCAGGACCAGATAGCCTTTTTTCTCCAATACCCTTGCGACCATATCCCGGACACTCTCTTCGTCCTCCACCACCAGGATGACTTCTTGATTGCCGAACCCTTCCGCCGGACTGGTTTTTTGCCGACGTCTCCGGGCCTTGCAAAACAGACGGCAGGTAAATTCGGAATGTTGTGCCGACATCGTCCTCGGCATCGGCGAAAATATAACCCTTCGA
>JAYGEA010000124.1:0-7408 GCA_046582635.1 Alphaproteobacteria bacterium
GAGATGGTGATGCCGGGCGACAATATCGAGATGTCGGTGGAGCTAATCGCGCCCATCGCCATGGACGAGGGTCTGCGCTTCGCCATCCGCGAAGGCGGCCGCACGGTCGGTGCCGGCGTTGTCGCATCGATTGACGAATAGATTAACGAATAGTTTGAACTGATCCGCAGGCAGAGAGAAAATCATGGAAAGCCAAAACATCCGCATCCGTCTCAAGGCGTTCGAGCATCGCGTACTCGACCAGGCGACATCGGAAATTGCCTCCACGGCAAAACGGACCGGCGCACGGGTGCGCGGGCCCATCCCCCTGCCGACGCGCATTGAGAAGTTCACGGTGCTGCGTTCGCCGCACATCGACAAGAAATCCCGGGAGCAGTTCGAAATCCGCACCCACAAGCGGTTGCTCGATATTATTGACCCCACGCCACAGACCGTGGACGCGCTGATGAAGCTCGACCTGGCCGCCGGCGTGGACGTGGAAATCAAACTTTAGGATTCTGAGGATGAAGCGTTCCGGTCTCATAGGACAAAAGCTCGGCATGACCCGGGTTTTTCTCGAAGACGGCAGCCATGTTCCGGTCACCGTACTTCATATCAACGACTGCCAGGTGGTGGACCAGCGCACCCAGGAACGGGACGGCTACACGGCTGTTCAGTTGGGCGTGGGCAAGGCCAAGGTGAAGCGCGTGGGCAAGGCCATGCGCGGACATTATGCCAAGGCCGAAGTTGAGCCGAAAAAGCGTCTGGCGGAATTTCGGGTCTCGGAAGATGCCCTGATCGAGGTTGGCGCACGCTTGAGCCCGGCGCATTTCGTCACGGGCAGTTATGTTGACGTGGCCGGGACCTCCATCGGCAAGGGTTTCGCCGGCGCCATGAAACGTTGGGGCTTCCGCGGTTTGCGGGCCTCCCATGGTGTTTCAATCTCGCATCGTTCCCACGGCTCCACCGGTCAGTGCCAGGATCCGGGCAAGGTTTTCAAAGGCAAGAAAATGGCCGGCCACTTGGGCGCGGGCCGGGTCACCATGCAAAACCTGGAAGTTGTTGGCGCCGACGTGGACGAAGGCCTGTTGTTGGTCAAGGGTTCGGTTCCGGGCCCGAAAAGCGGTTGGGTTTTGATCCAGGACGCGGTGAAAATGGCCCTGCACGACGATGCGCCCAAGCCGGCCGGCTTGATCGAGCTGCCGGCTGACGACGTCGTTGAAGACGTGGCCGGGGAAGCCGCGCCGGAAACCACAACCGAAACCGGGGCTGTTGCAGAGGCCGCCGCAGACGATGCCGCGCCCAGCGACGGCGACGAAAAGGAATAGTTGCCATGAAGGCAAAAGTAACAACCCTGGACAACAAGGCCGCTGGCGATATTGAGCTGGCGGAGGAAGTCTTCGGCGTGACGCCACGCCGGGATATCCTGCACCGCGTGGTGACCTGGCAACTGGCCAAGCGCCGGGCGGGCAACCATGCGGTCAAGGAACGCAACGCGATCCGTGGCTCGGGCGCCAAGATTTATCGCCAGAAAGGCACCGGCCGGGCGCGCCATTCAACCAACAAGGCACCGCAGTTCCGTGGCGGCGGCGTGGCGCATGGCCCCCGGGTTCATGACCATGAGCACAAGTTGACCAAAAAAGTCCGTGCCCTGGGCATGCGTTCGGCCCTGTCATCCAAGCAGGCCGAGGGCAAGCTGGTGATTTTGGATCAGGCGGCGCTGGACGAGGCAAAAACCAAGACCCTGACGGCCAAGGTCGCCGCCTTGGGCTGGGGCAATGTACTGATTATCGATGGCGGCGAGCTGGACCACAATTTGGTGCAGGCGGCCGGCAACCTGGCGGACGTTCAAGTGATGGCGTCGGCCGGTGCCAATGTTTATGACATCCTGCGCCGCGACACCTTGGTGTTGACCAAGAGCGCCGTTGAAGTGCTGGAGGCGCGCCTGAAATGAACAAGGAACAAGTTTATACGACCGTATTGGGTCCGGTGGTGACGGAAAAGGCGACCATGGGTTCCGAGCACGGACAGGTCACTTTCCGGGTCACCATGGATGCCACCAAACCGCGCATCAAGCAGGCGGTGGAGGAATTGTTCTCGGTCAAGGTGAAGGCGGTCAATACCTTGCGGGTCAAGGGCAAGACCAAACGTTTTCGCGGCGTCAAGGGTCGCCGTTCAGATTGGAAAAAAGCCATTGTGACGTTGGAAGACGGCCAGTCCATCGACGTTATGGGCGGGGTGTGACAGAATGGCGTTGAAGCAATATAAACCAACCACGCCGGGCCGCCGAGGCCTGGTCCTGGTGGACCGATCAGAATTGCATAAGGGCAAGCCGGTCAAGTCCCTGACCAAGGGCCTGACCAAAAGCGGCGGCCGTAACAACCACGGCCGCATCACGGCGCGGCGCCGTGGCGGCGGGGCCAAGCGTTCCTACCGCATGGTGGATTTCAAGCGCCGGCGTTTCGAGGCCGCGGTTGTCGAGCGTTTGGAATACGATCCCAACCGCTCCGCCTTTATCGCGCTGATCAAGTACGAGAATGGTGATTTGTCATACATCCTGGCGCCGCAACGCCTGGCCCCCGGCGACAGCGTGGTGGCGGGTGAGCGGGTGGACGTGAAGCCGGGCAACGCCATGCCGCTGTCGTCCATGCCCATCGGCACCATCGTCCACAATGTGGAGATGAAGGCGGGCAAGGGCGGCCAGATCGCCCGCTCCGCCGGCACCTATGTGCAACTGGTGGGGCGCGACCAAGGTTATGCTATTTTGCGCCTGACATCCGGCGAACAACGTCTGGTGCGGGCCGAATGCATGGCCACGGTGGGCGCGGTATCGAACCCGGATAATTCCAACATCAAGTTGGCCAAGGCCGGCCGGAACCGTTGGCTGGGCAAACGCCCCTCGGTGCGCGGCGTGGCCATGAACCCGGTGGATCATCCCCACGGCGGCGGCGAGGGCCGTACCTCGGGCGGCCGGCACCCGGTCACCCCCTGGGGCAAACCCACCAAGGGCAAGCGGACCCGCTCCGCGAAGAAGCCCTCCAGTAAATACATTCTGCGCCGTCGGCGCACGAAATAGAGAGGCGGCATAGAGATGACCCGTTCTGTCTGGAAAGGCCCCTTTGTCGATGGTTATCTGCTGAAAAAAGCAGAGAAATCGGCGGCCTCGGGGCGCAAGGAAGTGATTAAGATCTGGTCCCGGCGGTCGACCATATTGCCGCAGTTCGTCGGCCTGACCTTCGGCGTCCATAACGGCCATAAGCATATTCCCGTGCTGGTGAACGAGGACATGGTGGGCCACAAGTTCGGTGAATTCGCACCGACCCGGACTTACTTCGGCCATGCCGCCGACAAGAAATCGCGGCGGGGTTAGGGCCATGGGTAAACAAGCACGCGAACGCCGTCTGTCCGACAGCGAAGCCGGCGCCCAGGGCCGCAACATCCGCACCTCGCCGCAGAAGCTGAACCTGGTGGCGCAAACGATCCGGGGCAAGGATGTGGAAAGCGCCCTGGCGGAATTGACTTTTTCCAAGCGCCGGGTTGCCGGTCTGGTGAAAAAGGTTCTGCAATCGGCCATCGCCAATGCGGAAAATAATCACGACCTGGACGTGGACGCCCTTTATGTCGCCGAGGCCAGTGTCGGTAAGAACATGGTGATGAAGCGCATGCGTCCGCGTGCCCGGGGCCGCATGGCCCGCATCCTGAAACCATTCAGCGAGATACGCATCGTGGTGCGTGAGCGCGAGGAGGCCAACTAAAATGGGTCAAAAAGTAAATCCGATCGGCCTGCGGGTCGGCATCAACCGGACCTGGGACAGCCGTTGGTACGCCAACAAGCGCGAATATGGCGCTTTGCTGCACGAAGACATTAGAATTCGCCGATTTTTGCAGAAACGTCTGCATCAGGCCGGCGTCTCCCGCATCGTCATTGAACGGCCGGCCAAGAAGGCGCGGGTAACCATCTCCACCGCCCGCCCCGGTCTGGTGATCGGCAAGAAGGGCGCGGACATCGAAAAGCTGCGCCAGGCCCTGTCGAAAATGACCGGCAGCGACGTGCATCTGAATATTGTCGAGATCCGCAAGCCCGAGATCGATGCCAAGCTGGTGGCCGAGAACATCTGCAACCAGCTGGAGCGGCGGATCGCCTTTCGCCGGGCCATGAAGCGGGCCGTGCAATCGGCCATGCGCCTGGGCGCACTGGGCATTCGCATCAATTGCGGCGGCCGTTTGGGCGGGGCTGAAATCGCCCGGACGGAGTGGTACCGCGAGGGCCGGGTGCCCCTGCACACCCTGCGCGCGGATATTGATTACGGCGAGGCCACGGCCTTCACCGCCTACGGAACCTGCGGCGTCAAGGTCTGGGTCTTCAAGGGCGAGATCATGGAACGCGACCCCATGGCTCAAGACCAGCGTAACCAGGATACACAGACCCAACGTTCATAGGGCCAGTCTCATTTCACAAGGACTAGGTTGATCACGTCATGTTGCAACCAAAGAGAACTAAATTCCGCAAGGCCCACAAGGGCCGCATCCATGGCAAGGCCAAGGGCGGAAACAAACTGGATTTCGGCTCCTACGGTCTGAAAGCGGTGGGACCCGCGCGGATCACCGCACGCCAGATCGAGGCAGCCCGGCGCGCCATGACCCGGCAAATGAAACGTGCCGGCAAATTATGGATCCGCGTCTTTCCCGACGTCCCGGTTTCGAAGAAGCCGACCGAGGTGCGCATGGGTAAAGGCAAGGGTACGCCTGAATTTTGGATCTGCCGGGTGAAGCCCGGCCGGATGATGTTCGAGCTGGACGGCGTGCCGATGGAAGTGGCGCGGGAAGCCTGCCGCCTGGCCTCCGCCAAGCTGCCGGTTCAGACCCGCTTTGTCGCCCGCCTTGGTGGGGGGAACTAGCCGATGAAAGCCGAAGAATTACGCGGCCAAACCAAGGACCAGTTGACGGATCAGTTGCTGGGCCTGCGCAAGGAGCAGTTCAACCTGCGTTTCCAGCGCGCTAGTGGCCAATTGGAGAACACCGCCCGCGTGCGCCAGGTGCGCCGCGATATCGCCCGCATCAAAACGGTCTTGACCCGGATGCAGGTGGACGCACAAACCGCTCAGCCCGCACAGGCTGGGGCCTAGGACCGAGGAGAACAGGATGCCAAAACGCATCATGCAGGGCGTCGTGGTCAGCGACAAAAACGACAAGACCATCGTTGTCCGTGTCGAAAGGCGCTTTACCCACGCGCTGTACAAGAAGGTGATCCGTCGGTCGAAGCGCTTCCACGCCCACGACCCGGAAAACCAATTCAAGACCGGCGATCAGGTCCGCATTCAGGAATGCGCCCCGATTTCCAAAAACAAACGATGGATCGTTCTCGCTGAAGCAGCGACGAGCTAGCACAAGTTAGGTAGACAGCCATGATCCAATCAGAAACCATGCTCGAGGTCGCCGACAATTCCGGTGCCCGTCGGGTCCAATGCATCAAGGTGCTTGGTGGTTCCAAGCGCAAATATGCCTCGGTGGGCGACATTATCGTCGTCTCCATCAAGGAGGCGATCCCCCGAGGCCGGGTAAAAAAAGGCGATATTCACCGCGCCGTCGTGGTCCGCACCGCCAAGGACATTCACCGCACGGACGGCTCCGCGATCCGCTTTGACCGCAACGCCGCCGTCCTGATCAATCCCCAGAACGAGCCCATCGGGACCCGAATTTTCGGTCCCGTGACGCGCGAGCTGCGGGCCAAGAGCCATATGAAAATCATTTCATTGGCGCCAGAGGTCATCTGATGGCGAAGAAATTCAAATTAAAAAAGGGTGACGACGTGGTTGTTGTCAGCGGCCGGGACAAGGGCAAGAAGGGCTCTATCCTCCGCGTCCTGCGCGAGGATGACCGGGTTCTGGTCGACGGCGTCAACATGGTCAAGCGGCACGCGCGGCCCAGCCAGACCCAGCCGGGCGGCATCGTCTCGAAGGAGGCGCCGATCCACATCTCGAACGTGGCCTTGGCCGATCCCAAGGACGGCGTTGCCACGCGGGTGGGCTATAAATTCCTCGAAGATGGCCGCAAGGTCCGCTTCGCCAAGCAATCGGGGGAAGTGATCGATGTCTGATATACCGCGATTGAAACAGATGTACCGGGACGAGTTGCACGGCAAATTGAAATCCGAATTTGATTTCACCCACGACCTGCAAGTGCCGCGTCTGGAGAAAATTGTTCTGAACATGGGCGTGGGTGCTGGTACCGATGACCGCAAAAAGGTCGATGCCGCCTATAACGACATGGTCAAGATCGCCGGACAAAAACCGGTGATTACCAATGCCAAGCGCTCCGTCGCCGTGTTCAAGCTGCGCGAGGGCATGCAAATCGGCTGCAAGGTGACCTTGCGGCGGGACCGTATGTACGAATTCCTGGATCGTTTGATTACCGTGGCGATGCCGCGGATCCGGGATTTTCGCGGCGTTTCGCCAAAAAGTTTCGATGGCCGGGGCAATTATGCTCTCGGTTTGACCGAGCAACTTGTCTTTCCTGAGATCGCTTACGACGAGATCGATGAAGTGCGCGGCATGGACGTGGTGATCTGCACCACGGCGGCCAACAACGATCAAGGCCGGGCTTTGCTGGCCGGCTTCAACATGCCTTTTCAAAGCTAACGTCCGCTAAGGGCAGACGCCGCGAAGTTAAGGATTTTCGGTGGAGGTTTCGATTTATCGGGACTTTCGCTTCACGAAGGAAACCAAGGGGTTCCATACATGGCCAAGAAAAGCGCCATTGAAAAGAATAAGACCCGTATCAAGTTGGTCGGGAAGTATCTTGCCAAGCGTAACCGTCTCAAGGCGATAGCCTCGGACAAAAGCTTCGGCCAGGAAGAACGTTTCGCGGCCCGCCTGAAACTGGCGGAAATGCCACGTAATTCCGCGCCGAACAGGGTTCGCAACCGCTGTGAATTGACCGGCCGCCCGCGCGGCTACTACCGGAAGTTCCAACTGTCCCGGATCGCTCTGCGCGAACTGGGATCGCTGGGACAGATTCCGGGCCTGACGAAATCTAGCTGGTAAGGGAGGGCGTAACGATGTCGATGACCGATCCGATCGGCGATATGCTGACGCGCATCCGTAACGGCCAGCGCGCGGGCAAGGGTTCCATACTGTCGCCGGCCTCGCGCCTGCGCGAGAGGGTGTTGGAAGTTTTGCAGCGCGAAGGCTATATCCGCGGTTATTCCCGCACGGACTATGACCGCGGCAAGGCGGAATTGTCCATTGAGTTGAAATACTACGAAGGGGAGCCGGTGATCCAACAGATCAAGCGGGTCTCCACGCCGGGCCGGCGGGTTTATTCCTCGGTCAAGCAGTTGCCGCGGGTGGCCAACGGCCTGGGTATTTCCATTCTGACCACGCCCCAGGGTGTGCTGTCCGACGCCGAGGCGCGGGAAGCCAACGTGGGC
>JAYGEA010000153.1:0-20954 GCA_046582635.1 Alphaproteobacteria bacterium
GGTCGGCACCCAGTTCGACGGCCCCGGCCACATCGGCGTGCGCACATCCAAAGGCGATTTCTTTTACAACGGGCGTATTTTGGCAAAGGTGGGCGGGGCCTACGGCCTCGGGCCCCTGGGCGTCGAACATGTTGCCCAGAAAGGCTTCGTCTGCCGTGGCGTGCTGTTGAATGCGGCCGCCTATCGCGGCATGGAACAGTTGCCAATCCCGGCGCCGCCGCCGAACAAGGGTGATCCGGGAATCATCACCGATGTGGATGTCAGGGCCATGGTCAAACGCCAGGGCATCGATCCCATTGGCGAGGGCGATTGTGTGTTCCTCTATACGGGTCACGGCAATATCTGGCATCCGTCCAAATGGGATAGCTTCGATGCGGCCGAGAAGAAGAGGCGCGTCGCCGCCTTCAACGCGGGCGAGCCCGGCTTCGGAACCTCCGCCTGTTTGTAACTCGCCTCGCGCAAGATCATTTTGACCGGCGCCGATACCTGGGCGGTGGAAGCCGTGGCGCCGACCTTCGGCGGCGAGACCCCGCAACCCTTCGAGTGTCATCTGGAACTGATCCCCAAGCGGGGTATCTGGAATTTGGAGAACCTCGATCTCAGCCAGTTGGTGGCGGACAATGTTTCGGAGTTCCTGTTTGTCTGGTCACGGCTGAAAATGAAGGGCGCCACCGGATCGCCCGGCAACCCGGTCGCGCTGTACTAATTTGCATTAAAATTTTGAGTTCAATGTGAATATGGACCGGGGGTCGGTGGTTGCCGGCTCCCGGTTTTTTGCTCGACGGTCAGTGCCAGCTTGCCCGGCGTCCCGCCCGACTCGAGACGTTCGTGGGCCTCGGCCAGGGTCGCCTCGCCCAGAGGGCCGACGACGCTGACTGTCGGCATTGTCACATCTCCGGAAGCCATGATGGCCATCCAATCGTCGAGCCAGCGCCGGTACGAGGCCCAGTCGTCCGGGGCGCCGTAGCGGGCCCGGGCGGAGGTGGCGATGAAGTGGTAGGAGGCGGATTTCTCAAACATCGGGCCGCCGGGCTGCCAGATGGGCAATGAAAATTTGTCGCCCTCCTCGACCACGCTGACCACGGAACCTTCGAAACCAACTGCCTCGAACGACGGGCGCTTCATCTCATTGCCGACAAAATCGAAGGCCTGGCAAATACCGTCCGGGCCGGCGAGGGCGGCAACGTCCGCTGCCAATGCGGCGACGTCCTTGCCGCGATAATTCACGACATGCTTCGGGTCCTGGCCAAGGCTGTCAACCAGATAGCGCCGGCTGGTCTCGGAGCCGGCGGTTGCGATAATTGTTTCGATACCCCGGCCGCGCAGCAAAGGAATGGCGAAACTGCCGACGCCGCCCGCGCCGCCCGTGACCAGGATGGCATCACTTTTGGACACCGACCCGGCTCTGTTCACCGCCAGATAGGCGGTCAGCCCGGCCACGCCCGTTGCCGCCTCCTCCGCCAGCGAGAGGGTCTTGGGCGCGTGGGCGACGAAGGCCGTCGGCACCGTGACGTATCGGGCGTAGGCGCCGTTGCTGCGGGGGCCGAACAGCACGGCCATCACCCGATCGCCCTCTGCGAAGCCACTGGCACCCCCGCCCGTATCTTTGCCAACGGCGTCAACGAAGCCGGCCACGTCGCGCCCCAACACCGTGGGCAGGAGCAACGCGAGCTGTCCGCCGCGCATCTTGCAGTCCACGGGATTAACCGAAACCGCGTCAATGCGGATCCGCACCTCCCCGGCGCCGGGATCCGGGATTGGCAGTTCCCGTTCCTTGAACGCGTGCGGACCGCCGTATTGTTCGAGCATCATTGCCTGCATGGTTTTCATCAATTTTTCTCCGCGCTCAGGCCCGAAACGCCGGCATGATATCCTTGGCGATCATTTCCAGATTGGTGTCGATGTAGTCGTCCGGGCAGGCGGAAGAGACAAAGACCATCGTGGCACCGGCATCCACGTATTCTTGCAGGCGGGCCTGTGATTTGTCCGGGTCGCCGGCCAGGGCGAATTTGTGGACGATTTTGCTAAAGTCCTGGGAATACTGCGTGCTCAGGCGGTCCGTGGCGTATTTGATGGCGGTGTCGTTGTCTTCGTGCACGGCGGTGAAGATGTACATACCGAAGGTGAAGTCGGACATGTCCCGCCCCAGATCCTCGCCATAAGCCTTGATTTTGGTGATGCTGTCGGCCAGTTGTTCGGGCGTGTACATGTAGGGCAGCCAGCCATCGGCATACTTGGCGGCCCGGCGCATGGCGGCCTCGGACCGCCCGGACACCCAGATCGGCGGGCGGGGCTTTTGGATCGGCAGGGGCTTGAGAGAGAAATTCTCCAGCGTGGTGAAGCGGCCCTGGTAGCTGACATCCGTGCCGGTCCAGGTCCGCGTGATAACCTCCAAGGCGTCATCGGTGCGCGCGCCCCGTTCCTTGAGGGGGATGCCGCAGGCTTCGAATTCGTTGGCGAATTCACCGCCCACGCCGACGCCCAGGGAAAAACGCCCGCCCGAGGCCACGTCCAGGGCCGCGCCCATCTTGGCCAGCAGGGCCGGGGGATACAGCGGCGCAAGGGTAATGGTGCTCATCAATTTGATGCTTTTGGTGGCGCCGGCGGCGACGGAGAGGGAGATCAGGCCGTTGGCCGTGTCCACATAAAAACTGACATGCTCGCCACAGCCCAGAATGTCAAAGCCCAGGTCCTCGATCTGCCGCGACAGCGCCCCAACGTTGTAGGGCGAACGCAGCGCGGTGCCGAATTCAATATTGGTTTTAGCCATGGCTCGATATCTCCTCCTCTTTTGACCGACGGTGAAGGTAGCGCAGGGTCATGCCTCTGTCATCGGTCTCGCCCCACATCCTTGAAGCGGGCGCGGATCGCCAGGGCGGCGGCGATGTCGAGGAAGGGGCGGGGCGGGATCCATGACGCGGGCGCCGAGGCCAGGCAATCGTCGATCAGGGATGATTGTCCCCCCGCCGCATAATCCGCCAGGGCGGTGCCGAAGGCCGTGCCCCTGGTCACGCCGGAGCCGTTGTAGCCGCCCGCGAAATAGACGCCGTCGCCTTGCCGGCCAAAGAAATTCGTCCCGTTGCGGCTGATGCCTTCGACCCCGGACCAGGCATATTCGAAGGGCACATGTTGCAATTGGGGGAAGCGGACCTCGAAAGCCGCACGGTGCCTAACCTGCCGTTGGGCCAATTGCCGATCGGTCAGCAATGCCGCACCGCGATATTCGGCGGTGTTGCGCAGGGACAACCGGCCATCCTTGGTCAGACGCACCGTGGCGCCGCCGCCGTGGAGGGAGAGCAGACCCCATTCATCCAGTTCGCCCAGGCCGGCGCGTTCATCCCCGCTAAGCTGCCGGGTAAAACTGCCCGACAAGGTGCTGCCCATAAGGCGGCGGCGCAAATAGCCAAGCTTGCCCGCCTCGTAATTGGTCGCCAGAACAACATTGTCCGCTACCACCATGCCGCTGGGCAAACGAAGACGGCTCGGCCGGCCGGATTCAAGCCGCAGAACCGGGCTCCCCTCAAACAGCCGGACGTTGGCGGGCAGGCTGTCGGCCAGACCGCGCACCAGGGCGGCCGGTTGCAGCAAGGCGCCGTCATGGACATGAATGCCGGCGCGATAATGGGGCGTCCCCAGCCGCGCCGTCATGGCTTCGTGATCCAGGGGCGTATGGGCGATCTCCATCGCTTCCAGATAGCGTTTGAAATGGCCCCATTCGTTGACCGCCCCGTGATCGGCGGCACCATGATGAAAGCCGGCGGCGGCCCACTGGCAGGAAATGCCTTGTTCGATGATCTGATCGTTCAGCAGCTTCAGCCCGGCCCTGTTGATGCGGTTGACCCTTGCATAATTGTGCCTGTCTTTGGCCCTGTAGCCGCCGGGAAAATGGCTGACGGCGACGGCGAACCCGGAATTCCGGCCCGAGGCCCCTTGCCCGACCTCTCTGGCATCCAACAGCATTATCTCCCTGTCGGGGCAAAGCGCCGCCAGCCTGCGGGCGCAGGCCAGACCCGTCAGCCCGGCGCCGATCACCGCCCAAGCCACGCGATGATCGCCCTCCAGCGGCGGTCGGGCCCGGCGGTCGGGCAGCAGCTCGGCCCAGCCGTGGCGGTCGGTGGGAAAATCAGAAGAGGTCGCGGTCATACAGTTTCCATCGCGGTTTCAATCCTATAGGTTAACGCATTCATCCAGGCCATTCCCCTCAAAAACTCCCGGCGCTTAGGTTTCCCCATCATGACGACTGAAAACCGGGTTCTTATCGCCATGTGCGGGCTGATCACCATCAACCAGCTTGGTTTTGGCAGTATCATCCCCGTGCTGCCCTTGTACGCGCAATCCTTTGGCGTGGCGGCCTCGGCCATCGGCATGGCGGTGGCGATCTACGGTCTGGCGCGGTTCGTTGTCGCCGTGCCGTCGGGGCAATTGTCGGACCGTCTGGGCCGGCGGCCGACCTTGGCGATCGGCGGTCTGATCTCGGCCGCGGGCAGTTTCTGGTGCGCGGCGGCGACCGTCTACCCGGAATTCATCGCCGCCAGGTTCGTCTCGGGCGCCGGCGCGGGCATCATCTTGACCACCGGGCAGGTGGTGCTGGCGGATATTTCCACACCGGAACGGCGCGGCCGGATCATATCCATCTATCAAGGTTGTTTCCTTTTCGCGGTGGGTATCGGCCCCCTGCCGGGCGGCCTGTTGGCGACCTATTACGGCCTGGCGATGCCGTTTCAGGCCTATGGCTGTGCCTCCCTGCTGGCGACAGCGGTGGCCTGGTTTGCGGTGAAGGAAACCAGAGGCCTGGGCGCGGCGGGCCTGGGCGCCGGCCCGGCGATATCTTATCTGCGCCAGGTGCGCCTGCTGATGAGCCATCTCGGCTATGTTCTGGCCTCCATCGTGTCCCTGACCAACGCCGTGGTGCGAACGGGTGGTTTGTTCACCATTATTCCGGTTTACGTTTCCATACGCCTTAGTTTGTCGGTGGCCGAAATTGGTTTTGGCATGGCGCTGGGCAGCGTGGCCGGGGTGATCGCGGCCTATCCCTCGGGCATTCTGGTGGATCGTTATGGGCGCAAGGCGGTGATCGTGCCGGCGACTTTGATGACCGGTGCGTCCATGATGCTATTCATGGTCTCGCCGGATTATATCTGGTTCGTGATCGGTTGCCTGGTGTGGGGGATCTCGGCCTCCATCGGGGGCACCGCGCCCGCCGCCTATGCCGCCGACTGCGCCCCCCCTGGCATGAATGCCGCCGCCATGAGCACATTCCGCATGGTCGGTGATCTGGGCTACGTGATTGGGCCCATTGGCGTGGGGCTGGTCATGGACGGGCTGGGCGCGGAAGCCGCATTGATTTCCACCGCCGTGCTCAGTGTTGCGGTCGGCATGCTGTTCCTGAAGTTCGCGCCGGAGACTTATCGCGGTGGCAAATAGGATTTATTGGTAGGCTTCAATGGCCTGGCCGCGCACCGTGGTGCGGATAAAATGGCGCCGTTGATCGCGCGGATAGTCCAGCCGCCCGCAATGCATGACCCCGCCGCGGTTTTCCCACATCAGGGTATCGCCAACCCGCCAAACATGTTCCCAGCGGAATTCCGGTCGGTCCAGCCAATCAAACAATTCGTCCAGCAAGGCATCACTGTCCTCTGCCCCCATGTCCACCACGCGCGTGGCGACCAAGGGGTTCACATAGAGGGCCGGCAGTTTCGTGACCGGATGCACACAGACCATGGGGTGGGTCACGGTGGTGCTGTCCCGGCCCGCTTGATCAAGGGTGGTGGCGGCCAAATGGGTGGCTTTGTTGCGCTTGTTGTAGCCATAGGAAAATTCCGCCCGCCGCCCGGCAATGCGCTGCTTCAAGGCTTCGGGCAGGGCTTCATAGACCTGGTGGGCATTGGCGAAGCAGGTGTTGCCGCCGCTGCTGGGCACGGCAACGGCATGCAGAAATGTCGCCTTTGCGGGCACGGCGTCATAGGCCAGATCGGAATGCCAGCCGTCGCGCAGCCGTTCCGTGGCGCCGCGCGAGGCGCCGGCCAGATCGAATTTTCCAGCTTCATCGAAGCTGCGCATTTCCACCACATTGGCGTCGTCGGGGTGGTGGTATGTGCGTTGCACATGGGGCTGCAATTCGCCGAATTGGGCCGAGAACGCGGCCAGCTGACGCGCGTCCAGGGCCTGGCCGCGAAAGCGCAAAACCAGGTGATCCACAAAGGCCTGTTTGATCGCCGCTACATCCTTCGGCGCCAGTGGCGCCGTCATGTCCAGGCCGGCAATGTCCGCGCCAAGGATCTCGCTTACGGGCGTGACGGTGATAGTCACGGCGCCAGATCCGGCACGATGATGGGCTCCATGGCCTGTTTTCCCAGCACCAGGTCCGCACCTTTCTCGCCGATCATCATGGTCGCCGCGTTCAGGTTGGCGGAGATCATGGCCGGCATGACGGAGGCATCGATGACCCGCAATGCCTCCAGTCCCCGGACGCGCAGCTGATCATCGACCACCGCCGTTGGGTCCGCCGCCGGCCCCATGCGGCAGGTGCCCATGACGTGAAAGGTCGTGGAGGCAACATCGCGGGCGGCTTCCAGCAATTCGTCGTCGCTTTGCACCTGATCGCCGGGATAGTCCTCGAAATCCAGATAAGGCTTCATGGCATCCGTATGCATCAGCCGGCGGGCCAGCTTCATGGCGCTGACGATAACTTTACGGTCGCCCTCGTCGGCCAGATAGTTGGGTTGGATGATTGGTTTCTCGAACGGGTCCGCCGCCCGCGCCCGCACCCAGCCCTTGCTTTGCGGCCGGTGCTGCCAGGCCGCCACCGTGAAACCGGGATGGTCGTCCAGCAGGCCATGCACCCCCTGTTTGTAACTGGCCGGGGTGAAGATGAATTGCAGATCGTTGCTGCGCGCCGCCGGGTCTGAATGCCAGAAACCGTAGACCATGGAGGGGCTAAGATTGACAATGCTTTTGCCGCCCAGGAAATATTTCGCCACCTCGCCGATAAACTTGTAGCCGCGCGCCAACTCGTTGATGGTTTCGATATTCTTCACACGGGCGCTGAAGCGGGGGGCGTAATGGTCGCGCAGGTTCTCGCCGACGCCGGCCAGCTCGTGTTGGATCGCAATACCCAATGATTGCAGCAGGCCGCCAGGGCCGATACCCGAGAGCTGCAGCAGTTGCGGCGAATTGATGGTGCCGCCGCTGAGGATCACTTCGCGGCTGGCATGGACCTGCATAATTTTCCCACCGCGCCCGCCCTTGGCGCACTCAACGCCCGTGGCTCGCTTGCCGTCCAGCACAATGCGGGTGGCGTGCGTGCCGGTGCGGACCGTCAAGTTGGGCCGCGACTTGGCCGGGTTCAGAAAGGCCCGCGCGGTGCTGACCCGGCGGCGATTGTGGGCCGTGCGCTGGACGTAGGAGATGCCTTCCTGGACGGCGCCGTTGTAATCGGCATTGCGCGGAATGCCCAACTCTCCCGCCCCCTGCATGAAGGCCTCGCACAGGGGATGGCTGTAGTTCAAATCGGTGACGGCCAGGTTGCCCTCCCGCCCGCGAAAAGTATCGTCACCAGCGCCGATCCGCCGCTCGCACCGGCGGAAATAGGGCAGCACGTCGGCATAGCCCCAACCCTGGTTGCCCCTCTGGGCCCAGTTGTCAAAGTCCATACGCTGGCCGCGATTGTAAATATGCCCGTTGATCGAAGAGGACCCGCCCAGGGTTTTGCCCCTGGGCACCCCGATGGCCCGGCCCCCGGTCCAATGGCTCGGCTCGGCCTCGTACAGCCAGTTGACGTTGGGATTGGTCAGGGTCTTGATGAAGCCGGCGGGGATATGCAGATAGGGGTGCCAATCCCGCGGCCCCGCCTCCAGCAGGCAGACGGTGTGCTTGCCGTCCGCCGTCAGGCGATTGGCCAGAATGCAGCCGGCGGAACCCGCCCCGATGATCACATAGTCGAACCTGTCCGCCACCCTGTCTCTCCTTTTTGCTGGCGCACTGTAGCACTGCAATCGCTCAAGCAGGCAATTCGCCCATGGCGCGAAGCGGGAAAATCCTGAACAATGGGATCTTACCGTTTGCCTTATTGGTGCGAAAAAATTATGGACCCGACTGAGACAGAGCCCGAAGGTTACAAGGTTGATGCCGTCGAGGCGTGGATCGCCGACAACGTGGATGGCCTAGCGCCGCCCTTCACCTGGACCCGGTTGCAGGGCGGCCATTCCAACCTGACCTACCGTATTGACGACGCCCAGGGCCGCGCCGCCGTCATACGCCGCCCGCCCCAGGGCGTGCTGTTGCCGAAAGCCCACGACATGAGCCGGGAATGGGCCCTGATATCAGCCCTGGGCCCGACGGACGTGCCTGTCGCCCCCGCCCTTGCGTTTTGCGAAAGCCCGGATGTCACCGGCGCCTGGTTCTATGTCATGGGTCTGATCGACGGCCGGCCGCTTTATAGCGCCGAGGAAACCGAGGCCCGGCACCCGGAAGACAGCCGCCGGACCATCGCCTGGTCCTTCATGGATGTCCTGGCCGATCTCCATAGCCTGGACCCGGACGTCATCGGCCTCGGCGATCTGGGCAAGAAAGAGGATTATGTGGGGCGCCAGTTGCGAACCTGGTACCGCTCCTGGACCTCATCCAAGGATGACGCCGATTATGACGACCCCCGGACCCATGAAATGCGTGATTTTTTGGCGGCGAACATCCCCGACCAGGGCCCGGCGCGGGTTGTCCACGGGGATTACGGCCTGCACAACTGCCTGCTCGGGGCCGATCATAGGATCGCCGCCCTGGTCGATTGGGAAATCTCCACCCTGGGCGACCCGCTTGCCGATCTGGCCTATGCCCTGAATGCCTGGGCCGAGCCGGATGAAGGCCGCGAAGGCTCCCCCACGGCGCTGCCGGGCTTCCCCAAACGGGCGGAGCTGGCCGCCCGGTACGGCCAACGCACGGGGCGGGATCTATCCATGCTGGATTACTACATCGGCTTCAACTGGTGGAAAACCGCCTGCATTATCCACGGTGTCTATGCCCGCTATTGCGCCGGCAAAAAAACCGCCGTGGACGTGGACATCGAGAGCTTGCGCGCCCGCGTCGGCAAGGCATTGGATGATGCGGAAGGGGCGTTGGCTTCGTTAAGATAGATAACTCGACGATATACATATTGCCGACTGCACAGACTTCATATCAGTCTGTATTTTGTAAACTGTCGCCGGATACCCCAGGTACGTGCATGACGAGAACAGAGAAGTAATTGTCGGACCTGGCTCCCGCCCTGCTAAAGAGGAGGGCGCATTCTGCACAAATGACAAAGCATAATTTCGCATCGCAAAAGTGTCATTATTTGCAGAAACAATTTCGTACATTTTTCAAGATATGCCGCGTAACCAATCGTCTGGATAGCGCCAGTTCCCCCTTTGCCAGATTGGTAGGTGATCAGTTGCGTGTCCTGGTCAAATTGGAATGCACCGTGATGTGATGCGTTTCGCAGTTGATTGTCACGCTCGTCACACAGCGCGATAAACGAGGCGTTCATATCGAATGCATCGAAGCGGCTTGATTTGTCGAGTTCCAGGTATTTCCGTCGGGTCAAATTTTTTAAATTTGTCGAAATCTCGTCCAGAGGACAGGTTGTTCAAATAGGCCAATACATCAACGGAAGCGGAGAACGTCTCGAATGCATTCCCATAAAACATTCGTGTCATTGCGAAATTAACTGATGAAGCAGTTTGACCGCCATCAACTCCGATCCCCTTTACAACAAGAAAATGAACCTGTCCGAAATCGGAAAACGCTGAAAAATAATCACGCATTATTCCAAAATACCTGTTTCCGCGCTCTATCGAGAGGTCGCCATCATACATGCGTTTGAAATCGGCAAACTTGTCCAAATCGAGAAGAGGCCTAATACTTCCGAACGCTGCTTGAGATTTTGGCTTGTATGCGGGTTGATAGGAGAACAACAAGAAGCGCCACAACCAATCTTGAATGTCATTTAGTGGGTCAGAGGCATAATATCTTGCAGATGCTTCAGCGAGTTGTCTCCCCGATAATTTCTCTTTGCCGCGGCGATGCAGCGACCACGCCTTCTTCAAAAGTTTCCATTCGGCGGCAATATCCGGACGGCGAAATGGGCGTTCATTGGCCATTTCGCGCGGAATTGCCGGGAGTGGGATCAACGAACCCGCTTCTTCAGCGATAGCCGCCATGCGCATCATCTGAGGCAAACGAGGAAATGCAAAATCTTTGTGGCGTTCGTCTTGGGGCACCAAGAAGTTTGCTTCAACGTTCATTATGGGGGCGCCAATTTCTTCGGTAGCATGTTCTGCATTTTCAACCGCTTCGGTACGAGTGCCGCTCCTTTCGTAATCGACATGCATGCCAATTTCCATATCTTCACCGCAGTTCATGCAAGGAAATCGGTGAGATTGATATTCCTCCTGACCCATACCTATCCGGACAGTATGCACTTGATTGCAGGTAAGGCATTTGAATGACGAGCGAATTATCATACAAAATCAGTCTATAGATTTCAGGTAGCTATAATTTAGACTCTACATAAAATTGTCATAAGTAAAGGTAATTTCTAGCGTGTCGAAAGCGTCAAATGCGCAGATTGCAGACCCAAAATGGTTTGCCAACTTTGCGGCGGTATCGGTCGGGGCAGGAAAATAACTACAACCCCAGCACCGCCTTGGCGACAATATTGCGCTGTATTTCCGATGAGCCGCCGGCGATGGTTTTCATGCGGTTGCTCAGGTAGCTGGGCATCAGGGTGATGGCCCCTTCCGGTCCGATGGGGGGTTGGTTGCTGCCCAGCTCCAGGGCCTCGGGCTGCAGGGGGTTGGCGTAGTAGGCCGCCACTTCCACGCCCAGCATATCCACCTGTTGTTGAACCTCCGAGCCACGGGCCTTTTGGATGGAGGAGGCGGCGCCGGGCGGGTTGCCGGCGCTCAAATTGGCCAGCACCCGTTGTTCGGATATTTCCAGGGCCATGGCGTCCATTTGCAGTCCCGCCAGTTTTTGCGCAAAGGCCGGGTCGCCGGCCAATATTGCCCCGTCGGTGCGGGTCTGCCTGGCCAGGGCTTGGATCTTGCCCAGAACCCGGCGCAACTCGACCGAGGTCATGGAAAAGCGTTCGAACTCCAACAGGTACTTGGCCACCGACCAGCCGTCGTTTTCTTTGCCCACGCGGTTCTTCTTTGCCACCCGCACGTCATCGAAAAAGACCTGGTTCAATTCGTGCACGCCTTCGAGATTGATGATCGGCTTGACCGTGATGCCCGGCGCGGTCATGTCGATGAGCAAAAATGAGATGCCTTCCTGGCGCTTGCCTTCCGTCGAGGTGCGGACCAGAGCAAACATCATGTCGGCGTGCTGGGCATAGGAGGTCCAGAGCTTGGAGCCGTTGACCATATAGTCATCGCCGTCACCAATTGCGGCCATGCTGAGCGCGGCCAGGTCGGAGCCGGAGCCCGGCTCTGAATAGCCCTGGCACCAGACATCCTCGCCACTGAGGATACGGGGCAGATAGTGGGCCTTTTGCTCCTCCGTGCCATAGCCGATCAACATCGGGCCGCACATCTTCAGGCTCATGGGGATCAGCGACGGCGCCTCGGCGCGGACACATTCCTGGGCAAAGATATAGCGCTGCATCAGCGTCCAATCCGTGCCGCCGTATTCTTCCGGCCAGTCCGGCGCGGCCCAGCCCTTGGCATGCAGAATACGCTGCCAGGTCATGGCAGAGTCCATGTCCTGCCACAGCGAGGTGCGCTTGCGGGCGCCGTCACGCAGGGCTTCGGTCAGGGTATCTTCCAGGAAATCCCGGATCTCGGTGCGAAAGGCCTCGTCCGCCGGGGACAGATCAATATCCATGTCAATTTCCTCAAATAGCGCCGCAATCCCGCAGGGCGGCAATCTCCGCCGCGCCATAGCCAAACTCCGACAAGATTTCTTCCGTGTGCTGGCCCAGCAGAGGCGGCGGCCGATCCATTGCAGGGCTACCTTCCGAGGCCATGAAACCCAATCCGGGAATGGTAATCTCGCCCTCGATACCCTCCGGCGCCGGCAGGGCCATGAGGACATTGCGATGGCCGACCTGTTCTTGTTCAATGGCTTCGGGCACGGTCAGCACGGGCGCCATGGGCACGCCCTCGGCACGCAATGTCTCCTGCCAGTGGGCGGTTGGCTTGGTGATGATGAGCGCCTTCAGTTCGTCAAATATTTCCAGCCGATTGTCGATGCGGCCCTGCTCCGTCTTATAGCGTTCCTGTTCCGCCCATTCCGGGTGGCCGAGGCCGCGGCAAAGCGCGGGGATCATATAATCGGCGAACACCGAGATATTGATGAAGCCGTCGGCGGTTTCATAGACGTCCGTGGTGGTCTGCATGGTCGCGGAACGGTTGCCCAACAGCTCCGGCACCGAGCCGTTGAGCAGGTAGCGGTTGATGGCAAAACTGATCAGGGACATGACGGAATCGGTCATGGCCACGTCCAGATGCTGGCCCTTGCCGGTCGCCAAACGGCGGTAGAGGGCGGTGGCAATGGCGAAGGATGCGGTCAGTCCCGTCGTCATATCGGCAACGGGAAAGGCGATCCTGATCGGTCCGGCCTCCGGCGTGCCGGTCAGCGACATCAGTCCCGAGACCGCCTGGATTGCCCCGTCATAGGCCCCCGCGCTGGAGGCGGGACCGTTCTGGCCGAAGCCGGAGATGGAGCAATAGACGATGTCCGGTTTGATCGCCTTGACAGCTTCATAGCCAAATCCAAGCCGACCCATGACGCCCGGTTTGAAGTTTTCGGCGACCACGTCGGCGCTTTTGATCATGCGGCGGACGACTTTCTTGGCTTCGTCATTTTTCAGATCCAGGGCGATGGAGCGTTTGCCGCAATTGAAGCCGACGAATACGGGCCCCAATCCAGCGAGGGCCCATTCACCTTCGGCCATCAGGTCGCGGGTTTGATCGCCCGTGCCCGGCAATTCGATCTTGATCACTTCGGCGCCCAATTGGGCCAGATTGCCGGTCGCCACCGGGCCGGACAGGACTTGTGTGAAATCGACGACGCGCACGCCGTCAAATGCTCTGGTCATTCTATTGCCCCCCCGCCTATGCGGCCTTGCTGGCCGGATTAACCAGGCCGGCCAGACGCTGGGCGATGATCTGTTCCGCCTCCGCGACGATGCGGCTGATCAGGTCGGCGCAGGAGGGGATGTCGTTGATCAGGCCCACCACCATGCCGGCGGACCAGATGCCGTGATCGATATTGCCGTCCTCGAAGACAATCTTGCCCCGCTGGCCGGAGACATATTGCGCCAGGTCCTCGATCTTTATGTCGCCGCCCTTTTCGCGCTCAATTTCCAGCACCTTGCCGGCGACCTGGTTTTTGAAAACCCGGGCGGTGTTGCGCAAGGGCCGGTACATCAGTGCCGTGTTGCGCTCGTCGGCGGCGACCATTGCCTCCTTGACGTTGTCGTGGATCGGCGCCTCAACGGTGGCCATGAAGCGGCTGCCCATGTTGATGCCGTCGGCGCCGAGCGCGAGCGCTGCAACCAGGCCGCGGACATCGCCAAAGCCGCCCGAGGCCACGAATGGAATGGTCACCTTGTCGGCGGTGGCGGGGAGGAGGATCAAGCCTGGAATGTCGTCCTCGCCCGGATGTCCGGCGCATTCAAATCCGTCAACGCTGACCGCATCGCAGCCAACCGCCTCGGCCTTAACGGAATGGCGCACGGAGGTGCATTTGTGGATCACCTTGATCCCGGCCGCCTTGAAGGTGGGCATGAAAGGTTCGGGGCTGCGTCCGGCGGTCTCGACGATCTTGACACCGCTGTCGGCGATGGCCTGGGCATATTCCTGATACGGCACCGGCTTCAAGGTCGGCAATATGGTCAGGTTGACGCCGAAGGGCTTGTCCGTCATTTCGCGGGTGCGGGCGATCTCCTTGGTCAGCTCTTCGGGGCTCGGCTGGGTCAGGGCGGTGATGAAGCCCAGGCAGCCGCCATTGGCGACGGCACTGACCAGTTCGGCGCGGCCAACCCACTGCATGCCGCCTTGGACGATGGGATGCTCGATCCCGAACAGTTCCGTAATTCTTGTTTTCATGATGGACCTTCGGTATGTGAACGTTGCGATGGCGTTTTCGTAGGTATCGCAAGTCTGGCGTTAGGAAGCGAGGAAATTGTCCCCCATGGTCACCACAATGCCCCCAACCATGTCCCCAGCCATGCCCCCGGCGATGCGCTATGCCGATGGCGAATTTGACCGCGCGGCGGAGTGGCGCGAGGACGCCGGTTGGCTGGCCGCGCGGCTTAATTCCGCGCGCAGCCGGATTTTTCCCGTCTGGCGGCACCGCTTTCAATTCGTGGACCAGCAAACGCCATTGTTTCTGGCGCCCGATGCCGCTGCTGCCCTGGCGGATCTGGACCAGGTGGTCCTGCTGGGATTGATCGATGATGTGGCGTATTTCACCCTGGATATCTCGAAACTGTCGGAGGATACCCTGACCGCCGCGGCCCATGATCTGCGCGATGTGGCCATGAACCTGTCCGACCAGATGGCGGCGCTGTTGGCCTTTGGCCGCGGCATGTCCGTCTGGCATGGCGACCACCTCCATTGCGGCCGTTGCGGCGGGGCCACGGTGATGGAACGGGCCGGTCATGCGCGCCGGTGCCAGGATGAAAAATGCGGCCGCCTGCATTTTCCCCGCACCGATCCGGCCGTCATAACCCTGGTCATCGATGGCGAACGCTGTTTGCTGGCCCGGCGCGCGACAATTGATATTCCCCGCTTTTCCACGGTCTCGGGTTTTGTCGAGCCGGGCGAGACGTTGGAAGACGCCGTGCGCCGGGAGGTCGCCGAAGAGGTCGGCGTGGCCACGGGCGCGGTCATATATCGGGCCTTGCAACCCTGGCCGTTCCCATCGTCATTGATGATGGGATTTTGGGCCCGGGCCGTGGACACGGAAATCAAGGTCGATGGCGAGGAGATTGGCGAGGCGGCCTGGTTCACCCGCCAGGACATCGACCGGGCCTTGGAACGGGCGGAAATCATTCTGCCGCCGGAAGATTCCATCTCCCGCCGCCTGGTGGAAGAGTGGAGGAGCTTGCCCGAAGGGGCAAAAATCGAAGGTTTGGAGTGACGTAGCGCACATATGCGTTATATAGTTGATGGTAGCATTGCTAAGTTCCAAAAAGAAGTGAACGCTGAGGGTCGCTTGGCCGTGACAACACATCCAACAAAGAAAAAGGGATGGCCGTGAATATGATCAAAACAACAGCGGTTTCGTTGATTGCCGCCGTGGCACTGGCGGGTTGCGCGGGCTCGCAATTGGAAGTAGCCAAAATGGCGGAGGTCGCCAAGACACCCTTCAACTTCAACCTCTATGACGGCTATATCGGCCTGTCGAAGACAGAGTATGCGGAAGGCGACTACGAGGATTCAGACCGCTTCGCCAATCGCGCCATAAAGGCGTCCATGGCCAAGAAGGATACGGCCGTAAAACCTGAAGGTTTCAAGGCCCGCAACCTGCCCATGGACAAGGAAGGCGAATTGCGCAAAGCCCGCGGCCGCCTGATGATCGCACTGCATCAGGGCGGCCGGGAAAACTATCCCCGCTACGCCGCCGATGCCCAGATCAAGTTTGATTGTTGGATGCAGGAGCAGGAAGAAAACTTCCAGCCCAAGGACATCGAGGCCTGCAAGAAAGGCTTTATGAAGGCCGTCGCCAAGTTGGAAAAGGCCATAGCGCCCAAGCCCATGAAGAAAATGGTCAAGAAAATGGCGCCGAAATCGAAAATGGCGGCCAAGCCCCGGGCGCCGGAACCGGTCGATGTGGACGGCATCTATATCGTCTTTTTCGATCTGAACAGCGCCAAGCTTAGCGCCGCGACACAACGGGTTCTGAGCAAGACGGCCAAGGAATTTAAGATGATCGAATCGCCGGCCATGAACATCACCGGCCATTCGGACCGCTCGGGTGGTGATGACTACAATTACGCCCTGTCCCAGCGGCGCTTGGACGCGGTGACCGACTTCCTGATGTCAAAGGGTACCGCCGCGCCGGACATGCAGGCCTCTGCCTATGGCGAGGAAAAGCCCTTGGTTCCGACCAAGAACGGTGTGAAGGAAAAGCGTAACCGCCGGGTTGAGATCATTTTTCGCTAGATCGATCCCGGTTACAGTTGCAGACCAGTTGCGCGCGGGGCCATGGAAGTGGTTCCGCGTCAACTGTTTTCGAAGCATGATTTAGAGTAAAACCGAATGCGTCTTTTGATTGCCTTGTTATTGCCGTGGTTGTTGTTTTTCACCATTGGCCGGATTTTTGCCGGCATTATTTGTTTGATTTTGCAATGTACCGTTATTGGCTGGGTGCCCGCCGCGATCTGGGCGGTTTGTGCGCTGAGCCAGTACAATATGGAAAAGCGGTTTGATGAAATGGGCGGATCTTAAAATAATCCGCCCTTGTCGCCTGAATATTCTGGAAGGAAAATAGTCATGGCCGATGCCTATATATTTGATCATGTGCGGACCCCGCGGGGTAAGGGGCGGGCCAGCGGCGCGCTGCATTCGGTGACGCCGATCGAGCTGGCCTCCACCGCATTGCGGGCCATCCGCGACCGCAACGACCTCGATACCAAATATGTGGAGGACGTCATGCTGGGCTGTGTCTCGCCGGTGGGCGAGCAGGGCGCCGATGTGGCCCGTGTCGCCGTGATCAACGCGGACTATGCGGAAACCACCGCCGGCGCCCAGGTCAATCGCTTCTGCGCCTCGGGCCTGGAGGCGGTCAATATCGCGGCCGGGCAGATCATGGCGGGTCAGTCGGATATGGCCATCGGCGGCGGCGTGGAAAGCATGAGCCGGGTGCCCATGGGTTCCGACGGCGGGGCCTGGGCCACGGACCCGGCGGTGGCCTTCCACAGCTATTTCGTGCCCCAAGGCATCTCGGCCGATCTGATCGCCACCAAGTATGGGTTTTCCCGCGATGACGTGGATTCCTATGCGGTGGAAAGCCAGAAACGGGCGCAAAAATCGTGGAACGAAGGCCGTTTCGACGGCTCCATCGTACCCGTCGTCGATATCAACGGCGATACGGTCTTGAACAACGACGAGCATATGCGCCCTCAAACCGACATGCAGTCCCTGGCCTCGCTCGACCCCGCGTTCGGCAGCCTGGGCGAACAATTCGGCTTCAACTCCGTCGCCATTCAGCGCTATCCGGAAGTGGAAAAGATCGAGCATGTACATCACGCGGGTAATTCCTCCGGTATCGTCGACGGTGCCTCGGCCATGTTGCTGGGCACCAAGGAGATGGGCGAAAAACTGGGCCTGACGCCGCGGGCGCGCATTCGCAGCTTCGCCTCTGTCGGCTCCGAGCCGACCATCATGCTGACCGGGCCTTCGTTCGCGGCGGAAAAAGCCCTTAAACGCGCCGGCATGGAAAAGAGAGACATCGATCTGTGGGAGCTGAACGAAGCGTTTGCCGCCGTGGTCCTGCGCTTCATGCAGGTCCTTGATATTGATCATGACGATATCAATGTCTGCGGCGGCGCCATCGCCATGGGGCACCCGCTTGGCGCCACCGGCGCCATGATCCTGGGCACCGTGCTGGATGAATTGGAGCGCACGGGCAAAAGCACGGCGCTGGCCACTTTGTGCGTTGGCGCCGGCATGGGCACGGCGACAATTATCGAGCGGCTCTAATTCGGCACCGCGAAATTGGCCGCCACTAAAGGACAGAAATCATGATGGACTACAACGTGGACGGCGACGGCGTCGCCACCATCACCTGGAATGTTTCCAACCGGCCCATGAACGTCATGAACAACGACACCATGGCGGCCTTTGGCGCGGCGGTGGAAAAGGCGATTGACGACGAGGCCGTCAAGGGCGTGATTGTCGCCTCGGCCCACAAGGAATTCATGGTCGGGGCTGATCTGTCGGTCATGGGGGACGGCGATCTGTCCATGTTGAAGGAATTCATGGAAATCGTGCATGGCAAGTTCCGGCGCATGGAAACCGGCGGCAAGCCCTTTGTCGCGGCCATCAACGGCCATGCCCTGGGCGGCGGCTTCGAAATGTGTCTGGCCTGTCATCACCGCATCGCAGCCGATAACCCGAAAACCAAGATCGGCCTGCCGGAGGCCAAGATCGGCCTGCTGCCGGGCGGCGGCGGTACCCAACGGCTGCCCCGCATGATCGGCATGCAACAGGCCCTGCCCCTGATGCTGGAAGGCAAGGAACTGGCGCCCGCGGCGGCAAAGAATATGGGGCTGGTGGACGAAGTGGTGCCGGCCGACGACTTGCTGGCCGCGGCCAAGGCCTGGGTTTTGGGCGAGGGGCAAAAGAACAAGACCCAGCCCTGGGACAAACGAAGCTTCAAGATGCCGGGTGGCGCGGTGCAATCGCCCATGGGACAACAGGCCTTCATGGCCGGTAACGCCATGCTGCGCCAACGTACCTACGGCAACTATCCGGCGCAGCAAAACATCATGTCCTCGGTGTTTGAAGGTTGCTCGGTGGACATCGATACGGGCCTGACCATCGAGATCCGATATCTTATCGCCACCGCCATGACGCCGGAATGCCGCAATATGGTGCGGCTGTTTTTCGCCCTGACCGAGGCGGGCAAGGGTGCGGGGCGTCCCAAGGACATACCGGCGGCCAGTTTCACCAAGATCGGCGTCCTGGGCGCCGGCATGATGGGCGCGGGCATTGCCTACGTCACCGCCATGGCCGGCCTGGACGTTGTTCTGCTGGATGCCGAGCAGGCCAGCGCCGATAAGGGCAGGGCACACGCGGGCGAGCTGTTGAAAAAGCGCGTCTCGCGCCGCCGCATGGACCAGGAGACGGCGGACGCCACCTTGGCCCGCATCCAGGCCACCACGGATTTTACCGATCTGGATGGCTGTGAACTGGTGATCGAGGCGGTGTTCGAAGACCGCAAGGTCAAGGCCGATGTAACGCAAAAGACCTTGGCGGTAACGGGCGACGGCATCACCTTCGCCTCCAACACCTCAACCTTGCCCATTACCGGTCTGGCCAAGGCGTCGAGCCGGCCCGATAACTTCATCGGCCTGCACTTCTTCTCGCCCGTGGACCGCATGCCCCTGGTGGAGATTATCAGGGGCGAGGGCACCTCGGATGAAACCCTGGCCACGGCCATCGACTACGTGAAGGCCATCCGCAAGACGCCCATCGTGGTCAGTGACTCCCGCGGCTTCTATACCTCCCGGGTATTTGGCACCTATGTGCGCGAGGGCCTGGCTCTGTTGGCCGACGGTGTCGCCCCGGCGTTGATCGAGAATGCCGGCAAGATGGCCGGCATGCCCGTGGGGCCCCTGGCCATGGCGGACGAGGTCTCCATCGATCTGATGTACAAGATCGGCAAGCAAACCCGCGAAGACATGGGCGCGGACTATGTCCCCGTTCCGGGTGACGATCTGGTGCAAACAATGGTCGAGGAGCTGGGCCGTATCGGCAAAAAGGCCGGCAAGGGTTTCTATGATTATCCGGAAAAGGGCGGCAAACGCCTGTGGCCCGGCCTGGCGGATCATTGCCCGCCCGCCAGTGAGCAACCGGATGTGGAGGAGGTCAAGAAACGCCTGATGTATATCCAATCCGTGGAGACGGCCCGCTGCATGGAAGAGGGCGTCATCACCGAGAAACGCGACGCCGACGTGGGCTCCATCATGGGTTGGGGCTTCCCGCCATTCCGGGGCGGCGTGTTGAGCCAGGTGGATACCATTGGGATCGGGGAATTCGTCGCCGAATGCGATCGCCTGGCCCAGGCCCATGGTCCCCGTTTCAGCCCGCCGAAATTATTGCGGGACATGGCGGCCAAGGGTGAAGGCTTCTACGGCAAGGCAGCGTAAGGAAGATTAGACAATGGCACAGCAATTGGAAGTACGGGCGTTATCTGGCGCCTTGGGCGCGGAATTATATGGCCTCGATCTGGGGGCGGACTTGGATAACAGCACCATGGCGGCAGTGCGTCAGGCCTTCTTTGATCATGGCGTGGTGTTTTTCATGGATCAGCAGATCACCCCCGAACAGCATCTGGCGTTCGCCCGCCGCTTTGGCGAGATCGATATCAACAGGTACTTCCCGACCGTGGACGGTTACCCGGAAGTTGCCGAGGTGCGCAAGGAACCCGATGACACGTACAATATCGGCGGCGGCTGGCACACCGATCATAGTTATGATGCAGCACCCGCCCTGGGTTCCATGCTCTATGCCAAGACGCTGCCCGAACGGGGCGGGGACACCATGTTTGCCTCCATGTACGCGGCCTATGATGCCCTGTCGTCCGGGATGGTGGACATGCTGTCGGGTTTACGGGCCGTCCATAGTGGGGCGCGGGCATTTGGTCCAAAGGCGACCTCCAATGATCGCGGGGCAAAGTTTAAATTGTCCGAAACCGCGCTGGCCGAAGTGGAGCATCCGGTGATCTGCACCCATGCGGATTCGGGGCGAAAATACCTCTACGTCAATCGCGGCTTCACCCAGCGTTTCGCCGACATGACGGAAGACGAGAGCAAGCCGCTGTTGGAATATCTGTATCAGCATGCGGCACGGCCTGAATTTACCTGCCGCTTCAATTGGCGGCCGGGCGCTATGGCATTTTGGGACAACCTGTGCACCCAGCATTTTGCCTTGAACGATTATCACGGCCAGCGGCGCCTGATGCACCGGATCACCATACAGGGCCGCGCGCCGCAAGCATGATCAGTTAGGACCAGCTATGTCATTCCAGGAAGTTATTTACAGCGTCGAAGACGGCGTTGCCGTTGTCACCCTCAACCGCCCCGACCGTTTGAATGCCATGACCTTGGTCATGGCTGGTGAAATTCGTGCCGCCATGCAGCAGGCCACGGATGATGACGAGGTTCGGGTTATCGTGCTGACCGGCGCGGGCCGGGGTTTTTGCGCCGGCGCGGATGCCGCCCGCCTGCAAAGCCGGGCCAGCGG
>JAYGEA010000341.1:0-3538 GCA_046582635.1 Alphaproteobacteria bacterium
CGGAATCAATTTTCGGCTGATAATTTGATCTGTTTCAATACGTTAGTGCAACTTATCTGCGTTCAAAAGAACGCAGGTTGCGCTAGCCCGCCGCCAGCCAGCTAATAATCCCGCCGGGGAGGAAACCGCCGATGGCGGTGCCGTGCAGGCCGTCATGAATGACCCGTTTCAGGCTGCGTTCCCGCAGGCTGTCGATGGTCACGGTGACGGTCATGCCGGCGCGCAAGTGCTGGCGGCCGTCTTCGGCGGTGATGCGCAGGCGGACGGGGATACGCTGCACGACCTTGACCCAGTTGCCCGACGCGTTTTGGGGCGGCAGTAGAGCGAATTCGGCGCCCGTGGCGGGTGATATACTCTCCACCACAGCCTCGTAGGTGTCATCGGGATAGGCATCCGCGATGACCGTGGCTTTCTGACCCAACAGAACGTGGGTCAATTGGGTTTCCTTCAAGTTGGCTTCGATCCAGGTATCGCCGGTTTCGACCATGGCGAAAACCGGCGTGCCCGCCCGGACATATTCGCCCAGGCGCAGTTTCACGTGGGAGGCTGTGCCATCGCTGGGCGCCTTGATGATGGTCCGTTCCAGATCCAATTGCGCCATGCCGTAGTCGGCCAAAAGCTTCTGATATTTCGGATCCTGTTCGGCTTTACGTTTCGGATTGCCGCCCAATTCGGCCAGGACCATTTGATTGCCGTCCTGGCGCGTCTTCAAGGCCCGGCGTGCCATTTCCAGGTCATGGCGGGCGGCATCCTTGCGGGCCGTGGTGCCGACGCCGCGTTTGGTCAGTTCCGTGGCGCGGTCATGTTCCTGATCCATGTAACGAAAGGCCTCGCGACTTTCCTCAACCGCTTGCAGGCCGGCGAGATAGGCCATTTTCTTCGCCTCGATCTGTAATCTCACATCATCCATTTGGGCCAGCACCGCATCCACTTCCAGCCGGAAGGGGTGCGGGTCGATCCGGAACAGGATATCGCCCTTGGAAATGGCCTGATTGTCATGGGTGTTGATTTCCACCACGCGGCCAGAGACATCCGCGCTGACGGCCAGGACATGGGATTTCACATAAGCGTTTTCCGTGGAGATATAGCGCAGACTTTCGGCCCAGATACCGGCACCGTAAATCACGCTGGTTGCGGGGATCACCAGCATTAAAACGAATCGGATCAGGCCGCGCAGCCAACGCTTCTGCCGCCGCGGTGATGATTGGGGCAGTTCGGACACTTTTGCGCCAGCTTGCTCGTTCGCCGCGTCCGGTTCATCGGCCATTTCAGTGTCTTCCTTGATTGCCGCTTCAGCCATTTTGCCGGTCCTTCTGGCTCGAACGATCGCCATTGCCGCCCGCGCCGTCGCCGTTTTCCCCCATGGCCAAGAGGTTGCCCTTAATTTTGATCAAGGTGGCGATAAACTGGTCCTGCTCCTGTTCCGTCAGGTCGGCCAATGCCTCGGCCCGCAGATCAGCGGCCAGGGCCCGCATGGTGCGCAACAAGGGCTCCACCGCACGGGCCAGGAAGACCAGTTTGACCCTGCGGTCCTTGGGCACGGTCCGCCGCTCGATCCATCCCTTTGTCTCCAATCGGTCCAGCAGGCGGCCCAACGTGGCCCGTTCGATTTCCATGATTTCCGACAGATTGGTCTGTGACAGGCCTTCATTGAAATAAAGGTGATTGAGGACCCACCATTGAGACCGGGTCAGGCCCAAATTTCGCATGCGGCGGTCATAGTTCGTCCGTAACTGCCGCGCGGTGTCGTTGATGAGAAATCCGATATTTCTCTCCGCGGATTCCTGCGGATCGACTTGTAAATCTACTTGCAGATGGTCAAGTTGCTGTTTGTTCATCATGGTCGCATCCATCAGGGGCAATATTATGGATAATTGTTTGTCTAGCATACAATAAGCTATATTAATGGAATTTTGCCAACAAACTCTTTGCGAAAAAGTGAATGTGGGGAAAAGGGAGCCAAGCATGAAGAATGCCATAGATCTATCCGGCCGGCGGATTCTGTTGACCGGTGCGGCGGGCGGCATTGGGGCGGCCACGGCGCGGGCCTGTGCCGCGTTGGGCGTCGGCGAGCTAGTCCTGGCCGACATCGGTTCCATGGATGATATTACGGCCGAGTTGCGGGACCAAAATGTCACCGTCATGGCCCACCAATGCGATTTGAGCCGACGCAAGGATTATGCCGAATTGATCGCCGCCGCCGGCCCCCTGGATGCCGCCGTCGCCTGTGCCGGCATCTGTCCCCTGGAGGAGGATTGGCTGGACGATCCCAATTGGGACGATGTCTTTCACCGGGTCATGGATGTCAACTTGCTGGGTCCCATCCATCTGTGCCGCGAGTTGCTGCCCGCAATGGCGGCGCGGGGCGGGGGCCAGATCGTTCTGATCGGCTCCATCGGCGGGCGTATGGGCGGAACCTCGCCCATCGTGCAGCCCCATTACATCGCTTCGAAAGGCGGCGTGCATGCCTTTATTTGGTGGCTGGCCCAGCGTGCCGCGCCCCAGGGCGTGCTGGTCAACGGTATTGCACCGGGCCCCATTGCCACCGCCATGACCGCGACGACCGATTATCCGAAGGAGAAATACCCCCTCGGCCGCATCGGCGAGCCCGAGGAGATTGCCTGGCCGGCGGCATTTCTCTGCTCTCCGGCGGCTTCATATTTTTCCGGCGCCATCCTCGACGTGAACGGTGGTTTGTTTGTAAGTTAGGCCCGTCCATTTGGGGGGGCAGAAAGATGAAGATCGGCGACAAACACTACCGCACCATTTGGTTGGGAGATGACGGCTGGTCGGTCGAGGTTATTGACCAGACCCTGTTGCCGCACAACTTCGCGGTCATGCGTCTGACCAATGTCGCCGAGGCGGCCGTGGCGATTTCAACCATGGTGGTGCGCGGTGCGCCGTTGATCGGCGCCACGGCCGCCTATGGCATGGCCTTGGCGGCGCACGAGGATGCATCGGATAAGAATTTGGAAAACGCCCATGCGACGCTATTGGCGACCCGGCCCACGGCGGTCAATCTGCGCTGGGCCCTGGACGACATGCGGGGCCGCTTGCTGGCCGTTCCGCATGGGCAACGGCATGCTCTGGCTTATGCGCGGGCGGCCGCCATTTGTGACGACGATGTGGCTACCTGCCAGGGCATAGGCCGGCACGGCGGCGTATTGATCGGGGAGGCTTTTGAACGCAAGGGCGGCAAGGACGCGGTCAACGTCCTGACCCATTGCAATGCCGGCTGGCTGGCCACGGTGGACTGGGGCACCGCCCTGGCGCCGATTTACACCGCCTATGATGCCGGCATACCGGTGCATGTCTGGGTCGATGAAACCCGGCCCCGCAACCAGGGCGCCGCCCTGACCGCATACGAGCTGGGCAGCCACGGCGTCCCTCACACGGTCATCGTCGACAATGCCGGCGGCCATCTGATGCAGCACGGACGAGTGGATCTGTGTATCACGGGCTCCGACCGCACGACCGCAGTCGGCGACGTCTGCAACAAGATCGGGACCTATCTGAAGGCGCTTGCCGCACACGACAA
>JAYGEA010000022.1:0-5466 GCA_046582635.1 Alphaproteobacteria bacterium
GATCTATACCGAGATGGCGATGAGCGCAGCAGACAGGCTGATAATTCCCTTCTCTGCCGATGGGTCATCTAAGCGAGCAGTCAAGTCTGTCCTTTCTCTCGTGTATGGCATCCAGAGAAGGGTGGGGCAGATGCAGTCAGAATTCTTTCGGAACTCTGTCCAGTTTCGAATGGCTAAGCCATTGATCTATGCCTACGTTGGCAACAGGCTGACGCAAATGAACAATAGCTCAGCGAGCGCCTATAAAACTGTCGTGACAGAAATTTTCAACGAAGTGTTTTCTGTTTGGCAGAACCAGCCTCAATTGTTTTGTCCACACCCCACCGGCAACCCTGCACCCACAACCCAACGTGGGTTTAATACCAAGTGACGGTGATAGAGTCTCATATAGATCGTTTCAGAGGCCCCTCAGGTAGGAGTGGAAGCGCCGGCGGTACTGGTACCGTCAAGCTTTCACGACGCCACCGAGGGGCCGCTGAAACGACCGAATTCGGCGCATAACGAAGGCTTTCGGCGGTGTCGCGCGTCGCTTGTGGTACTGGTACCACGGCGCAACACGCTCCTACCCGAAAGCCTTCGTTATGCGTCTATATGGGTCTCTATCACCGCCACTTGGTATAACACCAACGTCGGGTGCGGCCGAAACCCTTCGATAGCCGTTTCGACTGAATTCAGCCGGCCGGGCTGTTCGGGCCGGCGAGGAAGGCCTTGAAGCGGTCGGCGACCTCTCTGGGGGACAAGGTCGGGCGGCCCAGGTCGTCCAGGGAACCGGGACGAATATGGACATGAATGAGGTGGGGGCCCGGCTTTGCCAGGGCCATGGCGAAGGCTTTTTCGAAGCCGTCGGGATCGTCCGCCACCGCGGCGCCGGCATAGCCGCAGGACAGGGCGACGCCGGCGAAATCGACGCTTGGCGATACCGTTGGCTGGCCACCCGTTGAATCATGGACGCCATTGTCGAGAACGATGTGGACCAGATTATCCGGCCCCATCGCCCCGATCGTGGCGAATGCGCCCAGCTTCATCAGGGCGGCCCCGTCACCATCGAGCACGATCACCGGCCGGTCCGTATTCAAGGCCACGCCCAGACCCATTGGGCCCGCGCAGCCCATGGAGCCGACCTGATAAAGATGCTGCGGCCGATCGGCGAGGGTAAACAATTCGCGCCCGCATTTGCCGGTGCTCGCCACGATGGCCGCATGATCGGGGGCGGCGGCGAGCACGCGCTCCAATATCGCATATCGGGTTGGCGGCTCCGCCGACACGGTAAAGTCGGTGCGCGCGGCGCCCGGCCGCAGGGTCGGGGTGATATCGCTCAATCCGTCATCGTGCACGCTGCCCTTTTCCATGATGAAGGCGAACGGCAGGCGGGTCTCGTCCAGGCTGCGCGACATGGCGGCGATGGCCGGACCGATGTCGTCGGCCGTGGCCGGAAAGGCCATATGGGGGATGCGCAGAGTATCGAGCAAGGCCGGCGTGATCTGCCCCATCAACTCGTGCTGGGGTTCATCCGCCAGACCTGGCTGGCCGCGCCAGGTAACCACCAGCAGCGTTGGAATGTTGAAGGGTACATTAAGCGAGGTGAGCGGGTTGACCGCATTGCCGAGGCCGGAATTCTGGCACATCACCACGGTCTTCCGCCCGGCCAGCCAAGCCCCCGCCGCGATGCCGACCGCTTCGCCCTCGCTCGCCGCGCCCACATAGCGGTTGGCCGGATCGTTGATTACCCGGTTGATCAAGGGCGTCAGGTAGGAGCAGGGCACGCCGGTGTAGAAATCGAATCCTTCATCCCGTGCGGGCCCGAGAAAGTCGTCGGCATTGATCATGTATGCACTCCGTTAGGGTGACGGATTTTCGGGTGACGAATTTCAGGCATTGAAATTTGCCGCCGCGACCAGGTCCTGTACCGTGTCAATGTCGAGCCAGTGCCCGGTGGTGTAAATGACACGGACCGTGTTGCCATCCTCTATCAACATATTGATCAAATCGGGCATCTTGAATTGCTGCTGCTCCGGGTTCGACAATAATTCATCCAAGGCGGTTTTGATGACCGGAAACCCCGTTGCCGAAACCTTCAAGAATCCCATCCATTCGCCGTGAATATTGGCTTCCTGAATGTCATCGCCGAGGCGCTTCAAACTGACATTGGTGGAAAAGGTGTCTCTTGAGTTTGGATGGCTGCATACGGCCCAATCGGCCTCGCGTCCGGCATTGCGGCTGTTGTGCCAATCCGCATCCACGGTAACGACGAAATCCTCTCCCGGCTCTTCCAGCAGATACAGAATGTATTTGTTGAACAGAACGTCGCCGTAGGAAACGACCATGTCCGTACCAAGTTCGCCATGGGGATCACCAAGATGGTCAAGGGCCACTTTGAGCGAAACCAGCTCGCCCGTAGTGTCATGGAGATCATTGTCCACATAGTCCAGGCCCGGCACGTTGACGGCATCCTTCATATAGCCGCGCACGACGACAAGCTTTTTGATGCCGACCTGATTGTAGGTTTCAGCGATATGAGACAGCAACGGCTTGCCGGATACCTCGATCATGACTTTGGGCTTGTCTTCCGTAAGCGTGCCCAGCTCCGTGCCTCTGGAGGCGGCCAGGATCACCGCGCAGGGCGCCACCTCCGCCCCTGGCAGGTAGCGTTTCTCGGCCTCCTTCAGCTCTTGGGCCCCTTGCAGGCGGAAAACTTCGTCAACGGCGGCAACATTGTCCTCGATGGACAGCAGGTTTTGCTCCCCATGTATTTGCTTCGCCGTGCGCTGCATGGCCGTTATGGATGCGCGCAGCAAATGATTGGCCCAGATGACCAATGAGAAGCCGGCATCCTCGAATACGTCCGTGGTGGTGGCGTAATATTTCGTCGGCACGATGACAACCGGGCAGCGATCCGCCCATTCTTTCTTGAAGGCCAGCACTTCGTCCGACACGGCCAGGGCGCTGTGGATCAAAATCGCATCGGCGCCCGCCGCATGATAAGCCTCGGCCCGGCGGAGCGCCTCACCAAGGCCCCAGCCGGCGATAAATGCCTCCACCCGTGCGACAATGGAGAAATCATCATCCAACTGGGCGTCCTTGCCGGCCTTGATCTTGCCGCAAAATTCATGGATGTCGGCCAGCGGTTGTGTATTGCCTGAAATGAAGCTGTTGGTTTTGGGAAATATCTTGTCTTCGATGCAAACGGCGGCAACATCGCGTTGCTCCAGCTTGTGGATCAAGCGGCGGAAATTATTGAAACTGCCATAGCCGGTATCACCATCCAGCATGATCGGCACGGATGTGGCGTCCGACATGAACTCCAATGTTTCCAGGACCTGCGTCCATGAGGTCTCGTTGTTGTCCCGCACGCCGTATTGCGCGGAAATTGTCAGGCCACTGCCCCAGATGCCCTTGAAGCCGGCTTCTTCGACAATTTTGGCGCTCAATCCGTTGTGCGCCTCACAAATAAATTCAAGCTCGCCTGATGTTAGCAGGCCGCGGAAGGCCGTAGTCTTTTTGGCCGAGGTCTTTTTCATTGGGTTCCCATTCTGTTTAAAGACCTGGTTTGGTCCGTTGGCAATATTGCCAGATCATCAATGCCCATTGCCGCCAGGGTCGCCTTGACCGCAGCCACGGCCCCCCTCATCTCCACCGCGCCGAGGGCGCCGATGCAGCCAATTCGGAAGCTGTCCGCAAGCGAGAGTTTGCCCGGATAAATGACGAAGCCACGGGCGCTCATTTGGTCATAGAAGCAAGAGAAGTCGAAGCGGGGGTCGGCCGGCATCACGAAGGTAACAATAATCGGTGCCTGCACCGCATCGGGCAGCAGGGTTTCAAAACCAAGTGCCCGCATGCCCTGGACCAGAATGTCGCGATTGGCGCTGTAGCGCGCATGACGGGCGGCCACGCCGCCTTCTTCCCCATGCTCCTTCAGGGCCTGGTCGAAGGCCGCCAGCACATGGGTCGGCGGCGTGAAGCGCCATTGACCGTTGGCTTCAAGTCCGCGCCATTGTTCATAAAGATCCAGGCTGACGGAATGGGCGTTGCCCTCGGCCAGCTCCAGCCATTTTCTGGCGATCAGCGCGAAGGCCATGCCCGGGACACCTTCGAAGCATTTGTTCGAAGAGGCGATCAGGGCATCAAAAGGCACGCTGTCGCCATCAATGGGAATAGCCCCGAAGGCGCTCATCCCATCAATGATCAGATGACGTTCGTGGGCCTGGGTGATACGGCCAATCGCCACCATGTCGTTCAATATGCCGGTGGTGGTTTCGCAATGCACGACAACCACATGCTCGATCGCCGGGTCCTCGCGCAACACCTTGTCCACCGCGGCTGGGTCGACTTGTTGATCCTCCGGCCAATGCAGCGCCGAGACCTCGCGTCGGATCCGCTCCAATATGGTGATGATCCGCTTGCCGTAGGCGCCGTTTTCCAGCACCAGGGTCCGTTGTCCGGGCGCGATCAGTGTGCCCAGTGTCGCCTCCACGCCAAAAGTGCCACTGCCCTGCACCGGCACCGCCACATGGCTATCCTGGACCCCGGCGATGGCCAGCAATTCGTTTTGAATGCGCCTGGTGATGGCAATGAAGTCCGCGTCTCTGGAGCCCCAGTCGCGCAACATTGCTTGCTTTGTGGTGAGCGAAGTTGTCAAGGGGCCGGGGGTCAGAAGATATTTTTCGTTGCCGCTATCGTTCATGATCAACAGCACGCCGATCATCTGCCCGAGAGTCCATTTTCAGCGCCTCCTCGAAGGATTGTTAATTCTACGGTTCGAAATCACGGCCCATGCGGGTTGATCGAACCCGCATACAAAAACCGACAGGGCATCGCCGCGACGATTGATCACGGCAACGAAAGAAACATCAAAGTGTCCAAGGCAATGGCCGCGGAAGACGTGAATACGCGCAGACCATTGTCGTTGACCATGAGATTGACGGCATGCTCGGAGATGGATAGGGCCAATTATTCGACCGCCATTTTAAGGCGGTGCGGCCATTTATCATTTATCCAGTTTGGATCAGGCACGGCTCGAAAATAACGTCGCTAGAAACACTCGGCAATCTCAATTCGGAACTTCTCAATCGGTCGAAACATAAACGGCCGAGAAATACCGGGTGATTTTTACATCGGCGCGGAGTTTAGCCGATTTCCACCAAAATAGACAACTTTAATCAGTTTCGGTGGCAGAATAGCCGGAATCCAGCCAATTTTGAATGCTCATGCCAAGGTAGGGTGATGGAGACCAATAAAAATCATGGGGCTGACCCAGATAACGCCAATGAGGTGTTATTATGGTCCGCATGCGGAAGAGCAGATTGAGCCAGGCAAAACAGTACCGGTTACCCGTGATCGCGATGGCTTCATTCATCGTGTGGTCTCCCGTTGCACGCCGCCGATCGGGCCCCAAAAAGCTCCGCCGATGAACCCATGTCTAAACCCCGACTGTGCCAGGATAACCCTACAATCCGCTTTCTCACAGAG
>JAYGEA010000109.1:0-27752 GCA_046582635.1 Alphaproteobacteria bacterium
GGCTCAGGGCCCGGCTGACGTGCTCCTTGTCGGAAACGAAAAACACCTCATCGCCAACCAACATCTGATCATCCCCCGTGGGCACCAGCATCTGCCCGCCCCGGTCGATGCCGACCACGACAATGTTCAAATCGGGAAACAATTCCGTTAATTGCCGCAGGGGGGTGTCGACAATGGGGCATTCGTCGGTCAGGCGCACGCCGATCAGGCGCAATTTGTCGTTGCCAAAGGGAATCATATCGAAGGCGCCGGGCACTTCCAGGCGCCGTTTGGCGGAGCGGGCAACTTCCAGTTCCGGCGAGATGATGACATCAATGGGCATGTGGTCGCGGCTGAACAGGTCGGCCCAGATTGGGCGCAGATAACTTTGCGCCCGCACCCGGGCAATTTTCGTCGGCACGTTAAACAGCGAATGAGCCACCTGGCAGGCCACCATGTTGACCTCGTCGGCGAAGGTCACGGCGATGATCATGTCCGCTTCGCTCGCGCCCGCCTCCTCCAGCACATCCGGATGCGAGGCCAGGCCGACCAGGCCGTGGACGTCCAGGTTCTCGTTAATCCGCCTGACCTGTTCGGGGGACTGGTCGATCACCGTCACGTCATTATGTTCGCCGGACAATTGCCGGGCGATATTGAAGCCGACCTGGCCGGCGCCGCAAACGATCACTTTCATGACATACCCACTTCAAACCCACACCAACTTTGCCAATCGTCCTAGGCTCGCGTTCCCACTCCCAGCGACTTTAATTTTCGATGCAGGGCGGAGCGCTCCATGCCGACGAATTCGGCGGTGCGGGAAATATTACCACCAAAGCGGCCAATTTGGGCTATTAGGTATTCCCGCTCAAATATCTCCCGCGCTTCGCGCAACGGCAGGGACATGACTTCCGTCTCGCCGCTATCGCGCATGGCCGTGGGGGTCGGGGCGCTGATCTCCATGGGCAGCATGTCGATGGAAATCGTGGCCTCGTCCTCCTGCGCCATGATCACCAGGTTTTCGACAATGTTGCGCAACTGACGCACGTTGCCTGGCCAGTCGTGCCGCTGCAGGGCGGCCATGGCATCCACCGATACCAGGCGCGGCGGCAGGCCCAGGGTCTCAGCCGAACGGTTCATGAAATGCTCAACCAGCATCGGGATATCCGAGGGACGTTCGCGCAGGGGCGGTACGGTCAGAGGAACCACATTCAGGCGGTGATACAGGTCCTCGCGAAAATTGCCCCGGGCGACTTCCTCACGCAAATTCCGCGTCGTGGCACAAACCACGCGGACGTCAACCTCGACATTTTGCCGGCCCCCGATCCGCTGAAAACTTTGGTCGATCAGGACCCGCAAGATCTTGGCCTGGCTTTCCAGCGGCATGTCGGCGACTTCATCCAAAAACAAAGTACCGCCATGGGCCCGCTCGAACACCCCGACCCGGTCAGGTGCATTCGCCCCAATTACGATATTGCCACCTTCACGGTCGCTGTCCTGGTCATCCCGGCGTTCAACACCAAATAACTCGTACTCCAAACGTTCAGGCGCCATCGTGGCCGCATTCAACACCACGAAGGCGCCCTTTTCCCGGTTCGACTGGGCATGCAGGGCGCGAGCCACGACCTCCTTGCCGGAACCGGCAGGGCCCCCGATCATGACGCGGCTGCCCGTTGGAGCGACCTTTTCAATGGCCGCGCGCATGGCGGAAATTTCAACGCTGTTGCCGATAATCTCGGTCTCCGGCCCGGCGCGGCGGCGCAATTCCCGGTTTTCCTGGGTCAGACGGGCGGCTTCGATGGCGCGTTGGACGATCAACAGCAGGCGGTCGGTCTCGAACGGTTTCTCGATGAAATCGTAGGCCCCGAATTTTATGGCCTGAACGGCTGTTTCGATATTGCCATGGCCCGAGATCATGACCACCGCCAGATCCCCATGCAGGGTGCGCATACGCTGCAAAATTTCGATGCCGTCCAGCTTGCTGCCGCGCAACCAGATATCCAGGATGACCAGCGACGGCCGTCGCGCGGCGACGGCGGCAAGGGCCTGTTTGTCGGTCCCCGCCATACGGGTTTCGTAACCCTCGTCGGTCAAAATGCCCGCAATCAGTTCACGGATATCGGCTTCATCATCAACGATCAGAATATCACTGGCCATTAGCCAGCCTCACGCTCTGCAACATCGTCATCACTCGCTTGTTGGTTAGTAATCAGCGGGAAACTCAAACGGATCAGAGCCCCACCCTCCGCACCATCTTCCAGCGCCATGCGGCCGCCGTGTTCTTCCATGATCTTCTTGACAATGGCGAGCCCCAAACCCGTACCTTTTTCACGGTTCGTTACATAAGGCTCCACCAAGCGTTCCCGCCCTTCGGCCGGCAGACCAATACCGTTGTCCTGGATCAACAGCTGCGCGGTATTGCCTTCCGTTTCCAGGGCGACATTGATCACGCCGGGGCCTGGGTTAGGGACGCCATCCCCCGCACGGGCGTCGATCGCCTCATGGGCGTTCTGCAGCAAGTTGGTCAGCATCCTGTTCACATGCCGGCTGTCGCAGCGGATGGCGACGGCGGCTTCAGGCAAGGCAACGGTATATTCAATATCCCTATGGGCGAATTCCTCGGCGAACAGGGCCGCCCGCACGACCTCGGACAAATTGACGTCCTTCATTTCGGCCGCCGGCATGCGCGCGAAGGCGGAGAATTCATCCACCATGCGTCCGATATCACCGACCTGCCGGATGATCGTATCGGTGCATTGGGTAAAGATGTCCTGATCGGTTGTGATCTGCTTGAGGTATTTGCGTTTCAACCGCTCCGCCGAAAGCTGGATCGGCGTCAGGGGGTTTTTGATTTCATGGGCGATACGCCGGGCTACATCGGCCCAGGCGGCGGTGCGTTGAGCGGTCACCAACTCGGTCACGTCATCAAACGTGACGATGGCGCCAAAGCGTTGATCGGCTGTCTGATCGGTGCGGATGCGGACCATGAAAGAGCGGCGATGGCCCTTGCGGATCAGGGACACCTCGCCCTCGACGGTTCGGCCGGGCCGTTGCCGGGCTTGTTGCAATAGCGCGGTCATTTCCGGCACCGCATCGCCAAAGGCCTTGCCGACCAGGGCCTCGACGCTGGTTTCCAACAACTGTGCGGCGGAAGAGTTCGGCAAGGTGATAATGCCGCTGCCGTCCAGGCTGACCACCCCGGCGGACACGCCGCTTAACACGGCCTCGGTGAAGCGGCGGCGGCGGTCCATGGCACGGTTGGCGGCGACCAGTTCCTCGCGCTGTTCGGCCAACTGCCGGGTCATGCGATTGAAGGCGCGGCTGAGGGAGCCGATCTCGTCATCGCCGCCGCCTTCCTCCACCCGGGCGGAAAGATCGCCGTCACGAATACGCTCCGCCGCCACCATCAGGTCCCGCACCGGTCCCACCAGCTGGTTGGCGAATGTCAAGCCCAGCCAGATCGCCGCCATCAACAGCATTAACGCCACGACAATAAAGATCAGGGCCGAAGTCAATTGGATATCGGTCCGCGCGCCTTCCAGGGCCTCGTACTCAGCCACAACGGCGCGGGTCGTCTCCACATGGTTCAAGACCACCGGATCAACGAAGCGGGCGACAAACAAATAGGCATCCAAAAAGCCGTCAAGGCGCACCAGGCCGCGGACTTGATCGTCACGGTCGCTCTCGAATATCAACGGATCACTGCGCGACACACCGGCGAGCCGGTTCATTGGCAATTCGTCGAGCGCGGCGCTGAGACTAAGAAACGTACGGCCAAGGACAGCGCCGTTTCTGGTGAAAACAGTGGCTTCGTTCAAGGCCCGGCGCGAAGCCTGGATCGCCAGAAAGCGGGAGAACTGCTGTTGCTTGCCCCGCAGGCGCGGCGCCATGCGGTCGATATCGTTGGCCATGGCTAGAATATCGGCCCGGATGGTGTGGCGGTGTTCAGCCATATAAGCCTCCGCCACGGCCAGGGAGCCACCCACCGCGGTGCGCACCCGCTCACTGAACCACGACTGCACGCCCAGGTGAAAGAACACGGCCGAGAACAGGGCGACGATAATTGCCGGCGTGACGGCAACCAGGGAGAAAATGGCCACGAAGCGGCTGTGCAGGCGCGATCCGGCGGAACCCGACCGCCGCGCCACCCACAAACGCACCATGTGCCGGGCGATCAAGGCACCTAGGGACAGCACCAGCACCAGATCAATAATCAACAGGATCAGCACCACGCGGGGGTTCGGCGCCTGTGGTGCCGACCCGGTCCAGGCAGTGTAGGTCGCCATGCTTGACGCGAAGGTGGCCAGGGCCAAGGCAAAGGCAAGCTTACCGCTTAGCCCGACCTGGCGCGCCCAAGGCACGAAGCTTTCGGCAAAGGCGGTTTCCAAGCGACCGCGATCCGTTGTTTCAACCATGCTGCATCACGTATGGCATCAGTGCTGTTGCATCAATGTTTCGCCACATAAAGAATCTGTGGTAATAATGCATCAGTTTAAGCCGCGCACCACCTGAATCTCAAGTTCCTTGATTTTTTTTCTGAGCGTGTTTCGGTTCAGGCCCAGCAATTCGGCGGCGCGGATTTGATTGCCGCGCGTGGCGGCCAGGCATAACTGGATCAAGGGACGCTCAACCTCGCGCACCACGCGGTCATACAGGCCGGCCGGCGGCAGGCTCTCGCCATGGGCTTGAAAATAGCGGGCCAGGTGCTGTTCCACCGAGGCGCCGATATTGTCGCCGCCCGCCTGGACCGCGCCGCCATGGCCATCGGGGCCGGCGCCGCCGCCCAGTGATGCGGAGGGCGGGTGTATCTCGGCCTCCACCACGGACTTTTCAATGACATCCTCGGGATAAAGGGCGACCAGGCGCTGGATCAGGTTTTCCAGCTCCCGCACGTTGCCGGGCCAATGATACGTCCGCAGGCAGTCCAGGGCATCGCGGCTTATGCGTTTTGCCGGCAGCCCGGAAGCCTCCGCCTGGATCAGAAAGTGCCGGGCCAGTTCGGGGATATCCTCGGTCCTCTCCCGCAGGGGCGGCAGGCGCATGGGTACGACGTTCAGACGGTAGAAAAGATCCTCGCGAAACAGGCCCTGGCTGATCAACTGACGCAGATCCTGATTGGTGGCGGCAATGATACGCACGTTGGCCTTGATCGGCGTGCGTCCGCCGACAGTGGAATATTCCCCCTGTTGCAGGACGCGCAGCAACCGGGTCTGCGCCTCGGCCGGCATGTCGCCGATTTCATCCAGGAACAACGTCCCCGCCTCGGCCAGTTCGAAATGGCCCGGGTTTCGCGAGACGGCGCCGGTGAAGGCACCTTTTTCGTGGCCGAACAATTCGCTTTCGATCAGGTCGCGGGGGATGGCGGCCATGTTGATGGCCACGAAGGGCCCGTTGCGCCGCTTACCGTAATCATGCAGGGCGCGGGCGACCAGTTCCTTGCCGGTACCCGATTCACCTGAAATCATCACCGTCAGATCCGTCTGCATGAGGCGGGCCAAGGTGCGGTAGATATCCTGCATGGCGGCGGAGCGGCCGATCACCGGCAAGCCTTCCTCGCCATCGTCGGGTGGGGCGGTCCCACTCATGACGTGCTGATTGCTGGCCAGGGCGCGCTGCACCACGTTGATCAGTTCCTTCAGATCAAATGGTTTCGGCAAATATTCATGGGCGCCGCGTTCGGCCGCCTTGATGGCGGTCAGAATGGTCGATTGGGCGCTCATCACGATCACCGGCATGTCGGGCCGCAGCTTTTTAATCCGAGGCAGCAGGTCGAGGCCGTTTTCGTCCGGCATCACCACGTCCGTGATCACCAGATCGCCCTGGCCATCACCGATCCAGCGCCACAGGGTTGCGGCATTGGCCGTGACCCGCACTTCATAGCCGGCCCGGCCCAGGGCCTGATCCAGCACGGTGCGGATGGCGGCGTCATCATCGGCGATGAGGATTGTTCCCCGGCTCATTTTTTAACTTTCGTCCATTGGCAGCATGACTCGAAATTGGGTTCCCCTGGCCACGTCGGCGCATTCGACAACGCCGCCATGGTCGTCCACCAGCTTGGCCACCAGGGCCAGGCCCAGACCGGAGCCCTGGCTTTTGTTGGTAACGAAGGCGTCGAACAGATAGGGCTTGATATCTTCCGCCACGCCGGGCCCATTATCGTGCACGGCAATTTCGATGGGCAGCTTCATCCGGCTTTGGGACCCGGGCACGGACAGGCGCAGGCCATGGCGAAAGGCGGTGCTCAAGGTAATTTCACCGCCCCGGGCGGGCGCCGCCTCGGCCGCGTTCTTCACCAGGTTCAACAGCACTTGCACCAGTTGATCAAAATTGCCCCGCACCGGGGGAATGGATGGGTCATATTTTTCGTGAAAGCGGATGTTTTTGGCAAAGCCGCTTTGCGCCACCTGGCGGACCCGTTCCAGAACCCTGTGGATATTGACCGGCTGGTGTTCGATGGGCCTGTCCGAGAACATCTCCATGCGCTCCACAATGCCGACGATGCGATCAGTTTCATCGCAGATCAGCCGGGTCAGAACCCGGTCCTCGCGATCAGCGTTCTGTTCCAGCAGCTGGGCCGCGCCGCGAATGCCGCTCAAGGGGTTTTTGACTTCATGAGCCAGCATCGCGGCCATGCCGGACACGGAACGGGCGGCGCCGCGATGGGTCAGTTGGCGGTCCATTTTCGAGGCGATAGAATTTTCCCGCAGCGTTAGAACGATATGCTCCGGTGCCTCGGCCACCGGCGAGGCGGTGGCATCCACCACCCGTTGGCCGAGACGCGGCGAGCCCAGGTCGATGCCGTATTCAGAGATGATAGCGGCATTTTGCCGGGCTTCGTGAACCAGGCTCAAGGCCGGGCTGCCGAAGGGCAGCAGATCGCTCAACCGGCCGCGCCGCAACTGCGCCACGCCGGCACCAAAAAACTGCTCCGCCCCGGGATTGGCGTAACTTACGCCGTCATCTCCGTCCAACACCAGGATGGGATGGGGCAAGGTATTCAAAATGGTTTCAAAACCGGCCGGATCGACCGCGGCCGGGATGGTTTCGGAAACCGCCGCGGGGTCGGTCATCAAGCCGCATCCCGCGTCATTGCCTTGTCATAGGCATCGCCAAGCTGTTGGATCACCGCGCCGCTGTCGCCCTGGCGCAGCACGGCGCGCCGGTCCTCCTTGGCGACGTTCAGACGCTCCAGATAGCGGTTGATATGCTTGCGGGCGATCCGCAAACCCCGGCCCGCGCCATAATGCTCCAGGATGGCGCGGTAATGGCCAATCGCGGTGTCCCTTTGCGCCGCTATGTCCGGGTCGGCCAAATGTTCGCCCGTCGCCAAGTAATGGCGCACCTGGGCTGGGAACCAGGGCCGGCCAAAGGCACCGCGCCCGATCATCACCCCGGCCGCGCCTGAGCATTGCAATATCCGGGCGGCATCCTCCACGCAATTTACGTCGCCATTGGCGATGACGGGAATGTTGACCGCCTCCGCCACCTGGGCGATGAAGTCCCAATCCGCGTGACCATCGTAGAATTGGCAACGGGTACGCCCGTGCACCGTGATCATGGCCACCCCCGCGCCTTCCGCCCGCGCCGCCAGGCTGGGCGCATTGCGGTGCGCGTCATCCCAGCCGGTGCGCATTTTCAAGGTCACAGGGATATCGACGGCGCCAACCACGGCCTCGATCAGACGCAGGGCGTGCGCTTCATCCCGCATCAAGGCCGAGCCGGCCGAGCCGCCGACGACTTTTTTCACCGGGCAGCCCATGTTGATATCAATCACATCGGCGCCCTGATCCTGGTTCATAGCCGCGGCCCGGGCCATGGGTTCAGTCTGGCAGCCGGCCAGTTGTACCACGCGCAAGCCCTCGTCCGCCGCCCAGCGGGCCCGTTCGCTTGAAATTCGGCTGCCCTTGACCTGGCTGGCCGAGGCGATCATCTCGCTGACCACCACATCCACGCCGAAACCGCGTACCAGCCGCCGGAATGGCTGATCCGTTATCCCCGACATGGGTGCCAGGATGACCGGTTGGTCCAGGACGGTGGCGCCAAATTGAATGCTCATGTTTTAGGCATTGGATAAACGCTATGATTTTGTGCTTAAATTTCAGGCAATTTATGCCCATTCGGACCATAACGCCATAAAAAAATTCTGCTTTTGTTAACGCCATGCTGCGACCCTGAGAGACATGAAGACCACCTACAGCCGACGGCATTTCCTATGCCTGGCCGCCGCCAGCCCGGCGCTAACGGCCGACATGGGCTTGGCGGCCACGCGAAAACGCCATGTTATCAATTTGAAAATTCAACGCCGCCAGGTCATGACGGAACGGCAGACCATTCGCATTTCCGAAGGCGATGAGGTCCTAATCAATTGGACCACCGACGAGGCCCTGGAACTGCATCTTCACGGCTGAAACATCCATGTCATTGCCACCCCGGATCATCCCGTGAGCATGTCATTTAGGGCCCACACGGCGGGACGGTTCCCCATCGCGGCGCACATATTTCCCCATCCCATCCTGACACACCTGGAAATTTTCCCGCAATAGCCGCGCCTACATTTGTCATCAGACCCCGCCTTTGTTACCGTTGACCGAACCGGGAGGGCGTAATGACAAGCTATGACGGGGACAAGATCAGCGCGATCCATCGCGAACTGCACAGCCACCTGCCGTCCGAGCCGGCCTTGCGGGTCAAGGCACTGGAAAGCGTATTGGTGGAAAAGAAGTTGTTCACCAGCGCGGAAATCGACGACTGGGTCGACGCCTATACGGACAAGATCGGACCCATCAATGGCGCCAGGGTGGTGGCCCGGGCCTGGCTCGACCCTGAATTCAAGGCGCGGCTGCTCAGCAATGGGACCAAGGCCTTTGATGAAATGGGTTTTCCCAGCCGGCCGGATGCCGTTCTGAAGGTTATCGAGAATACCGCCGCCGTGCAAAACCTGGTGGTCTGCACTTTATGCTCCTGCTACCCCCTGCACCTGCTGGGCATGTCTCCGGCCTGGTACAAATCGAACGAATACCGGGCCAGGGCGGTGCGCGACCCGCGCGGCGTTTTGGCGGAGTTCGGGGTCGACATTAATGACGATATCGAAGTTCGGGTCTGGGATTCCACGTCCGAGCGGCGCTTTCTGGTGCTGCCCGAACGCCCCGCCGGAACCGATGACTGGGGCGCGGAGAAGCTGGCCGCCCTGGTTACCCGCAACGCCATGATCGGCACCCAACGGGACCTGATGGCGGGCGACCTGAGGGTGGAGGGAGCCTGACATGGATGGCGTGCATGATCTGGGCGGACGCGAGGGTTTCGGCCCCATACCGTGGCGGCGGGACGCCGATGGCGCGCCGTTTCATGGCGATTGGGAGCCCCGCGCCTGGGCCTTGTTCCTGGTTTTCCTGCGCCGCGGATATCCGGTTTGGAGCCTTGATTGGTGCCGCCATGTCAAGGAACGGATCGGGCCGCTGGACTATCTGAGCCGCAACTATTTCGATCTTTGGACGCAAACGGCCATGGCCATCACCATCGAGGACGGCTTTGCCAGCGTCCAGGAATATCTCGACGGCCGCTCCACCTTTGAGCCGGCGGCACTGCCAAAGGAAATTTCCACCACGTCCAATTTGGACAACGGCCCGGCGTTTGCGGTTGGCGCCAGGGTCCAAGTCAAGCATAACCTGCCCGACAGCCACACCCGCCGCCCCGGCTACACCCGTGGCCGCCATGGCGTCGTTGCCGCTCATGCGGGCCGTCCTCCCTTGGCGGACGCCGGGGCCCGCGGCGAAATCCGGAATGAACATCTTTACAGCGTCGCGTTCGAGGCAGCCGAACTTTGGCCGGAAGCAGAAGGCAGCCGGGACAAGGTCTATGTGGATTTGTGGGAGAGTTACCTTGAAACGCCCTGACGATCCGCTGGGTCCATTGAAGCGCAAGGACGGCGACCCCGTCTTTGACGAACCCTGGCAGGCCCAGGCCCTGGCCATGGCGGACACATTGGTCGCAACCGGAAAATTCAGCGCCGCTGAATGGGGTGAAACCTTGGGTGCGACATTGCGCACGGCCGCCCTTACGGGCGCGCCCGACAGCACGGAAACTTATTATTGCGCCGTTGTCGCCGCACTTGAACATTTGCTCGCGCAGTCCGGCACGGCGAACAGAGATGAAGTCAACGCCCGGCGCGACCAATGGGAACGCGCCTATTTGAACACGCCCCACGGCCAGCCAGTCGAACTATCCGCCGGTGAAGACGCCTGACGGCGCCAGGTTCAGACAATGCGGCTGTTTTTGTTGCCCCAATAGCGGTCCTTTAACAGGCGTTTGTAGAGTTTCCCGGTTTCAAGGCGCGGCAGTTCGGCTGCAAAATCAACGGAACGCGGGACTTTGTAATGAGCCAGTTTATCCGCCGCATAGGCCAGGATCTCGGCCCCTAATTCATCCGAGGGTTCAATGCCCGGCGCGGCCTGCACCACCGCCTTGACCTCTTCACCAAAATCCGGGTTCGGCACACCGAAGACGGCGACATCGGCGACTTTGTCGTGCATGACGATGCAATCTTCGATCTCTTGGGGATAGATGTTGACGCCACCGGATATGATCATGAAGCTTTCCCGGTCGGTCAGATACAAATAGCCGTCTTCGTCGAGATATCCCACATCGCCCAGCTTGGTCCAGAGCGGGTGCTGGGGATGTTTCGCGGCCTCGGTCTTCTCCGGGTCATCGTGATACTGGAACGGCATCTCGTCCCGCTCGAAATAGATGACGCCGGTCCCGCCAACCGGCAATTCTGCCCCGCTCTCATCGCAAATATGCAGGATGCCCAACAAGGGGCTGCCCACGGTTCCCGGATGGGCCAGCCATTGTTCGCTGTTGCAGGCGGTAAAACCGTTCAGTTCCGTCCCGGCATAATATTCGTGAATAATGGGTCCCCACCATTCAATCATCTGCTGTTTCACATCAAGTGGACAGGGTGCCGCGGCATGGATGGCCACCCGGTGCGATGTTAAATCATGGCCCGACCGGTCCGCTGCCTCCAACTTCAGCATGCGGATAAACATGGTCGGCACCCATTGGCTATGGCTCACCTTGAATTTTTCGATCAGGCCCAGGGCTTCGACGGCGTCGAATTTTTCCATGATCACATTGGTGCCGCCCAGGCTGTGAACGGAGGCTGTGAAGCCAAGCGGCGCGGAGTGATAGAGTGGCGCGGGACAAAGATAAATGGTGTCCGTGTTAATTCCGTAAAGCGGCGCGACAAGACCGTCGAGCACGGACGGCTCGGCGAAACTTCCGCCGCTCGAGGGGCGTTTGATGCCTTTGGGGCGTCCGGTCGTGCCGGAAGAATAATTCATGAAATCGCCACGCGGCTCCTCTCCCAAGGGTTCGTCGGATTGCGCGGCGATGATATCCTCGTAGCGTAGGCAACCCGCCACCGCGCCGTCGATCGCCAATCGATGCGGGCAGCCGTCAAGCAGCGGCAGAACTTCTTCGGCGACGGCCGCCAGTGCGGCGGAGGTTACCAGCGCCTTGGCGCCGGAATCATTGACGATATAGGCGACCTCTTCGGCGGTGAGGAACTTGTTCACGGCACACAGATACATACCCGACCGCACCGCCGCCCAGAAGACTTCGTGATAGCGGATATTGTTTTCCATATGCAGGGCGACAACATCGCCCGGAGCCAGGCCCGATGCGCGCAAATAATGCGCCAGGCGGATGCTTCGCTCGTTCAACTCGCTATAGGTGAGGGAGGCTCCGGAGCCGGCCATGATCGAGGCAATTTTGTCTGGGTTGCGGGCGGCATGTTCGGCCAACGGCATAAATTTTAACTCCTATTACTTGTCTTATCCTGCGTTCACCAGGTTGGCGATGGCATCGACCACCTTGCCTGGTTTTTCCACAGTTACCAGATGCCCGGCATCCGCCACGATCTGCAATTCGCTGTTCGGGATGGCGGCGGCGAAGGCATCGCCGTAGACCGGTTTGATCATCCGGTCGTTCGCCCCCCACAGGATCAGGGTCCGGGCCTTGATGCGGTGCAGGCGGCGGGACAGGCCGCGGTCGGGGATCGGGAACAGCAACTTCCCCGCCATGCCGAGGCGGCGGGCGTTGCCGATCAGGAATTCCGAGAGAAAGGCCGGATCTTCCAGGTCCAGGCCCGCCGTCAGCAGACTTTCGCCCAGGGCCACGTCATGGAACAGCAGTTCGGGCAATTCGAACGGCAGTTTGGCGAACAGATCCTCTATGGGGTGTTCATCCAGCCACAGCCCCGCCGGGGCGATCAAGGCCAGGCACGAGACATCGTTGGGCGCCAGGGCCGCCAATTCCGCCGCGATCATGCCGCCCATGGAATGGCCCACCAGCGCCGCGCCAGTCAGGCCCAAGGCATCGATGACATCGCCGGTATGCAGGGTGGTGTCCAGCATGTCCTTCAGCTCGTCCTCCCCCTCGCTGCCGCCATAACCGGGCAGCAGGGGCGCATGCACCTGGAATTGCCCGGCCAAAGCCTGGAAAAAGCGGTCGTCGGGCATCAAGCCGCCGGCGCCATGGAGGAAAACCAGGGGCCTTCCCTGCCCGGCCCGCCAGACCTCCACCGGGGCTCGGCCATGGCCGATATCGACCATGCTGGTCGTAATCTCCACACTCAAGACCCCGCTCCCCGCAATGTCGCAATGGGAACCGTGGGTTCCAGACGATCTTCCAAGGGGTGGATCCAAAAGCGGTCGTCGTGGTTTCCCCATTCGGGCCACATATCCCGCAGGTGCGGCATGACTTCCTCGGCGAACAGGCGGGAGGACAGCATGGTCTTTTCGTTGGTCATATTGCCGATGTGCAGCAAACAGAAAATGTTGCCGACCTTGAGGCCGGTGATCAACTCCTTCATTTTTGCGGTCACCGTTTCGGGGCTGCCGGCGATGATGTGGCCGTCGGCCACCAGTTCCTCCCAGGTCAGCTTGCCCAGGGAGCCCAGGGAGGAGCGGGTGTATTGGGACAAGGCGCCCTTCTTGATGGTCTTGATGGTGCGGTAGCCGGGCGCGTCACCATAGCCGGGATAAACGTGCAGGCATCTGTTGAAGAAGTAATTCACGTGCTCGGCGTACAGCTCCTTGGCCTCCGCATCGGTCTCGGCGACGCAGATGGTTTGCGCGAAACCGGCCCGGTAGGGGGAGCGGTCGGCGCCCATTTCGTCCACCCGGTCCCAAAACCCGTCCATCAGCAACTGCGCCCGCTTGTATCCGGTGAAGCTCAAATAACTGTAGGCGTAATCGTGCTCGATACAAAAATCGTATGTCTCGATGGAACCACCCCCCGGTATGAACACCGGCGGGCGCGGCGTCTGAATGGGCTTGGGCCAGCAATTGGCATAGCGCAGTTGCGTGTAGCGGCCGTTGAAGCTGAAGGGCTCGTCCTCCGCCCAGGCCCGAATGATTAATTCATGCGCCTCGGCATATTTCTCCCGGGTCAGGGCCGGGATCTGGCCATAGACGTAATTGGTATCCATGGAGGTGCCGACGGGAAAGCCCGCCACCAGACGGCCGCCGGAGATCACGTCCAGCATGGCGAATTCCTCCGCCACCCGGATCGGCGGATTGTAGAGCGCGATGGAATTACCCAATACCACCAGCGCCGCCTTCGAGGTGCGCCGCGCCAATGCGGCCGCCATCAGGTTGGGCGAGGGCATCAAACCATAGGCGTTGGCGTGGTGCTCGTTGACGCCGATGCCGTCAAAGCCGAGGCTCTCGGCATATTCCAACTGGTCCAGATAGGTGTTGTAGACGTGGTGGCCCTTTTTGGGGTCATACAGACGGGAGGGGATATCGACCCAGACGGAACGGTTGGTCTCGCGAAAGTCTTCCGACAGATGCGGCCAGGGCATCAGATTGAACCAAGTGAACTTCATCGCTTCCTCCGCAATATTCATTATAGATATTTTGGAGAAAGCCTGTCCTGTTCCCAAAGTTATGTCAACGGCGTCTACGACAGCGTGCGCGCCGATGCCTGAGGGCAGTCCATAGCCGCGACAATTTGCACCTGGAATGTCGCCAGAGTGATGATTATGTAGTCATTGATGAGGTTCACCACACGTATAGTCACGCTCTGTCTCCTCGCCATGTTTATTGCGGGCACGGCAATCCTGGCCGCCGGAATTGCATCGGCAACCGTTGTGTATGCCGACGGCTCACGTCAATCGCCGGGCTCTATGATGGGCCAGATGCAGGAGATGATGGCAAAACCGCACCCAGCAACAAAAAGCCAGGCTGACACCTTATTGCCATGAAAAACTTTATCGCCCTTGGCCTGGGCGCCGTGCTGGCATTGGCCAGCGCGGCGCCTGCCCCGGCCCATTCGCTGAAGAGCTTGGAAGAGCAACTCCACAAACGGGAAAAATACTTCCAAGCGTTCAACAAAGAGGCGCCGGACTTCGCCCTGCGGGATGCCGCCGGCCGCACCGTTTCGTCGTCTGATTTGCGCGGCAAGGTCGTCGTGCTGAATTTTGTCTATACCAATTGTCCCGATGTCTGCCCCCTGCATGCCGAACGCATCGCCGAGGTTCAGGGAATGGTCAATCAAACGCCCATGCGTGACCGGGTACGGTTCATCACGGTGACCACGGACCCGCGGAACGATACCCCGGCGGTGATGCGAGCCTATGGCGGGAACCATGGCCTGGATTCCGTGAACTGGACCTTTCTCACGAGTGGCCCCAAGCGATTGAACCTTACCCGGGAGCTGGTCCGGCAATTTGGCCACAAATTCACCAAACAGGGCGGGGGCTATCAAGTACACGGTGTCGTCACCCATGTAATCGATCTGGAAGGACGCTGGCGGGCGAATTTTTACGGCCTGAAGTTTCAGCCCATAAACCTTGTATTGTTCATTAACGCCCTGACCAATGACGTCCACGGCGGCAACGCCCAACCGCGTGTCCTGGCGGCAAACCAAATGTGAGCCTCAAATGATACCGATAGTCCTACGAAGATTGTTTTTAATTGCCCTTGCTCTTCCGACAATCTTGATCAGCGGCATGCCGCCCCTTCTTGCGGCGGAGGCATCCGTTGCCACCCTGTCCAGGAGCACCCATTTTCACGGCATCGCAGTTGCCGCCGATGATCCATCGCGCCTCTATCTGGGCACGCACCACGGCCTCTACGCTGTTGCCCTTGATGGCGGCGCGGACCGAATTTCGGCGAACCGGAACGACTATATGGGCTTCACGCGGCACCCGAGCGACCCGAACCTCCTCTATGGCAGCGGGCATCCGGTGGGCGGCGGCAACATGGGTTTCATAGTATCCCGAGACAAGGGAAAGACCTGGGAGAAGCTGGCCAATGGTGTCGACGGACCGGTGGATTTTCATCAAATGGATATCAGCAAGGCCGATCCGAACATCATTGTCGGCATGTCCCGTGGCTTTCAGATGAGCCGGGACGGCGGACGGTCCTGGAAAATGATCGCTCCGGGACCGCAAGGTCTGATCGATCTAGCCGCATCCGCCAAGGATACGGACACTTTCTATGCCGCAACCCGGCGCGGATTGGTAAAATCCAAGGACGGTGGCCGCTCCTGGAAACCGGCGCATATTGTGCAACGAACCGCGACCATGATCCACGTCGGCGCCGATGCCTCTGTATACGCCTATCAGATCGGCACCGGTTTCATCAGAACGTCCGAGCCAGGATTGAATTGGCGCGTTCTGAACAACAATTTTGGTCAAGCCTACATGCTTCACCTGGCCGTCGATCCGGCAAACGCCAAGCTGCTTTATGCCATCACAAGCAACCAGCAAACCCGTAGCCAGGAGATTATTACCAGCCGGGATGGCGGCAAAACCTGGAAGGTCCTCGGCGCGAAATAGCCATCAAGGGTCTTTCGATATTCGAGTTATGGCAGTCTACAAAAGCTACAAACCCAGTACAGTCTATGACAACGGGACATCATGACCAGCTCGGAACCGCAGGACGAATTCACTTTTCGCATGATCGAAGGTGTTTTGACGTACTTTGGTATTATCCCACCTCCGCGCGGAGGCGGTCGTGGAGAGACTGCAGCACGTCGAGAATTTGCGTGACGCTGCGGGCCCCGGACTGAAATATTGCCGTGGCGTTCATGGCCACGGCCTGAAATCCCATGGCTTTCATTTCAACGGCGCGGGCCGCCACCTGATCGGGTTCGCTGTAGAAGCTCTTTGCCTTCTCATCTCCGGGCCGGGGCGGCGGCGCGATCATGCCCTGCCAGCCGATGGCTTCGGGATCGCGGCCGGCGGCGACGGCTGCCTCGCGGATCGCATCCATGGCGCGTTTGGCCACCTCCGGCTCGGTAAACGATCCGGCCAGCCAACCGTTGCCATATCTCCCGACCCGGCGAAACGCCGGTGGCGAGTTGCCGCCGATCCAGATGGGCAGGTCGGCGCCTTGGGGCGGTTTTGGTTCCATGCCCATGGCCCTCGCCTGATAAGCCGCGCCGTCAAAGTCGATCCGTTCATCCCGCCAACAGGCCCTGATCAGCTCGATCGCCTCGTCCATGCGCCTGCCGCGATCATCGAACCTCTCGCCCAGCGCTTCATATTCCGCGGCCTGCCAGCCGACACCGATGCCTAGGCGGGCCCGCCCGCCCGAAAGGGTATCGAGGGTACTAAACTGCTTCGCCACCAGGACGGGCTGACGCTGCGGCAGCACCAGGACCTCGGTGCCCAGGCCGATGCGTTCGGTGACGGCCGCGGCGTAGGACAAGGTCATCAAGGCTTCCAGGATCGGCATGCGGGCGGAATAGGGTGATTTGCCGCGGCCCGCCACATCGTCAAAGCCCATCACCACATGATCGAATATATCCAACTGGTCATAGCCGATGTCTTCGATACCCTTGGCCAGGCGCGCCACCATCGCCGGGCCTTCGCGGTAGGACACGCTGGGAAATTCGACGGCCAGTTTCATTTTTGCTTCTCCTTGTATATGGCGGCAGGGTGGTTTGTTCACAGAAGATCCAGGCCTACAATAACAAAGAGTAGGCACCCGTATACCAATCGGGCTCGGGAAAGCTGGGATAATCGCGCCGGCCGGCGTCGCTTTGTTCCGTTTGGAACCGCAGGTATTGCCACATCGCGATGGTGCGAGATGCAGCGCGAGGGTGGGCAATGATGGGCAATGGCGCCCTAACTGCTATCGTTAAAAGACCGCCCGGTCCCGGTAGTTCAGGCCAATCTCGTCCAAATCCGCCTGCTCCAGCTTCACGGCGTGCTTGCGGCGGCGCTTTTACTCGCGCTCCATGGCCAGTTCAAACTTCTTGGCTTCGCGATATTCTATTGCCATGGCCGCGTTGATACGAGCCAGATGGCGGGTTGTTTCGGCAATGGACTTGGCCAGTTCCTCACGGCGCAACTCAACCCCCTTCATGTAGGCCGCAAAGTCGGTCAGGGCCATGTCGCTGGGGTTCAGCACCGTCTTCTCGTGTTGCAATTGCTGCTCCAGCGCGGCGTCCTTTTCAATGAACTGCAGCCGCATCTGCTCTATCTCCGCCGCCTTGCGCCGGTGCTCGTCCATCCGGAAGCGATGCATTTTTGCCAGAGCGGCAAAGCCACGGACATTCATCTACGCTACTCCCGCCCCGCCAACAATATGCCGGCCAGCTGGCTGTAGCCCTCGGTCAAGGACACACCTTCGTCCTGGTTCTGGCTCAAAAACTCTTCCAATGCGTCATGGTAACGGATGGCCTCGTCCACTTCCGCGTCCGAGCCGGCCCGGTAGGCGCCCAGGCGGATTAATTCTTCCATGTTTGAATAGGCCGACATGAGGCGGCGGGCATTTCGTACCAGGACGTTCTTATCCTCGCTGTTGCAGCCCGGCATGGTCCGCGACAGGCTGCGCAGGATATCGATGGCGGGGAAGCGGCCGCGCTCGGCAATTTCCCGGTCCAGCACGATATGGCCGTCGAGAATGCCGCGCACCGCGTCGGCAATGGGTTCGTTGTGGTCATCGCCCTCCACCAACACCGTGAACAGGCCGGTGATGCCGCCCTGCCCGGTGCCAGGCCCGGCGCGCTCCAACAGGCGGGGCAGCTCGGCAAACACCGAGGGTGGCCGACAGTTCGATATCGAGACGGGATTCCACGATGTCCACGATTTCGTCAACCACTAAGCCCATGGAATGATCGCCGTCGGCGAACACCAGGATGGGCTGACGGCCGCTTTCACGCAGCTCGCAGTTTTCGTCCATTTTCACCAATGGCATCAGTTTGCCCCGGTATTGCACCAGGCTTTGACCATTGCTGTATTCGACGGTGTCCACATCGATCTCTTCCAGACGGGCAACCAGGGACAAGGGAACGGTTTTTGGTTCGTCGTTCCCGGCCCGGAAAACCAGCATGGTCGTGGTATCGACCGTGGCCAAGGCATGGGCTTGTTCTTGATCACTGTCAGACCGTTCGCCAACCTTGGTATCGGATGTCGAAGCGGCAATACCGTTGGGATCTAGGATCATAATGACACTGCCGTCGCCCAGAATGGTATTGCCCGAGAACATAGCAATATCCCGCAACAACGGCGTCACCGGCTTGACCACGATTTCCTCGGTATCGAACACACGATCAACCACGATGCCGAAGGTGTAGGAACCGACCTGCGAGACCACGACAAAGACTTCCGCGCCCTCGGTCAGGACATGCTCGTCCGCATTGGCCAATTTCAGGCAATCACCAAGGTAGACCAGCGGCAGCAGGCGGTTGCGCAGACGCAACACCGGCGTGTCCTTGATCATCTCGATACGATGCTCGGAGTCTTTCGAGGCCCGAACCAGTTCCACCACGCTCAATTGCGGAATGGCGAAACGATATTCACAGCTTTCCACGATCAGGGCGGAAACAATCGCCAGGGTCAACGGGATCTTGATCGTGAAGGTGCTGCCCTTGCCCCATACGGATTCGAGTTCCACCGTACCGCCGATTTTTTCAATATTGGTACGGACAACATCCATGCCGACGCCACGGCCAGAGACTGCCGTGACTTGCTCAGCTGTTGAGAAGCCGGTGGCAAAGATCTGCATTTGGATCTGTTGCTCGGTCATTTCCTCAAGCTCGGCTTCCGTGGCGCTGCCACTGGATAGCATCTTGGCTTTTAGTTTTTCGATATTGATGCCGCGGCCGTCATCCTTGATCTGGATGATGATATGGCCGCCTTCATGGTAGGCGTTCAGGATGACCTTGCCGGTCTCCACCTTGCCGGCGGCAATCCGCTCGTCGGGTGTTTCCAAGCCATGATCGGCGGAATTACGCACCATGTGGGTGAGCGGATCCTTGATCAGCTCCAGCACCTGGCGGTCCAGTTCGGTGTCGGACCCCAGCATCTGCAGATCGATTTTCTTGCCCAGTTCCTGGCTCAGATCGCGGACGATGCGAGGCAGTTTCGCCCAGGCATTGCCAATGGGCTGCATGCGTGTCTTCATCACGCCTTCCTGCAACTCCGTTGTAACATGGCTCAACCGTTGCAGGGGCACCTTGAACTCACTGTCGGCGTGACTGCGAATCATCTGCATCAGCTGATTACGGGTCAACACCAGTTCGGAAACCATGGTCATCAGGTCTTCCAGCAAATCGACACTGACCCGGATGCTTTGAGAGGCAACGGATAGTTCGCCGGATTTTTCCGGACGCGCCTCGGCCTCTTCCTTCGGCTTGGCAGCCACGGCAGCGGGTTTGGCCTCGGCCTTCACCGGTTCTGCCTCCGTTTCACGGAAAGCCCGCTCCAACTCGTCCTCGGAAGCTTCACCTTCCTTCAGGGCGCGCTCGGGCTGGATTGGCTCGGCTTCCACGGGCGGCCGGATCTGTCCGGAGACATCCTCGCCCAAAGCCATGGAGTCCAAAAGATTGATCAATCCGGCATCGTCGCCCGCGGGTTCGGCCTCGGTCGCTTCCAGGGTCGCCAGCAGATCCTTGATCCGATCCAGTGATTCGAGGATGAGCGAGACCGTATCAGAGGTCACAACAAGATCGCCGTCCCGGACTTTACCAAGCACATTTTCAGCCGAATGCGCCACCGCTTCCAGGCGCGGCAAACCAAGGAAACCGCAGGTCCCTTTTATGGTATGTACCAGGCGAAAAATATTATCGATCAGATCTGGAGCGTTCGGATCTTGTTCCAACTTTACAAGTTCGAGATCCAGCGTCGCAAGGCTCTCCGAAGTTTCCGTCAAAAATTCACTGAGTAGCTCGTCCATTGCGGCCACCTTTTCAATTGTTGCATCAAGACCGACAACGGGCTTTTCCTCCCCCTGGACGGCCGTACAACGAAAGATGGCGGAAATAAGTTAAAGACTGATGAAGTATTAACGGGTGCAGCCGTATTTATCTACTGTGTGGGAAGCATTTCCACGGAAAACGCAACAGACTCAATCCCAGGCAGGACCGATATTTCGCGGTGATAGGAACTTGCGAGAAAAGCCGCCAAGCACGCGGGCGCGGATTTAGGGTTCAAGGTCGCGGTATCCTGGTTGATATTGAAGGCTGCCTCGACCCCATCGCCAAGGCGCGCCCCGGGCCCTTCGGCCTGGATATCAGCCCGAATGACGGCCCCGGCCGCGGTATTGTCCCGGGCCAGTTTAATTCGAACGAAGCCGCCGCGTGGTATCGCATCGTTCGCGATCAAAATAAGATTCAACAAATTTTTGATGCCGGATTTGTCCGGTCCCAAAATGCCATCGTCGTCCATGGCCGGCCAATCCAACTCGCCCCGACCGCCGGCCAAAAAATCCGCCGCGGTCCGCCGCGCCTCGGCCAAACTAATCGCCACCCCCTCGCCGCCCGCGGCGCCAAATGCCAATCGCATGAACTTCAGCCGGATTGCCGCCAATTCGGCGCTATGGGCCAACAATTCGATAGCCTGTTTCCGCATTTCCGGATCGTCTTCGTCTTCGAGTATTTCAACACCATTGCCAATCGCGCTGATGGGACCGACAAGGTCGTGGCAAAGTTTGGAACAAAGCAGCGAAAGAAGCATGAGATCTGGCATTTTATTATATGATCCGTGTCTTGGCTGATCGGCAAACCATTTTCTCTTACCAATCTTGTTGGAGATAATGGCACTGGAGACGCTGGGCGGCGGTTACGATATGATAACAGGCATGAACCTAACTAAATCCGCCGTCGCGGTCCATGACGACGTGGTTCGGTTATGCGAATGACAATGTTTTCTGATTGGGATATGTGGGCGCCATGTCGTCTGAAATACAAGATAACCACGCACGCCATCAATTGGGGCGCGCCCCTGGCAAGGGCCGCGAACGCGGACGGATACGGCCGCGCGGGCGCCAGGTTGATTTGGTCTCGTTGGCCAAAATTCGGGAGATCATCGGCCCTTCGGCGTCCCGGGCGGACCTGTTGGTGGAATATCTGCATCAGATCCAGGATGCAGCGGGCTGCCTTCGACATCGGCATCTGGCGGCGCTGGCCCAATGCGTTCGCATCTCCCTGGCGGAGGTTTACGAAGTTGCCACCTTCTATCACCGCTTTGAGGTCGTCGCGGATGACGCCCCGCCACCGCCGCCAACAGTACAGATTTGCGACGGTCTGCCCTGCCAGATGGCGGGCGGAGAGGCATTGGCGGACACCATCCAACAAGAACAGGGCGGCGATTGCCGCATTGTCCGGGTGGCCTGCATGGGCCGATGCGACCATGCACCGGTAGCTGCCAGGGATGATGTTTATCTGGAACAAGCCGATCTTGCCGCCCTGCGGGGACTTGCATCATCGACCACGGGAAACGCCGTCCCGCCCGCCGGCATCGGTTTGGCGGCGTACCGCAAGAACGGCGGCTATGAATTACTACGGGCCTGCCAATCCGGCGAGCGAGAGCGTTCGGCAATCATGGCGCAACTGGAGCAAAGCGGTTTGCGGGGCCTGGGCGGAGCGGGTTTCCCCACGGGAAGGAAATGGGGTTTGGTGGCGGGGGAACCGGGCCCGCGATATCTGGCCGTGAACGGCGATGAAAGCGAACCGGGGACTTTCAAGGACCGCCATTACCTGGAAACCGATCCCCATCGCTTTATCGAGGGCATGCTGCTGGCGGCATGGGCGGTGGAGGCGGAGGCGGTCTATCTTTACCTCCGCGACGAATATCCTCATCTCCGCGCCATGTTGACGGACCAATTGGCCGCCGTCGAAAAGGCCGGGCTTTGCCCTCTTCCCGTGCATGTGCGCCGCGGCGCGGGGGCTTACATTTGCGGCGAAGAATCGGCCATGCTGGAAAGCATCGAAGGCAAACGGGGACTGCCCCGCCAACGTCCGCCCTTCCCCTCCCAGGCCGGCCTGTTCGGCCGCCCGACCCTGATCAACAATATCGAAACCCTGTATTGGGCCCGCGATGCCATTAACCAGGGCGGGGATTGGCCGAACATGCGCAGCTTTTCCGTTTCGGGCCGGGTACGTTCACCAGGCGTGAAGCGGGTCCCGGCGGGAATTACCGCCCGCGCCCTGATCGATGACCATTGCGGCGGCATGCTGGATGGACATGAATTTACCGCCTATCTGCCGGGCGGCGCCTCGGGCGGCATACTGCCCGCCTCAATGGCGGATATCGCAATGGATTTCGGCAGCCTCGAGGCGCATGGCGCCCTGGTCGGTTCCGCCGCCCTGATTGTGCTATCCCAGCACGACGATATCGGCGATGTGGTGCGAAACCTCATGCGCTTTTTCGCTCACGAGAGTTGCGGCCAGTGCACACCCTGCCGTGTCGGTACGGAAAAAGCCGTTGCCATGTTGGGCGCGGGAGACGACAGGGCAGAGGGCGCCGCATTGGCGGATCTGGCCCAGGTCATGGCCGATGCTTCCATCTGCGGCTTGGGTCATGCCGCCGCCAATCCAATACGCTGTGCGTTGCGTTATTTTCCCGGAGCGATCACATGAACAGGCCCGTGAACATACCGGTATCTTTCGATTTGAACGGACGGGAGGTGGACGCCGCGCCGGGCGAAACCATTTGGCAGGTCGCTGATCGCTTGGGCGAGACCCTGCCCCATTTGTGTCATACCACCGAACCGGGCTATCGCTCGGACGGCAATTGCCGCGCCTGCATGGTGGAAATTGATGGCGAGCGCACCCTGGCCCCATCTTGCCGGCGCCTGCCCGAAGCCGGGATGTCGGTTAATACAACCACCGACCGCGCGGTCCAGGCCCGCGCCATGGTGATGGAATTACTGTTGGCCGATCAGCCGTCACGGGCGACAACCCACGACCCCGAAGCGCAGTTCTGGCAATGGGCCGAGGCGATGGAGGTGACCACGTCCCGGTTCCCGGCCCGGGCGGCGGCCCCCCGGCCCGATCCCTCGCATCCCGCCATGCAGGTCAATCTGGATGCCTGCATTCAGTGTAATCTATGCGTCAGGGCCTGCCGCGAGGTTCAGGTCAATGATGTCATCGCCATGGCCGGGCGGGGGGCGGACAGCCACATCGCATTCGACTTTGACGACCCCATGGGCGACAGCCGCTGCGTCGGCTGCGGTGAATGCGTGCGGGTCTGTCCCACCGGCGCCCTGCTGCCAGCCGCCGGCCAGGTGCAGGTGGATCGAAAGGTCGCCTCGGTCTGTCCCTATTGCGGGGTCGGCTGCCAATTGGACTTTCACGTTCGGGACGAAAAAATTGTCGCGGTCGAGGGGCGCGACGGCCCCGCCAATCAAGGCCGCCTCTGCGTCAAGGGCCGTTTCGGTTTCGATTATGTGCATAGCCCCGAACGCCTGACCAAACCGCTGATCAGGCGAACGGGGATCGCCAAGGATGATGTCGCCATCGATCCGGCCAATCCACTGAGCCATTTCCGCGAAGCCAGCTGGGAAGAAGCCCTTGCCGTTGCAGTCCAGGGCCTGAAATCGATCCGCGATGAACATGGCGGCCGTGCCTTGGCCGGTTTCGGCTCGGCCAAGGGCTCGAATGAAGAGGCTTATCTATTTCAAAAACTGGTGCGCACGGGATTTGGCGGCAACAACGTGGATCATTGCACCCGGCTTTGCCATGCCTCCTCCGTCGCCGCCCTGATGCAGACCATCGGCTCCGGCGCGGTGACGGCGCCCTTTACCGATGCCGTCAAGGCGGATGTAATTTTGATCATCGGCTGCAACCCGCCCGTCAACCACCCCGTTGCCGCGACCTACTTCAAACAAGCCGCGCGGGCGGGAACAAAGCTGATCGTGATCGATCCAAACGGCTCCGTCCTGGACCAATACGCCACTTGGATGCTGCAGCTAAAGCCGGCCTCGGATGTCGCATTGTTGAACGCCATATTGCACGTGATCATTTCCGAGGACCTGGTGGATCACGACTATATCGCCGCCCATACGGATAATTTCACCGCCCTGGCGGAGCACGTCAAAGCCTTCCCGCCGGAGGCAATGGCGGCGGTGACCGGGGTGGCGGCGGATGATATCCGCGCTGCCGCGCGGGCCTTCGCGGGCGCGGACAAGGCCATGATTTTTTGGGGCATGGGGATTTCGCAGCATGTCCATGGCACCGACAATGCACGCTGTCTGATTTCCCTCTGTCTGGCGACGGGAAATGTGGGTCGGGCCGGCACGGGGCTGCATCCCTTGCGCGGCCAGAACAATGTCCAGGGCGCTTCCGATGCCGGGCTGATCCCCATGGTTTATCCCGATTATCAACCGGTTACAGACCCGGCCGCCAGGGCCCGGTTCGAAGCATTGTGGCAAACGGAACTGGATCCAGAACCCGGCCTGACCGTGGTGGAGATTACCGACGCCATCCATGACGGCGCCATCCAGGGCCTCTACATCATGGGCGAAAACCCCGCTATGTCGGATCCCAACCTGGGCCATGCCCGGGGCGCCTTGGCGAAACTGCGCCATTTGGTGGTGCAGGATATTTTTCTGACCGAAACCGCCTGCTACGCCGACGTGGTCCTGCCCGCCACCGCCTGGCCGGAAAAGGACGGCACGGTCACCAATTCCAACCGCCAGGTGCAAATGGGCCGCAGGGCAGTGGCGCCGCCCGGCGAGGCCCGGCCGGATTTATGGATTATCGGCGAAATAGCCGCCGGCATGGGGCTGGAATGGCACTACGACGGTCCAGAACCGGTGTTCGAGGAAATGCGTCTGGCAATGGATTCCATCCAAGGCATGAGTTGGCAGCGCCTGGCGGCCGAGGATGCCATCACTTATCCCTGCAGTGGCCCGGACGATCCGGGCCAGGCGGTGATGTTCGGCGACGGTTTCCCGACCGAGAACGGCCGCGGCCTGTTCGTGCCGTGCGACATCACCGATCCCGATGAACTGCCCGATCGCGAATACCCCCTGGTCCTGCTGACGGGCCGGTTGTTGGAACATTGGCATACTGGCGCAATTACCCGCCGCGCCCCGCTCCTGGATCAGCTCGAACCCGAAGCCGTGGCCTATCTGGCTCCCTCGGCCCTGGAAAACCTGCAATTATCGGCGGGCGATACTATTCGGGTGGAAAGCCGGCGGGGCACAATTTCACTGACCGCACGATCGGATGCCGGCGTGCAGCCCGGCACCGTTTTCATACCATTCTGCTTTGCCGAGGCGGCGGCCAACCTACTGACCAACGCCGCCCTCGACCCGGACGGTAAGATTGCGGAAGTTAAGTTCTGCGCCGTCCGGGTATCTCCGGCTTAAGGTATTTTGAAGCCCGGTTCCGGCAGAGAGCCAGACGTGCCGTCGTAGAGCGGCAGTTGCGCCTCCGCGCGGTTCTTGAAGAACCTGTTTTCGTTCAGAACTTTTCGCTCAATTTCCGGCATGTGAACATTTGTCAGACCGACCATTGTGTTGTTCCGCACCGTGAAGGGCCCAGGCCGTTGTCCGTTTAACAGCCATCGGCAGCAACGTGCCGGATCGTCATAAATGAACCAGTTGTCTTCGAGAATTGTTTCAGACGGATCGGATTTGATCCGCCTGCTTTCCATCGCAATGGCAATAATTTCGTGACTGTCGAAATTCTTGCCTTGCTGCAAAACACTACGGCGGACGATGAGCTCGCCGCCGCCGTAGGCATCGATGGCGCCGGAATTCCGGCCTTCGAGGGCGGCAAGGACGCTGTCCTCCACAACTGTGCGCCGGGCCCCGGTTTTCAGGCTGTGGCCCCGGCCCTTGGTGGCAAGAATTCTGCTCTTTTTGATGATCAGTTCATCGCCTTTATTGATATGCAGCGCATGGGCCTCGCCGCTGTTGGCGCCGTTTCTTTCAAATAGGGAATTGGTGATCACCAGCCGGCCCTTGTTCAGCCCCCCAGAATGCCGTTTTCATTGTCATGGCAGTACAGATCATCGATTTTCAGATCGCTGGTTTGTAAATCGATGCGAATACAGGCGCCGTTTTTGTCCCGCCCGCGGTTGTTGGATATTTCAAGCCCGGAAATGGTCACATTGGCCGCGCGCACCACCAGGGACGCCTTGCCCAAGCATATTCCGCCCGCCAGATGGGCCCGCCGGCCCTTGCCGTCTTTCTTTCCCACAAGTTTCAGCGGCCTGTCGATAACGCCACAAGTGCCGGTAAGGCCGGGCGGCATGGTAATGGTACCGCCAGGTTTCAGCGCCTTGATGGCGCGGTCCAAGTCTGAAAAGTCACAGCCCTGATTGCACACCCGTAGTGAGGTGCGCAAAGATGCGACTTTTTTGGTGCCTTTTTTTGCCCGTATCGCGTTCCTGGCCTTGGCGGGTTTTACTGTTCCCGCCCGCCCGCCAAGCAAACGTTCCATATGGTCCAGGCGTTTATTGATGCCATCCAATCGGAGCTGTAGCTGGCTATTTAAGGTTTGCAGTTGCTTGCGAATTTCCCGCAATTCTGACTGGTCCGCACCGCTATCGTTATCTTGTGCCCAGGCGGGCATAACCGCCAGACAGACAAGAACCACACTCAGGGATGGCCAATATTGGTTGAACATGGTCTTTCCGGGCAATGATATACAGGCGGGTAAAAACCGTAGCATGGCGGCAAACTCCCGTCATGCCGTGTTTCCTTTTAAAATTTTATGCAGGGAATCAAACTTTCGGGGAAAATGGTCATGTCGTTCGAATTGTCGTGCCGCCGGGTTGAGCGTTTCTTGATTTTCGGCCTGATATTCCTCGCCGCCATGAGCACGGCCGTGGAGGTTTCGTATTACCTGCTCGATCACAAGCGGCTGTTGGGGCTGGTGCGGCAGCTATCCCTGACCGAGGAAGCCAACATTCCCACCTGGTATTCCACCCTGTTGCTGGCGGCCTGCGCCCTAGCCCTGGCGGTGATTGGTGTACTCGAACGCGGCGCTTATCGGCGTCATTGGCTGATCCTGTCGCTGATATTCCTCTACATCTCGATGGATGAAGCCTCGGTCATTCACGAAATGACCATCAAGCCCCTTCGCCAGGCCTTCGATCTAAGCGGCGCCTTCTACTATGCCTGGACCCTGCCGGCGGCGGTATTGGTGGTGATATTTTTGCTCAGCTATCTTGGTTTTTTGCGTTATCTGCCCACCGTCAGCCGCAACTGCTTTGTCATTGCCGGCTTAATATTCGTCGGCGGCGCCTTCGGCACGGAATTCATCATCAGCTATTTGTGGGATACCAGCGGGGATGATTTCGCATACAGTATGTTAAATGTGCTCCAGGAAGGCATGGAGATTGCCGGCGCTTCGTTGTTCCTCTCCGCCCTGCTGCGCCATTTGGCCGCCCAGGGCAGTGAAGTGCGCATCAGCTTGAAAAGTTAGAGCATATCAATTTTGCTTGAATTCGCCGAGCCGCCCACTCCCCCACCCGGTCACCCATTCATGATGATTACGTGGGTGGCCGGATCGGAGAGTGGGCGGCTCGG
>JAYGEA010000189.1:0-18429 GCA_046582635.1 Alphaproteobacteria bacterium
CGGCATGCTGGGCCCCGATATCGCCGCCACCGCCCGCCGCACCCACCCGGAACAGAAGGTGATGTTCATGTCGGGTTACACCGACGGCGCGAAGGTCAATGCCGTCGGCTCGGAGACAGAAATCGAATTCATGCGCAAGCCTTTCAGATTGGCCGACCTGGGCCAACGGCTGCGCCGGGTGCTGGATCGCTAGCGCGTTTCCGCGACCACATTATTGACCAGGCTGCCCAGACCTGAAATCTCAACCTCGATTTTATCGCCCGGTTTCATCCACAACGGCGGTTTCCGCCCCGCGCCGACGCCGCTGGGGGTTCCCGTGGCGATCACGTCGCCGGGGTGCAGGGGGGTAAATTGCGAGACATAGGCGATGATGTCGGGAACCGAATAGAACAGCTGTTCCGTGCTCTCGTCCTGCACCACATCGCCATTCAGGCGCGTGGTCAGTTGCAGGTACATGGGATCGGCGATCTCATCCGCCGTGGTCAGCCACGGACCACAAGCCCCCGAATGCTGGAAATTCTTGCCGGCAATGACCGACTGACCCTGAAAATCCCGGACGCTGCCATCCAGGAACGGGGTATAGCCAGCCACATGATGCATGGCCCCGGCCTTCGTGATGTGACGGCCCGGCTTGCCTATGATGAAAGCCAATTCACCCTCGAAATCAAAGTGGTCGGATGCCTTGGGGCGTACGATATTTTCTCCATGGCCGACCAGGGCGTCGGGCCACTTGGAAAACAGCGACGGGTTTTCGGGGAATTCCATGCCCATCTCGGCGGCATGTTCGCGATAATTCAGGCCGATGCAGATGATCCGGCGGGCGTTCGGTACAACCTGCAAATAGGTGATGCCGTCTAGGCCGTGATCAGCCTCCGCCCCGGACAATGCTTCCGCTTCCCCTAGCCCGCCGCCTTCCAGCAGCGCCCGGAGGTGGGGATACTTGCCGCCCAGGCGCCGGCCCAGATCGATCACGCCATCGCCCGCGACGATACCGTAGCTATCGCCTTGGGCAGTATTAAAGCTCAGCAGTTTCATAATGTTGTCCTCTTTTTGCCAAGCGGCGCGAGGCCGGGATCGGCGTCATTCCTCCAGATAATCAAACCGGAAGGCATCCCCCTCGGTCACGAAATGCCCCATGGAGGGGGAGGGGAAATGGGCCGTTAATACCAGGCGGCCGCTCTCGGCGTTGGAGGCCATGAAATGCTGCCGGGTTTCGTGGGCCTGCGCTTTATCCAGGTCGACAAAGGGGCCCCAGTCCGGATGGGCGCATTGCACGGGGCTGTGGATCAGATCGCCGCACATGACCGCCCGTTGGCCCATCGAGGCCAGATGCACCGCCACATGGCCCGTTGTGTGCCCCGGCGTGGATTCCAGCCAGACCTGGTCGTCCAGGGCAAAGTCCGTGGCCACCAGTTTGGCTTTTCCCGCCTCCATGACGGGCAACACGCTTTCCTGAAAGATCGGCGAGTTGCCGGCCTCGGCGGCGGCGTATTCCTCCTGGGCGAAAATATAGGAGGCATTCGGGAACGTCGGCACCCAGGCGCCGTCCACGAACGAAGTGTTCCAGCCGCAATGGTCCACGTGCAGATGGGTGCAAAAAACATAGTCGATATCCGCCGGCCCCACGCCCGTGGCTTGCAGGGCGTTTAGCCAGGTTTGATCCGTGCGATTGCTCCATGCCGCGCGATGGGGCACGTTCTTGCCGCAGCCGATGCAGGTATCGATCAGAATGGTGTGATGCTTCGTGCGCACCAGATAGGATTGAAACGGCAGGATCAACAGGCCGCTGTCTCCGTCCATCGCCTTGGGTACCAGCCAGTGGCGATGGGGCGCCAGGGCCTCGGGCGTGGCATCGGGGAAAAATTTCCCAGGCTCAAAAATCGGCCCTTCCCATTCAATAATGCGCTGGACCGAAATGTCACCGACTTTGATTGCAAGCATCGGGTTCTCCCATTGTCTTGGTCTGTTTAGGTTGCTGCCCGGGCGATTTGCAGGGCCCGTTCCACATCGGCCATGTCCGTATCGAAGGCGCAAACGAAACGCACCTGGCCGTCATTGCCCCAATTTTGAAAGCCGACACCGCCCGCCCGCATGGCGTAGGTAATGGCGGCGGGCAGGCGGAGGAAAATTTCGTTGCCATGGACCGGATGCACCAATTCGCTACCCTCCAGCGCCGCCAGGCCTTCGCTCAGGGCCCGGGCGCAGGCGTTGGCGTGGCGGGCGTTGTCCAGCCACAGATCATCGCGCACATAGGCCACCAATTGGGCCGAAAGATAGCGCATCTTGGAAAACAGGTGGCCCGCGCGTTTGCGCCGGAAGAGAAAATCATCCGCCTTGGCGGGATCAAAAAAGATCACCGCCTCCGCCGCCATGGCGCCGTTCTTGGTGGCCCCGAACGACAGCACATCAACGCCTGCCCGCCAGCTCGCGTCCGCCGGGCTGCAGCCCAGATGAGCGACCGCATTGGCAAAGCGGGCGCCGTCCATGTGTACCGCCAGGCCCGCATCGTGGGCCCGCGCGGCCAGGGCGGCCGTTTCATCCAGGCTGTAGACCGTGCCGGCCTCGGTCGATTGTGACAGTGACAGGGCGGTGGGTTGGGGATGGTGCTGCACGCCGAAGCCGGCGGCGGCAATGGCGTTTTGCAATGCCTCCAGCCCGATTTTTCCGTGCCCGCCGTCCAGCAAGGCCAGCTTGGCCCCGCCCGTGAACATCTCCGGCGCGCCGGCCTCGTCCTCCTCGATATGGGCGTTGCGGTGGCAATAGATCTGTCCCCAGGGCGGCGCCAGGGCGGACAGGGCCAAGGCATTCGCCGCCGTCCCCGTGGCCACCGGGAATATTGCCAGGTCGCGCTCGAACAAATCCGTAAAGGCCGCTTCCGCCGCCTTGGTGACCGGGTCGTGACCATAGGCCGCGGCGGCGCCTTCATTAGCGGCCGCCAGGGCGGCCATGATTTGCGGTGCCACGCCGGCCGCGTTATCGGAGGAGAAATTCATCTATTCCGTCCCATCCATCCGTAACGTCACGGCATCAAACCCACCGCCCCCCGTTTGCGGTAAAAATGCGGCCAGATTTGCCAGGCGGCCATCCGCCACCGCCGCGATCAACCAGACCAGATCAGCCTCGAATATGCCTGCCCGGTCCGTCTCCGATGGCCGGGCGGCACCGTTGGGGTGGGAATGATAATGGCCCACGATCTGGCCACCGCCGTCCCGCGCCGCCTTTTGCAGGCGCAGGCGCAGACCGGGATCGATTTCAAAGCGGCGTTCGGGTTCGTCCGCGATATTGGCGGAGGCCACGGCCTCGGTAATACACACCTCCGCGCCGTCCCGTTGGCCCAGTAAAAGTCCGCACGCCTCATTGGGATAGTCAGCCTCCGCATGGGCGGCGATGGCGGCACGGGGTTCAGGGGACAGCAATATCACGGTTTTGCTTTCAACAGGTATTGGCCGATGACTTTTCGGGTGGCGGTATCCACCACCTTGACGGACTGCCCGCCATCCTTGTGACGGATGCCCAGGTACAGCCGTCCGTCATCGGCGGAAAGATCGATCAGCCTATCCCCCGGCGCCAGGGCGATGGGCACATCCCCCATGTTCAAGGCGGCCTGATCGCTGAGCTCCTTGGAAGTTTTGGCGATGCCGACCACCATTAAAATCAGCCCGACGACCAATAAAGTGGTCATGATGCCCACGAGAAGCTTGAGCCGGGTACTGTTCTCGGTCCAGTGTTGGGTCATGGGTGAAGATCCGCAAACTGTGAAACACAAAATTACCGTCGGACCCGACGGGGTTCGTCAGCGTCTTGACCGTCTGCTCAGTGGAGAGGTGGAAGCCCTCTCCCGCATGCGTATCAAGGCCCTGATCGAAGCCGGGCAGGTGGTGGTCAGCCGCGGCGACGATGAGCGGACGGTAACCGAGGCCTCGTACCGGGTCAAACCCGGCGAGCGGATCGAACTGACCGTGCCCCCCGCCGCCGACCCGGTGCCGCTGCCCCAGGCAATGGATCTGGCTATCGTCTACGAGGATGAGCATTTGATCGTGATCGATAAACCGGCCGGCCTGGTGGTGCATCCCGCGCCCGGCAATCCCGACCGTACCCTGGTCAACGCCTTGCTGGCCCATTGCGGCGACAGCCTGTCGGGGGTGGGCGGGGTGCGCCGGCCCGGTATCGTCCATCGCCTGGACAAGGATACCTCCGGCCTGTTGGTGGCCGCGAAGCACGATAGGGCCCACCTGGGTTTGAGCGAACTGTTCGCCCGCCACGACATCAACCGGCGCTACCGGGCCCTGGTCTGGGGGGCGCCGCGTCAGGCCAAGGGGCGGGTCGAAGGTAATATCGGCCGCGACCCCAGAAACCGTAAGAAAATGGCCATTGTCGCCCGGGGCGGCAAACCGGCGGTCACCCATTTTCAACGGGTCGAGGCCTATGGCCAGGTTGCCGCATTGCTCGACTGCCGGCTGGAAACCGGCCGCACCCACCAGATCAGGGTGCATATGGCCTCTCTCGGCCATCCGGTGCTGGGCGATCCTCAATACAGCCGCGTACGGCGGGCCCGGACCACTGATTTAGGCGCGGAACTGCAGGCCGCAATCACGGCTTTCAAGCGTCAGGCCCTGCATGCGGCCGAACTGGGCTTCCGCCATCCCGTGGATGGGCGGGACTTGAATTTCCACGCCGACCCCCCACATGAGATGCAGACGTTGTTGACCTTGTTCCAAGGGTTGGATGACGCCTGAACATCGTGGAGGACGGTATTCGTGGACGTGTTGGGGGTCTTTGCCGTTCGGCGGATTTTCTTGACAAAATCGTTGTATTTCAGTAAGACAGCGGCCTGCAAATTAACAGACCGTGAACCATAATCATAAACAACGCGCCGATCATTCCGGCGCATGGGTGGAACCATGGTAGCGAGCGATACGAAGGAAAAAGGTGCCCAGTCGGACGCAAGTGGGCCGGACGCAAGAATGTCCGCGAAAAAGTCACGTGGCGCCTCAAGTGGCACCAGAGTCACGAAATCGTCACCGGCCCGCGATTCCTCTCTTGGCCTGCCGCCCGCCCCCACGCCGGAGGCGAGCCTGTCACGCTACCTCCAGGATATCCGCAAATATCCCATGCTGCCCCATGAAGAGGAATACATGCTGGCCCAGGCTTGGCGGGAGCATGATGACCGGGACGCGGCCCACAAAATGGTTACCTCCCATCTGCGTCTGGTGGCCAAGATCGCCATGGGTTATCGCGGCTACGGGCTGCCCGTGGCCGAATTGATCGCGGAAGGCAATATCGGCCTGATGCAGGCCGTCAAACGGTTTGAGCCCGAGCGCGGCTTCCGTCTGGCGACCTATGCCATGTGGTGGATACGGGCCAATATTCAGGAATACATCCTGCGCTCCTGGTCTTTGGTGAAAATCGGCACAACGGCGGCGCAAAAGAAGCTGTTTTTCAAGCTGCGCAAGCTGAAGGGGCAAATTCAGGCCATTGACGAGGGCGACATGACGCCCGATCAAGTGGAGAAAATAGCCACCGCCCTGAATGTGCCGGAAAAAGACGTGGTCTCCATGAACCGGCGCCTGGCCGCCCCCGATAATTCCCTGAACGCGCCCCTGCGGGCCGAAGGGGAGGGGGAATGGCAGGACTGGCTAGTGGACGACAGCGTCGATCAGGAAACCGAGCTGGCGGAATCGGAAGAGTTGAGCCAGCGCCGGCAATTGCTCATGGGCGCCATGGAGGGCCTGAACGAGCGGGAAAAGAAAATCATCATGGAGCGGCGCCTGTCGGAAGAGCCCAAAACATTGGAAGAGCTGTCCAATGATTTCAATATCTCCCGGGAACGGGTGCGCCAGATCGAAGTCCGCGCCTTCGAAAAACTGCAAAAAGCCGTCCGCCGCCAAGCCGTCGAACAGCGCCTGATCTGAACCTGTTCACACCATTGGTGCCGTAATATTTAATACGGTGACGTAATGCTTATATACATCTTTAAGGCTGTAAACTGCGGCGTAAATAGGTATTACGCCACCGTATTGATTTCTTCCGGCGGGCGTTCGATGGCGTAGAGGGATAGCTCGAAGCTAACGCGGCGGGCGATGGACCAGCGCTGGATGGGCTCCACATAGCTCATGCCGCAATGTTCCATGACCCGCCATGACGGCTCGTTGTCGGGGCGGCAGGCGGCGACAACGCGGTGCAGGGCCAGGGCTTTGAACCCCAGCGCGATCATCACGGCCGCGGCTTCGCGGGCATGGCCGCGACCCTGGTAGGGCCGGCATACCCAATAGCCGATCTCGCCTTCGTCCGCGCCGTTGCGGGTCAGGGATATGACGCCGACCAAGGTGCCGTCGGCGCGCGCCACCATGGCAAAAAAGAACCGCCGCTGGCTGTCCAATTCGTCTTCGGCCCAGGCAATGAAGTCCCGGGCCATGTTGGTGTCGTAAGGATGGGGGATGTCTAAGGTCCAGCGCGCCACCTCCCAATCCCCGGCCAGCCTGGTGATAACCGGGGCGTCGGTACGCTCCAGGGGGCGCAGGATCAAATTGTCACTGCGCAAGGGCGGGCGAAACGGCAGGGGAGATTTGCGCCGCATTCGCATTCAGCGCCCTACAGCAGATCGCGCAGCATGGCGACCAGGGGGCGGTCGGCGGGCGGCATGGCAAGGTCCCCCATGCGCATGGGGCGCAGCCATTGCAGGGCCTGGCCCTCGACCGATTTCGGCGTGCCCTCCCAAACCCGGCAGACGAACAGGGGCATGAGCAGGCGAAACTCGTCATAGGCGTGGGAGGCGAAGGTGAACGGCGCCAGGCAGGCCGCCGTGACGTCGATATCCAGCTCTTCCTTCAATTCCCGGATCAGGGTCTGTTCCAGGCTTTCATCGCCCTCGACCTTGCCGCCGGGCAACTCCCACAGCCCGGCCATGGCCTTGCCCTCTGGCCTTTGCTGCACCAATACGCGGCCGTCCACATCCACCAGGGCGGCGGCGGCGACCAGCAGTAACGTTTGGTTGCTCATCAGGAGCGGTAATCGGCGTTGATGGAGATGTAACCGTGGGTCAGATCGCAGGTCCAGACCGTGGCCTTGCCCCGGCCCACGCCCACGTCAACGGCGATGTCTATCTCCTGGCCCTTCATATGGGGCACCACCTGTTCCTCGCGGTAATCGGGATGCGGGTGGCCCGCTTCGGCGATCGCCACGCCACCGATGGTGATGGATAGTTTGTCCCGGTCCGCTTGCTCGCCGGCCCGGCCCACGGCCATGATGATACGGCCCCAATTGGCGTCCTCGCCGGCAATGGCGGTTTTCACCAGGGGGGAAATGGCGATGGTCAGGGCGATCTGCCGTGCCGCCCGGGCCGAGGCGGCGCCACCAACGGACACGGTTATGAATTTCGAGGCCCCCTCGCCATCGCGTACCACCTGATGGGCCAGATCCCGCATCACCGACAGTAAGGCCAACCGGAAGGAGGCCAAGCGTTTGTCCTTGGCATGGGTAATGCGGGCATGTTTCGGGCCTTGCCCAGTAGCCGCCAACAGCAACGTGTCGGAGGTCGAGGTGTCGCCGTCCACGGTGATGCAGTTGAAGGTTTGGCGGTTGGCCCAGCGCAACAGATCGTCCAGCACGGCGGCTGGTAACTTGGCGTCGGTGAACAGAAAACTCAACATGGTGGCCATGTCCGGCGCGATCATGCCGCTGCCCTTGGCGATGCCGGCGATTTGGACTATCTGGCCGTCAATCTCGGCCTGGGCCGAGGCGCCTTTTGGATAAGTATCGGTGGTGCAAATGGCCTTGGCCGCTACCAACCAGCCCTGGGGTTTCAGCTTGCCGTACAGGGCGGGCACCGCGCGGACCAGGCGGTCCACCGACAGGGTTTCACCGATCACGCCGGTGGATGCGACCATGACTTCGCCCGGTTTGCAGCCCACGGCCCCGGCGATGGCCTTGGCGGTGGCGGCCACATCGTCGAGCCCCTGGCGGCCCGTGAAAACATTTGCATTGCCGGCGTTGATGACAATGGCCCGGGCCTTGCCCTTGGCGATATGCTCGCGGCACCACAGTACCGGGGCGCCGGGCATGGTCGAGCGGGTGAAGACGCCGGCGATGGTGCTGCCGGGCGCCAGTTCCGCCAGGGTCAGATCGGCCCGCCGGCGGTAGCGCTCGCCGGCCCCGTGGGCCGCCAAACGCAGGCCGGGTATGACGGGCAGGCGAGGGAAACCGGCCGGAGCCAGGGGCGAGACTTTAAGGTCGGGCATGTTGGATCCATACTGTGAAAGCGCCGCATGGTACCCAGCCCGACTGCCGCAAACAAGTGGCCACCGAAGTGTCCGGCCTATTTATACCAAGTGATGTTAATAAAGACCTATTGAGACGCCTTTCGGTGGTTTTCGGGTAGGAGCGTGGGCAAAGTTCTCGGGCGCGATACGGGGTATCGTTAGGCGTGCGCGACGCCATCCGAAATCCTCCGAAAGGCGCCTTCGGTCGTCTCCCAGGCCCCTCGGATGGCGTCATGAAGCCTTGATGATGTCCCGCATCACCTGCGGCTTCACTCCTACCCGAGGGACCTGGGAGACAATCTCAATAGGTCTTTATCAACGTCACTTGGTATTAGCTTTCTTCGGTTCCATGACCTGATCGATGACGGAGCCGTCCAGATTGAAGAATTTGATGTCGGCCGACTTGGACAAATCCGCCAACAGCTGGGTCACCACGGTCTTCGCCACGGCCTGGCGCAATTCGGGTGCCCGTTGGGCGAAGGAGGGCCCTTCGCCCTTGCGGCGGTCCACCACCGTGATGACATGCCAACCGAAACCAGTCTTAACCGGGGCCGAGACGTCGCCGACTTTCAGGGCAAAGGCTGTATTGGCGAACGCGGGCACCATCTTGTCCTTGGTGAAATAACCCAGATCGCCACCTTTGGCGCCGCTGGGGCCCTTTGATTTAGCCTTGGCGATGGCGGCGAAATCACCGCCCTTTTGCAGTTCAGCGACAATGGCGTCCGCCTCTTCCCTGGTTTCCACCAGAATGTGGCTGGCACGCACCTCGTCGGCGCCGGTTTGCTGGTCCTTTTCCGCTTCATAGCGGACGCGCAGGGCTTGCTCCGTGGCCGCTTCGTTGATTTTCCGCGTGACGAAGGCCTGCTCCAAGATCCTGTTGCGGGCCTGGACAATCTGGCTCGCCACCTCCGGTTCGTCGGCCAGGTTCGCCGCCTCCGCCGCCATCAGGACCAGGCGCCGTTCGGTCAACTGTTTCACCAGGGGCATATAGATCTGATCCACCGGCATCCCTTGGTATTCCTTGGGCAGGTTTTCATATGCCAGACGCACATCGCGGAACAGCACCTTGGCACCGTTCACTTCGGCCACCACCTGGTCATCGGTGGGCGGCGTCATCGCGGGTTTGCCCGAGCTTTGCGCCGTACTTTGCGCCGTGCTTTGCACCGTGTTTTGGGCTGTGGCGGTGGTGGCGCAAAGCAAGGTGATGGCGCACAAACAGGCCGCCAACGGCGTCGGAATAAATTTTATCATGGGGATGGGCTTTCATTGGCCGTTGGAGAGAAAAACGCCAAGTGCGTTCGCGCCGCAATATCGATTATTGCGCGGCTGCATACAAGGCGTTAAGACACCTTCTCACATAATAATGGCCGCAAATTCTCGCGCCCCGTTCCGTTGACAGGGAGACGAGTGGCGCTTATGTCTCACTGGACGCGAAAGCACCGCGGCCTTTGCTGTACGGGCCCCGCCCGGTTTGTTGGTATTTTAGGATTTTTGGAATTTTTAATGGCTATTTTCGGCGGTATCGCCAAACGCCTTTTTGGCTCGTCCAATGACCGTGTACTGAAGGGACTGGAAGCACCGGTTGCCGATATTAATGCTCTGGAGCCGGCCTTCGAGGCCCTGTCGGACGAGGAACTGGCGGCCAAAACCATCGAGTTCCGCCAGCGCCACGAAAACGGCGAAAGCCTGGACGATTTGTTGGCCGAGGCCTTTGCCGCCGTGCGCGAGGCTGCCAAACGAACCCTGGGCCAGCGTCATTTCGACGTGCAGTTGATGGGCGGCATGGTATTGCATCAGGGCAAGATCGCCGAAATGCGCACCGGCGAGGGCAAGACCCTGGTGGCCACCCTGCCGGCCTATTTGAATGGCTTATCGGGCAAGGGCGCCCATGTGGTCACGGTCAACGATTATCTGGCCCAGCGTGATGCCGACTGGATGGGCGTTGTCTTTGCCAAGCTGGGGCTCAGTACGGGCTGTATCGTGCATGGCCTGGATGATGACGAGCGCCGCGCCGCCTATGCCTGCGACATCACCTATGGCACCAACAACGAATACGGCTTCGACTATCTGCGCGACAATATGAAGTTCGAGCGGCCTTCCATGGTGCAGCGGCCGTTCAATTTCGCCATCGTCGATGAAGTCGACTCGATTCTGGTCGACGAGGCGCGCACGCCCCTGATCATTTCCGGCCAGGCGGAGGATTCTTCCGACTTGTATCAGAGCATTGACGTGCTGATGCCGAAGCTGGCGGAAAGCGACTATGAAAAGGACGAAAAGGCCCGCACCGTGAACTTCACCGAAGACGGCAGCGAGAGCATGGAAGATCTGCTCCGCGAGGTCGACATGTTGAAGGGTGAAACCCTGTACGACATGGAGAACGTCACCGTCGTGCATCACGTCAACCAGGCGCTTCGCGCCCACCATATGTTCCAGCGCGACGTGGACTATATGGTCAAGGACGACAAGATTGTCATTATTGACGAATTCACCGGCCGGGCCATGGAGGGGCGGCGTTATTCCGAAGGCCTGCATCAGGCCCTCGAAGCCAAGGAAGGTGTCGAGGTTCAGCCCGAAAACCAGACCATGGCGTCCATCACCTTCCAAAACTATTTCCGCCTGTTCCCGAAATTGTCCGGCATGACCGGCACCGCCATGACCGAGGCCGGCGAGTTTCTGGAAATTTATAAGTTGGCGGTGGTCGAGGTGCCGACCCATCTGGACATGGTGCGCGACGACCAGGACGACGAGGTTTACCGCACGGAAGAAGAGAAATTCGCCGCCATCGCCGAATTGATCACTGAATGCCAGAAAAGTGGCCAGCCGGCCCTGATCGGCACGGTGTCTATCGAGAAATCCGAGGCGCTGTCGGATCTGTTGACGAAGAAAAAGGTCAAACACAACGTCCTCAATGCCCGCCACCACGAGCAGGAGGCCTATATCATTGGCCAGGCCGGCCGCATCGGCGCGCTGACCATCGCCACCAACATGGCGGGCCGTGGCACGGATATCCAGTTGGGCGGCAACCTGGACATGCGCATCGCCGCCGATGCGACGGCCGAGGATGGTACGCTCGACGAAGCCAAGGCCAAGGCCATCGAGGCCGAGATCGAGGCGGAAAAGGCCAAGGTGCTGGCGGCGGGCGGATTGTACATCATTGGCACGGAACGCCATGAAAGCCGGCGCATCGACAACCAGTTGCGCGGCCGCTCCGGCCGACAGGGTGATCCCGGCGTCTCGAAGTTCTTCCTTTCCCTGGAAGATGATCTGATGCGCATCTTCGGCTCCGAACGCATGGACGGCATGCTGCGCAAACTGGGGCTGGAGGAAGGCGAGGCGATCATCCACCCCTGGGTCAACAAGGCGTTGGAAAAGGCCCAGGAAAAGGTAGAGGCGCGAAATTTTGATCTGCGCAAGAACCTGTTGAAATACGACGATGTGATGAACGACCAGCGCACGGTGATCTACGAACAGCGGTTGGAGCTGATGGACGCCGAAGACGTGGCCGAAACCGTGACCGACATGCGCGGCGACGTGATCGATGGCCTGGTGGCCCACCACATCCCCGAAAAAGCCTACGCCGAACAATGGGACGCGGACGGTCTGCGCCTGGCCGTGGGCGAGATATTTGCCCTGGATCTGCCGATCCCCGAATGGGCGGCGGAGGAAGGCATCGCGGAGGAGGAAATCCGCAAGCGCATCAACGGCGCCGCCGACCGCCGCATGGCCGAGAAAGCCGCCAACTACGGCCCGGACGTCATGCGCATGGTGGAAAAGGGCCTGTTGCTGCAATTGCTGGACCAGACCTGGAAGGATCATCTGCTGACCCTGGATCACCTGCGCGCCGGCATCGTCCTGCGCGCCTACGGCCAGCGCGACCCGTTGAACGAATACAAGACGGAAGCCTTCACCCTGTTCGAAGCCATGCTGGACGAATTGCGCACCACCACCACCCGGGTTCTGGCCCACATCGAACTCCAGGCCGATCCCGAGCAGAATATTTTCGCCACGCAAAGCGCCACGCCCATGATGCTGGAAGAAGAGCACCTGGATCCAACCACCGGCTATAACGAAATGGCCGATGAAGACGAGTTTGCCATGGCAGGCGGCGGCCATGGCGCCAACGAGGCGCACGCGCCCCTGCCGGCCCGGACGCGCCGGGCGGCGGCCACCCTGAACCCGCTGGACCCCTCGACCTGGGGCAAGATACCGCGCAACGCGCCGTGCCCGTGTGGGTCAGGCAAGAAGTACAAACACTGCCACGGCAGTTAGATTGGACCGACGCTTGCCCGGAAACTAAGCCTTAACCCTGCTCCGGCGCCCAATCGTAAACCCTCGCCAGTGTTCCGCCCATCAGTGCCGCGCGATCACTGTCTGATAGCCGGTCGGTGAGGCGGAAGGGCTCAACGCCCTGGCTGTAGGTCAACAGGTTGGTGGCCCGGGTCCAGTCGGTGCCCCAGAGGCAGCGGTCGATACCAAAGGCATCGAAAATCTGGCCCAGGGGGTCCCAGATATCATCGTAGGGGTAGGGCGCGTGGGATAGGGTGCTGGCGCCGGTGATCTTGATGGCGACGTTCTTGTATTGCGCCAGCTCCAGCACTTTTTCTAATTCCGCGAACGGGTCCGGCGGGGCCGGCGGCACGAAGGGTTGTTGCAGGCCCAAGTGGTCGATCACCAAGCTGGTATCGGGCTTGTTGGCGGCCAATTTGGCGGCCTGCTCCAGGCGGCCCCAAGCCAGCAGGTTGAGCGGCAGGCCATGACGGGCGGCGGCATCAAGAACCCGGTTGATGCCGGGGTCGTCCGCGTCCTCCGAGACATCCCGGTTCATCATGATGCGGATGGCCACTGTGCCGTCCTGGGCGGCCCAGTCATCGATGGTTTCCACCACGCCTGGATCGGCGGGGTCGACCGGCTTGATCAGGGCGAAGCGGCCCGGATGGGCGGCCCGCACGCTGACCGCATAAGAGGCGTCGTAGCGGTACATGGTGAAAACCGAGACCAGCAGGGCGCCATCGACACCCACCGCATCCATGGCCGCCACCATGTCGTCACCGCTAACCTGGTCCGGTCCGGCCAGGGCGTCGGCCCAGGGGCGGGCGGAGTGATCCCGTTCGTAGGCATGAACTTGCGCGTCAATGATCGCCATGGCATCCCTCCATTTTTTCCGTGGCGAGTGTAGCGGGCGGGGCGTGGTTTATCCATATGGCTGGCGGTCGCTCTAAACCACGCTTTCCGAATACAGCTCGGACAGTGCATCGGCATTGGATTTGAGGTCCCGCGCCAGGGCGTCCAGGGCCGGGCCCTTTAGCTGTTCCGACAACCCAAGGGCGACCACGGCACGGCTACAGCCGCCCACCGCTTCATGCACGGGGGCGGCAACGACGGTGATGCCGCCGATGTAATAGCCCGCATCCACCGCATAGCCGTTGTCCCTGGCAAAGGCGACGTCGTCTTTCCAGGCATCGAAATGCGGCTGGTTCTGCCAATGCAGCTCGTCAAAATCCGAACGCAGATAGTCCGGGTCCAAAGGCCCGGTGGCGGCAAAACAATGGCCGATGGCCGACGTCAGGGCGGGAAAGCGGCTGCCGATATTGACGTGCAGGGAGAAATTCGTCGGTGCATTGGCTTTGGCCACGACAATGATGCGGTCCGTGCCCTCGCGCCAGACGGCGGCGGTGGTGACGTGGTGCGCGCCCGACATACGGTCCAATACCGCTTGGGCATTACGGACGAAGTCGTTGGAACCCACCATGTCACGGGCGAAACGCAGCAGGGTCGGGCCTAGTTGATATTTTTTCGCCGCCTTGTCCTCGCTGACCAGGCCGTCATGGTCCAGGGTTTTCAGGATGTGTTGGCAGGTGGAGGGGACGATGCCCAGGGCGCGGGAGACTTCGTTGACGCCCGCCGGGCGCTGGGCCGCGCCCAGATAGCGCAGGATTTGCACGGCGCGTTGTACCGCCACGACTGGCTTGCGAAGCTCTGATGATTGCGTGTTCATGGCGATGAGTATAAGTCGGTTATTGCCATATGGAAATGATTATTTCTTATTGACATTTCCATACTGGTTTTCTATGATTTCCAAAATCGGGAGACTTGGGAGTACGATCCGTGGAAGACCAAAAACCTACCGCCTGCCCCGTATCGGATTTGGCGGCCGAATTTAGGTCCGAGTTCGACATGTTCGACGCCGAATACAACGCCAACCCGGGCCCGGTCTGGAAAGAAATGCGCGAAACCTGCCCCTTTTCCCGGTCCGAGGAACGCGGCGGCTTTTGGGTCTCCACCACGTACGCGGACGCCCAGGCCCTGGTCCGTAAAGTGCCCGAACTATCCAATCGTCAGGTCTCCGTCGTGGAATTGCCGGAAGGCAAGGACCTGATGGCCCATTACAATACCCAAGCTTTCCCGCCCATCACCATGGACCCGCCCGACAATATTCCCCTGCGCCGCCTGATGCTGCCGTTCTTCACGCCCAAGGCCACGGCGGTCCATCGCGCCTATACGGAGGAGCTGTGCAACGAACTGATCGACGGCTTCATTGACAAGGGCGAATGTGACGCGGCGGTGGACTATGCCCAGCAAATCACGCCGCGGGTGATCAGCCATATTCTTGGCATTGACCCGAACAAGGCGGAAGAATTTACCGGCTGGGTGCGGGGCATGATCGAGCTGGGTTTTGAAGATATAGAACTCCGCGCCGAAAGCCACGGCAAGATCGTGGTTTTCTTCACCGAGCAATTGGCCCTGCGGCGGGAAAACCCTGGCGATGATTTTATTTCGCTTCTGGCGCGGGAAACCGTCGACGGCGAACCCTTGGCCGACAAGACCATCATTAAAATGTGTGTCCTGACCCTGATCGCGGGTATCGACACCACGTGGAGTTCCATCGGCTCCTCCATGTGGCACTTCGCCTCCCACCCGGAGGACCGGCGCCGTCTGGCGGCGGAGCCGGAGTTGTTCTCAACCGCCATCGAAGAGATGCTGCGCCTGCATGCCCCGGTGTCTGTGGGCCGCATCGCCATGGAAGACGTGGAACATGGCGAAACCACCATGAAGCGGGGCGAACGCCTGGTCATCAACTTTCCCGCCGCCAACCGCGATCCGGAGGTGTTTGAAAACCCCGACGAAGCGGTGCTGGATCGGCAGAAGAACCGCCACATCGCCTTTGGCATTGGCATCCACCGTTGCGCCGGCTCCAACCTAGCGCGCATGGAGATGGAGGTTGCCTTGAAGACCTGGTTCGCCCGCATCCCCGAGTTCGAACTGACAGACCCCGACGCCGTCGTTTGGGCCCCCGGCCAGGTTCGCGGCGCCCGCAAGGTGCCGGTGCGTTTCTAAGGCCGTTCCAGTTTGCGCTTGTTTCCGCTCGGTTGATATTCAAGGATCGATACGCCTTGGTTCACTGATCGAAGTGAAAGCCGGACCATGACGCAAAAAAAATGACCGCCATCAGGATCCTCACCGAGGCCGATGCCGAGGCCTACAGATCCGTTCGATTGGAGGGATTGAAACAATATCCCACGGCTTTTGGCATGGCATTTTCCGAGGAAGCCGCCCAGCCGCTTGAATACTTTTTGGCAGGGCTGAAACGCAACACGGATTTCGGCGGTTTCGAGCAATCCGAACTGCTTGGCATCGTCAGCTTTTCCATCCGGCGAAATGAAAAAGAACAGCATAAGGGGTCTCTTTCCGCCATGTATGTGCGCGGGAGCGCACAGGGCACGGGGTTGGCCAAGGCGTTGGTGCGGACGCTGTTGTCACATGCCCAGGGCAGGGTCGATCTGGTACAGTTGTCGGCGGTCAATTCGAATGAAAAGGCGCTTCGACTTTACCATAGTTGCGGCTTTGAGATTTACGGCACGGAGCCCAGTTCGCTCAAGGTTGCTGGCGAATACCTCGACGAAGCCCTCATGCAGATTTCATTAAATTAGGAGAATACAACATGCCACCCGCCGACAAATGGTCCCTATCGGGCGCCGGGCCCGAGACTTATGAGCAATACCAGGTTCCCAGTACGTTCGAGCCCTTGGCCCATATGCTGCTGGAGCGGGTTGGCCTGTCGCCGGGACAAAGGGTCCTTGATGTTGCTTGCGGTACGGGCATCGTCTCCCGGCTCGCCGCGCAACAACTTGGCGCGGACGGCGAAGTGGTCGGCGTGGATTTCAACCAGGCCGTGCTGGATGTAGCACAAAAGATTCCGCCCGTGAGCGGCGCGCCCATGGACTGGCGCCAGGGTGATGCAGGCGCCTTGCCCTGCGCGGACGGCACTTTTGACGTTGTGCTCTGCCAACAGGGTTTGCAGTTTTTCCCGACAAAGTGGGCGCCCTGCAAGAGGCCCGCCGAGTCTTGACCGCCAATGGCCGCGCCTGGTTCGTGGTGTGGCGTTCCACCGACCATAGTCCCCTAAATCGGGCAATATCTGAAACTGTTCACCGCCATCTTGGCGCGGCGGCCGAAAAGATTAGCCTGGCGCCATTCTCCCTTGGTGATGGGGATGCGTTGCGGCGGTTATTTTCCAATGCTGGTTTTTGGGATGTCGAGATTGAGGCGGCACGGATCATGCGTAAACTGCTGCCGCCCGACGTCTCAATTCCCGCCTTGTTGACAAGCCTGCCGATCGGACCGCAAATCGCCGCCCTGGACGAGGCCGTGCGCTTGGCAATGGTTGCGGAGGTTGGCGAAGCGCTTGCCGACTATCGTACCGCGGAGGGGCTGTCCCTGCCCCAGGGAACGCATTTTGTCACAGCGACGAAATGAGGCATGACGAAAAGAGCCGCGACAAATTGAGCCGCGACAATGGGTTCCTATCGCCGCCGCGAGGCATTAACCTGAGGCATCCTATTAAAAGTTGGAGGGCGGCCGCATTTGGCCGCCCACGGTTTTCAGACAAGGTCGATTGGCGGCGGGATTGGCGACGGACAGTATCGAAACCCTGCAGGCACGTTACGGTCCCGGCTATCGATGGATCGTCACCCTGACCGGTATGACCGCCGCCATGACGATGATCCTGTCATCGACCATGGTGAACGTGGCCGTGCCCACCATCATGGGGACCTTTGGCGTCGGGCAAAGTGACGCGCAATGGATGTCCACGGCATTTCTGGCCGCCATGACGGCGAGTCAGTTGCTGGGCGCCTGGGTTATTTCGGTAATCGGGCCGCGGGGGGGATATATCGCCGCCGTATTGTTGTTTATCTTCGGCTCGCTGCTGGGCGCCTGGGCACCCAATATGGATATCCTGATCCTGGCCCGCGTGCTGCAGGGGGTCGGCGCGGGCATCGTGCAGCCCATTGCCATGGTCACCATATTCCGGGTCTTTCCGGCCCACAAACGGGGCCTGGCCATGAGCATCTATGGCATGGGTATCATGCTGGCGCCGATCATGGGCCCGGTGGTCGGCGGCATCACCATTGATGCGTCCAGTTGGCGGTTCCTGTTTTTCATACCCCTGCCCATTGCCGGCTTGGCGGTGCTTTTGGGCACCCTGTTCATGCCGGTCCGAGAGAAGGACACCGTGGCCCTGCCGTTCGATTGGGTCGGTTATGGCTTGGTGGTCGGCGCCATTTTCTGCATGATGACCACCATCGCCAACGGCCAGCGCGAGGGCTGGGGCTCCTTGTACATCGTGCTGCTGGGGTCGGCGGGCATTGGCCTGTCGGTCGCCTTCGTCATATCCCAGTTGCGGGCCACGGCGCCGATCCTTGATTTTTCCGTATTCCGCCACCGCCAGTTCGCCGCCGCCGCCGTTCTGGGCTTCGTCTTCGGGGCCGGAAATTTTGCTTCCACCTACATCATTCCGGTCTTCGTCCAGACAGTGCAGAATTTCACACCAACGGATTCGGGCCTGATCACCTTGCCGGCCGGTCTGGTGGTGATGGCCTTTTTTCCCATCGCCGGGCGCATGGTGGACGCCTTTCCCGCCCATTATCTGGCCATGGTGGGTTTGCTACTGTTCGCCCTGGGTGCCGCACTGTTGCACACCACAGGGGTTGATACCGCGTTCGTGACCTTGGCTTTCTATGTGATCATCGGGCGTGTCGGGCAAAGCATCATGTTGCCGGCGATCAATGTCTCGGCCCTGGCCTCCCTGCCGCCCGACAAACTCAACAACGGTTCCGGGTCGATCAATTTCGTCCGCCTCATGGGCGGCGCCTTTGGCGTCAACCTGCTGGTT
>JAYGEA010000247.1:0-3221 GCA_046582635.1 Alphaproteobacteria bacterium
AACGCTGACCCGCTGTAATTCATTGAACCAGTCCCATTGTTCCGCCGTGCCGCCGGGCAGGAAACTGGAGGTGAACATCTGGCGAAATGCCGGGTTGTCCCGACCCCAGCCGGTTTTGATCAATGTGCGCATGGCAACGGCCTGGTCGGCGGCGGCCGAGCCCCTTTTTTCGCCGCTCCGGGCAAACCCGCCGTACAGAACGAAGCGGCTGACCCGCTCCGGGTGGCGCATCGCATAGGCAATGGAAATGGCACAGCCCTGAGAAATGCCGAAGAGGGGAAAGCGTTCCAGTCTGGCGGCATCGACGACGGCTTCCAAATCACTGATAAAGGCCTCAAACGAGACGTCTTCAACACCCCAATCCGAAAGACCGTTGGGCCGTTGATCAAATCGAACCAAGGTATGTTCCTGGCTCAATGAGGCCAGAACGTGGCGCCAGATCGGCGACTGCCAATCGAATTCAAGATGGCTCATCCAATGAGGGGCGCGAACCAGGGGCGGTCCGGTGCCGGATGTGGCATAGGCGATTTCCGCGCTGTCGGACGAGGTGCAGAAGTGGATTTTTTGTTCCAGGGACGCTTCGGTAACCGTTCCTGCCGCACGATCTGCCTTGCCATCCCATTGCCAGTAATGCACCGGACGATCGATATTCTTCAGGGATTGTTCGCCCATATCCGCGAAGTCAACATCGACCTTACCCACGACCTGGCCGTGGACGGAATCCGAGGTTAGAACACCACCCGCGGGCGCCAGGCCTTCCAGTCTGGCTGCGATATTCACGCCGTCGCCGAAAATATCGCCGTCCTCGATCCAGATATCGCCCAGGTTGACGCCGATACGGAACTCGATGGGCGCCGCGTCACCATTGTTTTGGGCGCTGTTTTGAGCGCTGTTCCGGGCCGCCATGGCTCTTTGAAAGGCCACGGCGCAGGACACCGCATCGACCACGGAGGCAAATTCAGCCAGGGCGCCATCGCCCATTTTCTTGGCGATACGGCCATTGTGCCGCCCTATGCAGGGGTCGAATTCCGCTTGGCAAATGTCGCGCAACGCGGCCAGGGTGCCGGCCTCGTCCGCCCCCATCATCTTGCTGTATCCGACGACGTCGGCGGCAAGAATGGCGGCCAACCGCCGGGTTACCTTGGCATCAGCCATGGCCAATCCTCTGTTATCGCGGTGGGCCCAGTTTTTCCCAGTGTGAACAGCGGCGGCAAGACCAGGCGCGGGGCCAGATTAGTGGAACCGGGGAGGCGCATTAAATTAGCACGCCACTCTTGATCATTGCCTGATATAGAGTTCACCATGACCATGACCGCCGATCCGGCCACGATGGTGCCGCCGTCGCGGCGTTTCATCGTATTGGCCACTGTTTCCGCCACCACCATGCTGTACGCCATGGCGATCACCGTCGCCAATGTCGTGCTGCCGCAAATGCGTGGCGCCCTGTCGGCGACGCCGGATCAGGTGGCCTGGGTGATCACCTTCAATCTGGTCGCCACCGCCGTGATGACGCCCATATCGGGCTGGCTGTCGAACCGCTTCGGCCGGCGCAATGTGCTGTTGCTGGGCACTGTTGGCTTCACCCTTGCCTCCGTTCTGTGCGGTCTGGCCGACAGTCTGGAGGCCTTGGTTTTTTACCGTATTCTGCAAGGCGCCTTCGGCGCCCCCTTGGTGCCGGTGTCCCAGGCCATCATTTTGGATACCTTTCCCCGCAAACAGCACAGCATGGCCACGGCGCTGTGGGGCGTGGGCGTGGTCATGGGGCCGATCATCGGACCCACGCTCGGGGGTGCCATCGCGGAGGAATACAGCTGGCGCTGGGTCTTCTTCATGTTGGTGCCGTTTGGCGTCCTGACCTTCGCCGCGATCTGGATGTTCGTCAAACGGCGGCCGGTCCGGCCGCCCAGCCCGCCGCTGGACTGGCTGGGCTTTCTGGCACTCGCGGCCGCCCTGGCCGCCTTCCAGTTCATGTTCGACCGGGGCGAGCGAAATTCCTGGTTCGAATCTCCCGAAACCATCGTCGAATGCACCGTCGGTTTCCTCGCCGCCTATATTTTCCTGGTCCATATCTCCACCTCGAAGCGGCCCTTTATCAGACCGGCATTATTCCTGAACCGGAATTATAGTATCGGCCTGATCCTGGCGTTCATGTTCGGCATGTTGAATTTCGCGCCCCTGGTGCTGATGCCCTCCATGCTGCAGGATCTGCGCGGCTACCCCGACAGCACCATCGGCATCCTGCTGGCCATCCGGGGCGCGGGCAATTTGATCTCGTTCCTGTTGGTGATCCGTTTGGCGCAATGGAATGTGCACGCGACGCTGGCCTTCGGCTTTCTCTGCCAGGCGGTATCGGGTTACGCCATTTCCCAATACGACGTCAATCTGACCTATTTCGGTGTCGCCTGGACTGGCGCCCTGCAGGGCCTCGGCATCGGCATGTCATGGGTGCCCCTGACCCTGATCATGTTTTCGACGATCAAGTCCGACTTCCTGGACGAAGCCTCGGCGGTGTTTCATATGTTCCGCAATTTCTCCTCCTCGCTGTTTATTTCCATCTGCGTGGCCGTTGTGATCCGCTCCACCTACGTGAACAGCGTCGAATTGGGCATGCCGTTGTCTGAATATTCCAAGATATTGACCCTGCCCTGGGTCACCGGGGCGCTGGATCTGGGCACGGTCGAGGGGCTGTCGGCCACCGCGGCCGAGATCAAGCGCCAGGCCGCCATGATCGGCTACATTAATGCCTTCCGCCTGTATGCTGTTATCGCCATTATTCCCCTGCCCCTGATCTGGCTGGCCCGCATGCCCAAAGAGGAAACTCCCTGATGGAACCAATCACCGTTTACACGGCGCGGATGATCCGCACCATGGAGCCGGCCCTGCGGACCGCCCGTGCGGTGGCCGTGCGGGGCGACAAAATTGTCGAGGTCGGCAGCCTGGAAACAATGAAACCGTGGTTGGACGCCCATCCACATACCATCGACGAGCGCTTTCGCGAGCACGTCATCATGCCGGGCTTTATCGACCCGCATCTGCATCCCTCCATGGCGGCGTTGCTGCTGCCCATGCATTTCACCACGGCCCTGGAATGGCATCTGCCCTGGCAGGACGTGCCCGCGACCCGAGGCCACAACGAATTTCTGGATCGCCTGAAAGAAATTGATCTGGACATGGGTGACCCGGAAGAGCCGATGTTTACCTGGGGCCATCACCCCATTTGG
>JAYGEA010000280.1:0-18399 GCA_046582635.1 Alphaproteobacteria bacterium
TGCGATTATAGCCAATGATGCCGGGGCGTTGTCTACCGACAATTCATGGAAATTTGCTATGCTGATCAATTATTGAGGCATTCAAAGGAGAACAGTCAGCATGACCGGCATGGATCACTACGGGACAATCGAGGCGCTCTCCCGGGACATAAGGGCGGGCGTGTTGTCGCCGGTTGAACTGACGGAATACATGCTGGCCCGGATCGAGGCCCATGACGGCCGCCTGAAATCCTATGCCACCGTCATGGCTGACTCCGCGCTGGCCGAGGCGCGGGCGGCGGCGGCGGAAATTGCCGACGGCAAATATCGCGGCCCCCTGCATGGTATTCCCGTCGCCGTGAAGGATCTGTGCTTCACCAAGGGCGTGCGAACCATGGGCGGCCTGGCGGTTCTGGCCGATCATGTACCGGATTTTGACGCCACCGTGGTGCGGCGTCTGCGGGATGCGGGCGCGGTGTTGCTGGGCAAGCTGAACCTGACGGAAGGGGCCATGGCGGGCTATAACCCAGCCTTCGACGTACCGGAAAATCCGTGGAAGGAGAGCCATTGGGCGGGCGCCTCGTCGTCCGGCTCCGGCGCAGCCACGGCGGCCGGGCTGGCATTCGCCACCCTGGGCAGCGATACCGGCGGTTCCATCCGGCACCCGGCGGCGGCCTGTGGCACGGTTGGGTTGAAGCCGACCTGGGGCCGGGTCAGCCGCCATGGGGTGCTGGATCTGGCGCAATCGCTTGATCATGTGGGGCCCCTGACCCGCTCTAGCGCCGATGCGGGCATCGTTCTCGCCGCCATCGCCGGGGCGGATGGGGACGATCCCACCACCTTGCTGGACCCGGTGCCCGACATGCTGTCCGGGTTGGCGGCGGGCGTAAAGGGCCTGCGCATCGGTTGGGACCTCCGCTATGCCACGGACGGCCTGGCCGACGATCACGGGCGGGCGGTGGTGGCGGGGGTCGAGGTTTTGGCCGGGCTGGGGGCGGAGATTATTCCCGTTTCCATGCCGGACCGGCTGGCCGAATATTTGCCGGCCTGGAGCGTTCTGTGCACGGCGGAGGCGGCTGCTGCCCACCGGGACACCTATCCATCCCGGGGCTCGGAATATGGCCCCTGGTTCGGGGAATGGCTGGCCCGGGGCCGGGCCTTCACGGCGATGGATTATGCCCAGGCCAACAACCTGCGCGCCGCCTGCAATGGCGAGATGCGCCGCACCATGGCGGACATCGACCTGCTCGCCTGCCCCTCCACCGCGAACGCGGCCCATGCGGTTACGCCGGAAATATCCTATGGCCCCATACCCGAGCGCGACCCTTGGATGACCCGCTTTACGGTGCCCATGGATTTTGCCGGCCTGCCGACCATTTCCCTGCCCTGCGGTCTGTCGGACGGCGGCCTGCCCCTGTCGTTGCAACTGGTCGGCCATGCCCTGGCCGAGCCGCTGTTGGTGCAAGCCGGCGCCGCCTTCGAGGGCGCCACCGAATGGCATGAGCTGCATCCGCCGGGCTGGGATTAATACCAAGGTGCGGTGACAGAGAAGATTTACCTGAGATCTATGGCCGTGCTCTTGACCAGGCATACCAGATGAAGGCCAGGACCTGGGTCGCCGTTGCCGCGATGAACGCCCACAGATAGGCGATCCTCGGATAGCCGCCATCGGCCGCCACGGGCCATTGTTCGATCATCCAGCCCATGCCCCATTGATAAAAAAACGCCATGCCAAAGACCAGGACATTGGCCGCCGTGTTGGCGCGGGCCGCCTGTTCCAGGGGGAAATGATGGGACAGGGCGGCAAAGACCAGGGAGGTCAGGACAACCACCAGGCCGATGTAGGCCCAGGTCATGAAACTCGACGGCAGGATATTTGTGATCAGCAACAACATGCCAAAAATCGAAAACGCGGCGGCAAATCCGCACACCCCGCTCATGTCATAACCCAGGCGCAGAATGGTGGCGGCAAACAGCCCGCTGCCCATGAGGCCGACCACCATGCCCACGGCCATGACGGTGAGATGGCTGGCAACCTGCCCCTGGCCGAAACCATCCACATCCGACAGCCAAGGCCCGGCCCAAAGACCCTGAATGGCCAGGTACGAGCCCGAACAGGTGACGATCAGGGGCACGATGCGCCAGAAGTATGGATCACGGTAGATCTGGCCGACCTCGCGGATTTGCTGTCCCAGGCGGCCCGCCGCCGCACTATTGGGCCGTTCGGGCACCACCAGCAGGATCAAGACACCGGAGACCAGGGTGACGGCGGCCAGGGCCATGAACATTTGCCGCCAGTCCATGGCCCCCATGGCCCATTCCACCGGCCCCGTGGCGGCGAGCACGCCAAGGCCGCCGCAGGCCAGATACCAGCCGTTGACCAAGGCAACCCGTATTAGGGGAAACCACATCACAATCGCCTTCAAGGCCGCCATCAGGCCGCCCGATACGCCGAATCCGATCAGGGCCCGGGCCAGGATCAGGGTTGTGACATCGTCGGCCAGGGCAAACAAAAGGGCGCCCAGGGCGGCAATGCAATACAGACTGCCCTGGACCCGGCGCGGCCCATAACGGTCCAGCAGCAGGCCGAGGGGGATTTGAAAGGCCGCGAAAGTGAGAAAATAAGCCGCGCTCATCAATCCCAAATCGGCCGGGCCGAGATCGATATCCTGGCGCAGATAGGGTGCGACCACCGCATTGACGCTGCGGAAAAAGTACGAGAAGAAATAGCCGCAGGCGAACGGCATGAAGACAAGCAGCATGGCCCGTGCCATGCTCGCCGCCGGTTCCGCCGGTTCTACGTCGTTCTGTTCTGTCTCGATGGCCGCCACGGCACCATGACTAAGCCATCATGATACCGGGCGCAATTCTCCATTCCGTTGCACCGGACTGAAAACAGGATGATGACATGAATGACCGGCTGTTATTGACCCCGGAAGTCGCCGATGCCCTGGCCGAAAACCGGCCCGTGGTCGCCTTGGAAAGCAGTATCGTGGCCCAGGGCCTGCCCGAACCCGACAACCTGATCGTCGGGCGGGCCATGCAGGACGCGGTGCGCGAACAGGGTGGGGTGCCGGCCATGACGGCGGTGCTGGAGGGCCGCTTGCGGGTCGGGTTGAGCGACGATGACATGGCCCGTCTGGCGAATGCGCCGGATGGCCGCAAATGCGGCGGCCGGGACCTTGGCGCCGTCCTGGCCCTGGGCCTGCCGGGCGCCACCACGGTGTCGGCCACGGTCGGGATCGCCGCCGCCGCCGGTATCGCGGTGTTCGGGACGGGCGGCATCGGCGGCGTGCACCGTCAGCGCGATGGCGCGGAGGCCCCGGCCCGGGCCGATATCTCCGCCGATTTGCTGGCCATGTCCCGGGCCCCCGTCGCCGTGGTCAGCAGCGGCGCGAAATCACTTTTGGACCTGCCGACGACATTGGAAATGCTGGAGGCACTGGGCGTGCCGGTTCTGGGTTTTGCCTGCGATGAATTTCCAGCCTTTTATACGGCTGAAAGCGGCTTGCCGGTCAGCCATCGTTTTGATGACCTGGGACAACTGGCGGCCGCCCTGACCCACCATTGGGCCCTGCCCCTTTCAGGCGGTGCCTTGGTCTGCAATCCGCCGCCCGCCGAACTGGCCATGGCTGGGGACGAGGTGGAGGTCCTGGTCCAGGGTGCCAACAAGGCGGCCGCGGCGGCCGGGATCACGGGTGCCGCCCTGACGCCGTTCGTCCTGGCCCATATGCGTGCCGCATCCCAGGACCGTACATTGCATTTGAACAGCGCCCTGGCCATCGCCAACGCCGCCCTGGCCGCCCGGCTGGCGCTGGTATTAAAGGCCGAAATGGAAACGGCGCATTAAGTAATTGGACGTACGATTATTGATACGATGCCCTTTTGCGGTCACGGCAAGTTCAAAGCGTCGGGTCGCAACAAACATTCCAATAGAATAGTTTATGTGTGGAATTTCAAGATAATGTGCAAAAAATCTGATTCGCTAATAGCCTATGATGCGCGTTTACAGTGGGGAATTTATTTTTAGTTTTCGGCAAAAAAGTTCCTGGCTAAAAACAATGACAAAATGAGACCAAATTTGCATCGAATGACGGCGGATCAGCAATTCGTTAATCCACGGCGGTTACGCCATATCGTTATTATTGTTGTTCTGTTGCTGCCTCTGTTGCCGCCCCGGGCGGGGGCGGAGTCATCGCAAATTCGCTTTGGCACCTTTGACCTGCCGCCCTATGCCCTCCATGCACGTGGCGACGGGCGGCGCGGTATGTTGCGGGATTTCAATGCCGCCGTAGCAAAACACGCCGGGCTAACCCACATCGACCGGATCATGCCCCTTAAACGCATTCACAAGGAATTGGTTAAGGGCGGCGTCGCTTGCTCGACCTTCATTCCCGCCGCCTGGTCAAAGCGCGATCTGATCCAGGTTGCTGAAATAACCGCCAACGTGGATTCCATCGTCGTGCCGAAGAAGGGTTTGGCGGTCCGCCGGCTGCAAGACCTATACGGCCTGACCATTGCCACCCCCCGGGGCAGCTATCACGGCATGGACATCATGACCGACCCTAAAATCAAACGGGTTCTGACCAACGGCTATAATCAAAGCGCGGCGATCCTCCGCGCGGGACGGGTGGATGCCATGGTTGGTTCTGATATTGCCGTCTATCACAGTCTGCGCGCCGCCGGAGTGGCGAAGGTGGATATCGGCCGGCCATTCGTGTTTTTGAAACTGCCGCTTTGGCTGCAGTGCCGCCGGGACGTGGACCCCGGCCACATCGAAAGTCTGCGCCGGGCTGCCCGGCAATTGCGTGCCGAGGGCGCCTTTGAAAATATCAGGGCCCAGTATACGTCCGGCTATACTGAGTGATCCGCCATGGATATCAGCAAATTAAAAAGTGAACCTGAAACCGAATCCGAGATTGCATCGGGGCCAGGAGAGAAGAAGACGACACTGGGCCGCCTGGCCCGCAGCCTGTCGTTTCGCCAGGTCCGGGTTGCCGTGCTGGTGGCATTTTCACTGGGCGTAATATTCAGCATATTTCAGATCCATGCGGATCTCGACAATGAACGGGGCCGCATTGGCACGACGTTTCAAAGAACCCTGCGGGTGGCCGAAGACTCGGCCGTACAAGCGGCCTATGGGCTTGACTTTGCGCTGGCGCAAAAAGTCGTCGACGGCCTGTTCGAGTATCGCGCAGTCTTCCGGGCCGAGATTGTCGACAACCACGGCGACAGCATGGCCCGGCGCCACAGGCCGGAAAAGCAAGGCCGGATGAAGCCTCTTGCGGAATTTTTTTTCGGACCACCCAGGGCCTTCAGCCTGGCTTTGCCGGTTCGCGATACGAATTTCGAGGTCGGCATCCTGACGGTTACCGTCGATACATTTATCATTGCGGAGAGATTTTTTGAACGTTCGGGCTTGATCCTGCTATCGGGCGTTTTGCGCAACCTGCTGTTGGCCGGCATCCTGGGCGTTCTGTTCCACTTCATGCTGACCCGTCCATTGATTGTCGTTGCCCGCAACATCAAAGCGCATCATGGCGCCGAGGATATCCCCAGAACACATGGCGATGACGAGCTGGGGGCATTGATCAAAGCCTACAATGATCAAGTCCACCAGCGCGCGGCGGCCCAGGAACGTCTGCATCGTTTGAACAAGGACCTGGAAAACCGGGTGACGGAACGCACCGAGCAGATCGAACTGGCCAATGTGGAATTGGAACGCCGGGTGAAGGAGCGCACGGGCGAGTTGATCAAGGCTATCGAATTGGCGGAAAACGCCAGCCGGGCAAAGTCGGAGTTCCTGGCCCATATGAGCCACGAACTGCGCACGCCCCTGAACGCCATCATGGGATTTTCACAAATTTGGGTGGCGGAGACTTTCGGTGCGATCGGTCATCCGAAATACAAGGAATATGCCGGCGACATTCATACGGCCAGCCAACATCTGTTGTCGCTGATCACCGATATCCTCGATGTATCCAAAGTGGAAGCCGGCGAGATGGAGTTGCACGAAAGCGCCATTCAGCTCGGCGAGTTAATCGAAAGTTGCGAGACCTTGGTGCGGGATTCCGTAACGGCCAAGGGCTTGCATCTTAGCCTCGTAATGGCACCAGATATTGCCCAGATCAACGCCGATGAGCGGCTGATGCGGCAAGCGGTTCTCAATCTGCTGACCAATGCCGTGAAATTCACTCCGGAGGGTGGCAACATAGTCGTCACCACCAGGATGACCGGGGAGCGGGCGGTCGAGATCGTCATATCAGACAATGGCAGCGGCATATCCGAAGCGGACATGACCAGGGTGCTGGAGCCATTCGGTCAGGTTCGCAACAATACGCAATTGAGCCACGATGGAACCGGGCTTGGCCTGCCCCTTGCCAAACGCTTCATCGAACTGCATGGCGGGGTGATGGCCCTGGACAGCAGGCTCGGGGCCGGCACCACGGTCCGCATAACCATGCCGCCGGAGCGCACGCTTTAGGTCCAGAAATTCCGTTCCTTGAGCCAAGCCTCGATCACGCCCACTGCACCGGCCAGTTTGTCGGGCTGGCCAAAATAGTAGTGTGTCGCACCCTGGATCATCTGCTTGGTCTTATCCGTGCTGGCGATGGCTTTGAAAATACGTTTGGTATGGTTGGGGGTGCAGCCATCGTCGGCCGAATTGCCGATCACCAGGGTCGGCACGGATATGCGCTTGGCGCAGGCCGGGCCGTTGGCGCAGGAAAGATCATAACTCCATTGCGACAGCCAACTGCGCAGGGTGCAGAACCGGGCCAGACCGGCGGGCGCGTTATTGACCATTCGGGGATCGCCCATGTAGCACCAGTTCGGTTTGCGGTCGTTGGGGTCGATGGTCGGGTCCGGCCAGCGGGGATCCGCCATGGTGCCGGGCACGACAAAACCTTCCTCGGCCGCCGGCCCCTTGTGTTCCCGCAAATAGGCCAGGCGGTCCTGCACCCAAGACGTAATGCCGCGATTCCGGGCCACCTGGGCTGCCCCATACCGCGCAAGGAATTCGGCCGAATAGGGTGGCTGGTTCGGGTTGCCGGGGTCGTAGAGATACAATTCCGCATTCCGCGTGTCCGGGTCGCGCTCGTCAATGATGATGGCGTCCATCCAATCGGTCAGGATCAGCGCCCGGCTGACATGGGCGGCTAGTTGCAGCACGCCGTCCACCGGTTCCAACCCGGCGGCAACCAGATCAACCGGGTCGCCTCCCGGCGTCTGGGTAATCGATGGGTCCTCGGCTTCCGATTGATAGAACATGGACAGGGAGCCGCCCCCCGACCAGCCCGCCAGGATGATCTTTTCGTAACCGAATTCCCCTTTGGCGTGGCGGATATGGGCTTGTAGATCCAGGGCCACCTTTTCCATGATCAGGGCGCTGTCGTTCTTCGGGTAGCGGCTGCCGGCGGTCATCACGTGGTGGCCGGCCTTGGCCATGGCGATGGGCATGGGCAGGTAATGCATCAAGCCGCTGGGATGCATGAACACCAGCAGGGTCTTTGAAGGGCGGTCGTCGGGCCGCAGCAAATGGCCCTCCAGGGTGATCTGGTTCAACGGCCCCGCATAGGTCTCCTTGATCACCGAATGATCCTCGAAACGGACCAGATAGGGCAGGCGCTGAAAATCATATTCGGTCATGGGATTCTCCGGATTTGGGCGGCTGTGCGGGGGCGGCGCGCGGTTCTAGACAAGATCGTGATTCTGTCCGCACACAAGGGCCGACACAACAATTGAATTCGCGGTTTTTTCGCGTTTGTTTCCGCTGGCCGAACAGCGAATGGTGAATAACCATGGCCCGCCGATAGCTTACCCGGATCAGGCAATATCCCCGCTTTGTGCCTGGACCGCGGAACAGCGAAATTGGTCCAGGTTGTCAAAAGAATCGCCTAGGCCGGGCGGCAGGCCCAGCCAGCTCATGGCGTCCTGAAGATCACGAAACGGCCAAAATTCCTGATTGGGGTCATTGGAAAGGGTCTGATACATCCGCGCGATGCCGAATGCCATGTCCGAAGACACCAGCATTGCGACCTTGCGAACGCCATGGATTGCCCCGGCCGAGGTATCGTCACTGATCACATTTCGAACCTCGGCGTCGAAATAAGTGATATTGGCATCGCGGAAATCGTGCAGTCTATTCAGGCCGGAACGAAAATCTGGGGCGCCTTCAATGTCGCGAAAGAAAGCCTCGTTTTCCGCCGGCGTTGCGTCGCCGCGCCATTTGGTAAAGATACAGCCAAGTTCGGCATCTATTCTGTACTGATACGCCATGACGAAAAAATTCCTCCGGCCAAGGCTTTACGCGCCGACCAAGGACATAATCATAAGGCCAAAATGTTACAAAAATGACAATTCATTGACAATAGGCCGAAACAATATGGTCTGAATACAGCCGATCAGGCCTCTCCCGCCGGAAAGGTTTCCGGTGTGCCAAAGGGCAGGGATTCCACATAGATGGAGGTTGAGGGAAAGGCGAAACTGCTGCCCGCCCCTTCGACCACGGCCTTGATGGCAAATGCCAGATCTTCCTTGACCCGCATCCATTCGCCCCAGTTGGTGGTGGCGGTGAAGCAATAGAGCATGATGTCGATGGAGCTGTCGTTGAAGCTGTCCACATGGATCAGGGTGGTAACCTTGGCGGGATCGACTTCGAAATCCTGGTTGTCGTGAACGTGCGCCTTGATGCCGTTGACGATCTGGCGCAGTTGGCCTTCCGAGGCGTTGTATTCGATGCCGATTTTCCAATAGATGCGCCGGTTGGTCATGCGGGAAAAATTGACCACCGCATCGCCCGTCAGCTTGTCGTTGGGGATGGTGGTCAGGGCCTTGTCAAAACGGCGGATCTTGGTGGTGCGGAAACCAATCTCCTCCACCGTGCCCTCAACGCCGGCGCCCCGGATCCAGTCGCCTTTTTCGAAAATGCCGTCCAGGAATATGGTCACGCCGGCGAACAAATTGGCGATCATGCCCTGGGCGCCCAAGGCAACCGCCATGCCTACCAGGCCCAGGCCGCCCAGCACCGCGCTCACGTTGAACTGCCATTCCTCCAAAATCGCCACGACGCCGACGCAGGCGATGACAAAACGGGCCAGCTTGGCCACGAACTCCTTCAGACTGGCGCCCAGGGTGGTGCGGCCGAATATTCCCGACGCCTTGTCGATCAAAAATGACAGCGGCGTGACACAACGGTACAGGGTCCAGAATATGGTGAAGGCGATCAGCGAGCGGATCAAGTGGGTCAGCACCAGGTCCGCCTGCTCGGGCAGGCTGACCACCCGGGACGCGGCATAAATGCCGACGATGACGAAGACAAAGCGCAAGGGCTGCTCCAAGGCCTCGACCAATTCGTCGTCGAATTCAGTCTCGGTGCGCCTGGTTATGCCGCCCATGGCCGCCAGCACGATGCGCGTGAAGACCTGGCGCAGCAGCAGAAAGCCGAGGAACACCAAAAGCGCCAGCATTACCTGGCCGATCCCCACCCCGAACACCGCCGTCTGCCAAACCGTGACGACCTCGGCCCATAATGCCGCCGACGTCTCCATCATGCGCCCGCCCCTTCGAGAATGGCGGCCGCCCCGCTGGCCAGGACCTGACAACCGAGGACGATGTCGTCGTCGTGGCTGTCCTCGGCGAAATCGTGGCTGATACCGCCGACGGAGGGGATGAACAGCATGGCGCAGGGCATTACGGTGCAGACCACGCCGGCATCGTGAAAGGCGCCCGACGGCATGGCCGCCCATTGGCCTGGCGCGTGCCGTTCCGCCGCCTCTGACAAATGCCGCCGGAAACCGGCATCCATGTGGGCCGCCGAAATGCGTGCCCGCGACGGTATCGTCTCCACCGTCGCCCCGCCCCGGCTGTTGATCACATTGACCAATTCAAGGGCAATGGCCTCGAAGCGGTCCAGCACGCCCGGATCCACATCGCGAAACTGCAATTCCAGCTCCCCATGGCCCGGTACGATGGACGGCGCGCCTGGGCTCAACACGGCCCGGCCCATGGTCCAGACCGACCGGGGTCCGGCGACCTTGGGGAAAGCTTCGTTGATCAGGTTGGCCAGGGCATACAACGCCGTGGCGGCGTCCTTGCGACCGGCCATCATGGTGGTGCCGGCATGGTTTTGCTGCCCCGTAAAGGTGAAGACCATGCCGCCCAGGCCAACGATGGAGTCCACGACACCTATGCGCCGGCCAGCTTCCTCCAAATGTGGTCCCTGTTCGATATGAGCCTCCAGAAAGCCCAGGTAATCATGGTCGGCCGCCGCCAGCCGCGGCGTATGGCTCAAACCGGCCTGTTCCAAGGCATCGGCCAGGGCGGCACCGTCTTTGTCCTTCAGGCCCGCTTCCGCCGAGGCGGGGAATTCACCACAGAACGAGCGGCTGCCCAGGCAGCCGTAGAACCGGCTCTCCTCGTCCTGCCAAGAAATGGCATCCACCGCCAGATGGCGGGTGCTTGGGTCCTCCGCCAGGGCGCGCACCACTTCCAGGCCGTAGATCACGCCCAGGGCGCCGTCCAGCCAGCCTCCCGTGGGCTGGGTATCGGAGTGCGAGCCGATCAGCAGGGCCCGGCCGGGGTTGGCCGAGCGTCCCAGCACATTTCCCACACCGTCGATTTGGGCCCGCAGGCCCGCCTGCTCGTACCGCTCCACCAGCCAGCGCCGGGCCGCCATGTCGGTCTCGGAAAACGCCGGACGCACCACCCCGGTGCCCGTTGCACCCATGGCGCGCAGCACCCGCAGATCGCCCAGCAATCTCTCGCCATTTATCGTGACCATGATTTATCCTCGCCGACTCAAGATATCTCTTCTCCAACATCATGCCACAAGCTGAAAGGTTTTTTTGCGCCTGACGCAAAATCATGTGCCGGCCCGCCAAATCGTTGTCATCCCCGAGACCGGTGTATCTATGGTCGGCGGCGGGGTGTCGGCGGCTTCCATCAAACATGGCAGGTCCATTCAGGATATGGACTTAGCCCGCATTTCTCACACTCCCGATGCCCTGCGCGCCGTCTGGCCGCCGATCGGGTGTGTCGCGGCGTGCCGCGCGATGTGGTTCATCAGGCAAACGTCGCGACACACCCTGTCGGCGGCCAGACAGCGCCCGAAGGGTCGCCCCCCACCGGCCGCCCGCAGCGTCGAAGCCGCTCACCGTTGACCCACAACGCTTTCGCGTCTTCTTCTTGCGGGTCAGCGCGGCGGAAGACGACGCAGGGCGTCGGGAGTGTGAGAAATGCGGGCTAGGGCTGTTTAAGGCGGAATTGCAGCGGCAAATGGTGAGAATTAACGAACCGGAATGATCAAATTATCTTGACGTTCATTGCATGAACGCAGTAGTGTTCACGCAATGAACAACAATTCGGTTGAGGCTCGGGATGAGTAGCGAACAGACTTTGGACGACGGCGACTTGACCGCCAACGAAGGCGATGGCGAAGCCCGCATCACCATGGAAATGCTGCATGCCGTGGATGGGGAAGAGAGCGTGTCGCAACGGGGCCTGGCGGCGCGTCTGAACATCGCCCTGGGCTTGACCAATGCCTATTTGAAACGCTGCGTGCGCATGGGCCTGGTCAAAATGCGCAAGGCACCGCCGAATCGGTATGCCTATTACCTGACACCCAAGGGTTTCAGCGAAAAATCCCGGCTGACGGCGAACTATCTGTTCCGCTCCTTCGATTTCTATCGCCGGGCCCGCAATCAATGTGACCAGTTATTGGGTGAGGCGGCGGATGCCGGGCTGCGCCGGGTTGCCTTGGTGGGGGCCGGCGAACTGGCGGAAATCGCACTTTTATGCGCTCTGCAGCATGATATTGAGGTGGTCGGCGTAGCCGACGCGGGGGCCACGGCGAACCGCTTTCGCCATGTGGGACTGGTCCGCGATCCGGGCTCGTTGCCGGCCCATGATCTGATCCTGTTATGCGATTTGGCGGACCCGCAAGGGACCTTTGACAAACTGTCTGGCCAATTCGGCGTGGAGGCGATAAGAGCGCCTGCGCTGTTGAAAATCTCAGTGCCGAGTGACCCGCCGGAGAGCAAGAAATGACCACCCCCGAAAAACAATGGTATGCGGTCTACACCCAGGCCCGCATGGAAAAATGGGCCCGCAGCAACCTTTGGGAGCGCGAATTCGAGGTTTATTTGCCGCAATACCGCCGCCAGCGCCGCCATGCCCGCAAGACGGATTGGGTTTCGGCGCCATTGTTCCCCCGCTATCTGTTTGTCGCCGCCAACCCCGATGCTCCGGGCCGGCGTTCCATCAACAGCGCGCCCGGCGTGATCAGTCTGGTCAGTTTTGGCGAGCGGCCGGCGACCATATCCGATGCCGTCATCCAGGCCATTAAGGCCCGCGAAGACACGGCCGGGCATGTCAAACTGGTTGAACCCAATACCTTGAAGCCCGGCGACCAGGTGCGTCTGCACAGCGGCGCCATGGCGGACCACATCGGCCTGTTCGAACGCCGGGGCGATGCGGACCGGGTGGTCATCCTGCTGAACCTGTTGGGCCGCGAGGTTCGGGTCAAGGTGCCGGCGAATTCCATTGCCCGGGTGCTGTAAGACGCGCTATCACCGCACCTTGGTATTGGGACGGCCATTGGATATTGGCAGATATGGGACAAAGCAATCATGAGCCGCGACGCAGCCATTGCCCGGGTTACTGAACATTTCGATAGTGGTGATTTTTTCAGCGATCTGGCCCGCCGGGTGGCGATCGCCTCCTCGGCCCAGGTCAAGGAATTGCGCCCCGAGTTGGAGCGTTATCTGGTGGAGGAGATGACCCCTGCCTTGCAGGCCATGGGCTTCCAGACAACGATCCATCCCAACCCGGACCGGCGCGGTGGGCCGTTCCTGGTCGCCGAACGCCTGGAAAACCCTAATTTGCCCACCCTGTTCAGCTATGGCCATGGCGACGTGGTGCGCGGCTTTGAAGGGGACTGGCGCGATGGCCGGGATCCCTGGACCATGGTCAAGGATGGCGAGCGCTGGTACGGCCGGGGCACCGCCGATAACAAGGGCCAGCATTCCATCAACCTCGCTGCACTGGCCGCCGTTTTGGCGGTGCGGGGCCGCCTGGGCTTCAACTGCAAAATCTTGCTGGAGATGTCGGAAGAGGTCGGCTCGGTCGGGCTGGCGGAATTTGCCGAGACACATAAGTCGGCGCTGCGGGCGGATTTGCTGCTGGCCTCCGACGGGCCGCGCCTGGCGCCGGACAAACCGACCCTGTTCATGGGCAGCCGGGGTGCCTTGAACTTTGAACTGGAGGTGGATCTGCGCGACGGCGGCCATCATTCGGGCAACTGGGGCGGCCTGATATCCAACGCCGGGACTCGGCTGGCGAATGCCCTGGCTACCTTGGTGGGCCCAAAAGGCGAAATCCTGCTGCCCGAATTGCGGCCGGAAGCCATTCCGGACTCGGTACGCAAAGTGCTATCCGGGGTTCATGTGCGGGGCGGCAAGGAAAATGGCGGCGGGCCGGATGTTGAAGAGGACTGGGGCCAGCCCGGTCTGAGCCCGGCGGAACGGGTATTCGCCTGGAATGCCTTCGAAGTGCTGGCGATCAAGGCCGGCAACCCCGATCAGGTGGCCAACGCCATTCCCCCCAACGCCACGGCCTGGTGCCAAATCCGCTTTACCGTGGACCGGGACCCGACCACCTTCCTGCCCGCCATTCGGGCCCATCTGGACCGGATGTGTTATCACGATGTCGCCGTGGGGCAAAAGAACGATGGCTTCATGATGAAGGCTTCGCGCCTGCTGCCCGATCATCCCTGGGTGCAATGGGCGCGCAAGTCGGTGCGGCGGACCACGGGCGAGGAGCCGACCATTCTGCCCAATCTGGGCGGCTCCCTGCCCAACGATGTGTTTGCCGAGACCCTGGGCCTGCCGACCATCTGGGTGCCCCATTCCTATGCCGCCTGTTCCCAGCACGCCCCCAACGAACATGTGCTGGAGCCGGTCCTGCGGCAAGGCCTGCAAATGATGGCGGGCCTGTTTTGGGATCTGGGCGAAGGCGACATTCCGGAATGGAGAACCCAGTGAATGGAGAACCCAGTGAGCAGCCTTCAAATCGGTGATAGGAAAGTTGGCGGCGGCGCCCCGGCCTTGCTGATCGCCGAGGTGGGCCAGGCCCATGACGGCAGTCTGGGTACGGCGCACGCCTTTATTGACGCCGCCGCCGGCGCCGGCGCCGATGCCATCAAGTTCCAGACCCACATCGCGGCGGCGGAATCCACCTTGGACGAGGAATTTCGCGTCAAGTTCTCGAAACAGGACGAAACCCGCTACGGCTATTGGCACCGCATGGAATTCAGCCCCGAACAATGGGCCGGCCTGGCCGATCACGCGGCCGAAAAGAATTTGATCTTCCTCAGTTCCGCCTTTTCCGTCGCGGCGGTGGAACTGCTGGACAAACTGGGCCACCCGGCCTGGAAAATCGGCTCCGGCGAGTACAAATCCCAAGACCTGATGGCCGCCATGGCCGCCACCGGCAAGCCGATCCTGTTGTCCACGGGCATGAGCCGCTGGGCCGAGATCGCCGACAGCGCGGCCGGCATCCGTAAACTTGGTGTCGGCCTGGCCCTGTTTCAGTGCACCTCCCGTTACCCCACGCCCCTGGATCAGGTGGGCCTGAACGTAATCGACAAGCTGCGCCAGGATCACGACTGCCCGGTCGGGCTGTCCGATCACAGTGGCAGCCCCTACCCGGCCATGGCCGCCGTGGCCCGCGGCGCCGATATGATCGAGGTGCATGTGATCTTCGACAAACGCATGTTCGGCCCCGATGTTCCGGCCTCACTGACATTCGAGGAATTCCGCCAGCTGGCCGATGCCCGCGCCGCCTTTGCCGAGATGGACGCCCACCCGGTGGACAAGGATGCCGTGGCCGACCAGTTGGAAACCATGCGCGGCCTGTTCACCAAAAGCCTGGCGCCGACAAGGGCCTTGTCCAAGGGTACGGTGCTGACGGCGGAAATGCTGACCGCCAAGAAGCCGGGCACCGGCATCCCGGCCACCCGGTTGGAGGCGTACGTCGGACGCACCTTGGCCCACGACATCCGGCCCGACCGGCTGTTGCGGGAGGAGGATCTAGGCTGATGCCCAAGAAGACCCGGAAAATTTGCGTCGTGGTCAACAGCCGGGCCAATTACGGCCGCATCAAATCGGCCATGCAGGCGATCCAGGCGCACCCGGATCTGGAATTACAGACCATCGTCGGCGCCTCGGCCCTGTTGTACCGCTTCGGCCATGCGGTGGATGTGATCCGGGCCGATGGGTTTGAGCCTTCGGCCACGGTCTATTCCATTGTCGAGGGGGAGAACCCCACCACCATGGCCAAATCCACCGGCATGGCGATCATGGATCTGTCCACTCAATTCGAAAATCTGCGTCCCGACGTGGTGCTGACCGTGGCCGACCGTTTCGAAACCATCGCCACCGCCATCGCGGCCAGCTACATGAATATTCCCGTGGCCCATACCCAGGGCGGCGAGGTCACCGGCTCCATCGATGAAAGCGTGCGCCACGCGGTCACCAAGCTGGCGCATGTGCATTTTCCGGCCACGGACCTGGCCAAGGACTATCTGCTGCGCATGGGGGAGGAGCCCGAGCGTGTCCATATGACCGGCTGCCCGGCCATTGATCTGATCGCCGATCTGGATCTGTCCCTGCCCGATGACCTGTTCGAAAGCAACAAGGGCGTCGGCGCGACATTGGACACCAAAAAACCTTATCTGGTGGTCCTGCAGCATCCCGTGACCACGGAATTCGGCCAGGGCTTTGAACAGGTTCAGGAGACCCTGGCCGCCGTGCTGGCCCTGGACATGCAGACCGCCTGGCTGTGGCCCAACGTGGATGCGGGTTCGGACGATGTTTCCAAAGGGTTGCGCCTGCATCGGGAGCATGAGGGCGATGGCAAGCTGCATTTTTACCGCAATTTCACGCCCGAGGATTACGCCCGTCTGATCGGCAACGCCGCCTGCCTGATCGGCAATTCTTCCTCCGGCCTGCGGGAGGGCGCCTTCCTGGGCACCCCCGTGGTCGACGTTGGCACCCGCCAAAGGAACCGGGAGCATGGGCCGAACGTGGTCCACGCCGCCTATGACCGGGCCGAGATCGAGGCCAAGGCGCGGGCGCAGATTGCTCATGGCCCCTATGATGGCTCGTCCTTGTTTGGTGACGGCAGTGCCGGGCGGCGGATCGCCGATATTTTGGCCAGCACCGAAATTTCCATTCAAAAGCGTTTGACCTACGGCCTGGAATGACCCACCCACCCGACCTCTCCGCCATTGTTGCCGACCTGATGCCCTTGGCAGGGGAGATTTTCGAGACGGTTCGCGCCGCCAGCCAGGACGTGGACGGCGTCACCCGCCCCGCCTGGAGTGAACAGGACCAGGCGGCGGCGGATATTCTGCTGGCCGCCGCCCGTGGCGAAGGCTTGCGCACCCGCCAAGACGCGATTGGCAACATCTATATGGATTTGCCGGGCCGGGATGAACGTGCGCCTGGCATATTGTCCGGATCCCACCTGGACTCGGTCGCCCGTGGGGGCAATTTCGACGGCCTGGCCGGCGCCGTTGCGGCCCTGATCGCCGTGGCGGCCGTGAACCGCGCCGGGATCAGGCCACTGCGTGCCCTCTCCGCCATGGGCATCCGGGGGGAGGAAAGCGTCTGGTACGGCATCGCCTACATCGGCGCCCGCCTGGCCGTGGGCGCCATGGGACGGGCGGAGTTCGACGCCCTGGTGCGCCTGGACACGGACCGATCTCTTGCTAGCCATATGGCCGATCTGGGCCTGACCACCGACCACATCGGTCGCGGCGAAGTCAGCATCGGACCCCACAACACCAAGGCCTTTCTGGAGCTGCACATCGAACAGGGCCCCTTGCTGGTGGAACAGAACACCCCCCTGGCCGTGGCCACCGCCATCCGGGGCAACCTGCGCCACGGCGACGGTGTCTGTTTCGGCGCCTACCAGCATTCCGCCGCCACCCCGCGCCGCTCGCGCCAGGACACGGTTTTGGCGGTGACGGAGTTGCTCCACGGCCTGGAACGATTCTGGCACCGGGTCGAAGACCAGGACGACCCCTCCGCCGTGTTCACGGTAGGCAAACTGTTCACGGACCCGGACCACCACGCCCTGACCAAGGTTCCGGGGGAATGCCATTTCTCCCTCAATTTTGGCAGCACCGAACAGGCGACCCTGGATCGCGCGGCGGCCGAAATCGCCGCCCTGACCAGCGCTATTGCCCCCCGCCGCAACGTCCGCTTCGCCTTGGGCGATGCCGTGGGTTCATCCCCCACGCCGCTCGATGCCGATTTGCGCAAGCAGCTCGCCAATAACGCCGCCCGCCTGTCCGTCCCCTGCCAAGAATTCGCCACCGTGGGCCACGATGCTTCCATCTTCGCCCGCGCCGGCATGCCCTCGGCGGTCCTGCTGGTGCGCAACGCCGACGGCAGCCACAACGCCAACGAAAAAATGGCCATGGATGATTTCGAGCACGGCGTCCAGGTGCTGGCCGCGACCATGGTCGATCTGGCGGACGCCTAGATCAAACAGCCTAAAATTGGAATAAATTTTCGGCTGTTTGATCTATTTCCATGGGTTAGCGCAACCTGCGTTCAAAAGAACGCAGGTTGCGCTAACGCCGCACCGTACCTTGGTATTATTCGCTCTCTCGGAATGGGCGAAATTCAGAATTCAAGATATGACCGCCAAAGCATTCAAGGCGACCTTTGCGCCACTGGGGTTTCGCGCCTTCAGGGCGTACCGCCAAAAGCGGACGTACCGTGACAGACATTTTAAGTCCAAATTCTTCTCGAAATTGGTTTTTGCTAATATATATGTATGTTCATTAGTGATAACCGGGCCGTTACAGAACCCGGTGATGAAGGGAACGAATTTAGAGCCGTCGGCGTTTTAGTTGTTTTTCAAACAGGGTTGGCGTTAGGGCCGAGGGGATTTTCGTCTATGAAGAACTTTAAAATCCCAACCAAGCTATACTTAGGGTTTGGTTGCATACTCATCCTCGCATTAATTTCTTCGGCCATCGGGCTTATTGGTCTGCAGAATGCCGCGTACACCTTCGGCACATACCGCAAACTCGCCCGACAGACGAACGCAGACGGCCGCGTTCAAGCCAACATGCTGTCGACACGAATATTCGCGAAAAATTTCGTTATCGACGCCAACAGCGTAAACATAGACGGGGTTCAGAAACGCGCTTCGCAAACACTGTCACTAATTCAAGAAACCCTGTCGTTGGCTGGGACGGATACCGGCCGTTAGATCTTGCTCAAGGATATGAAAAAAAACCTGCAGCGTTATGTCGAAAAGTTTGACGAGGTGACCATACTGCAGAAGCAGCGCGACAAGCTGATTTCCGAGTCGCTCAACGTTATAGGGCCGGAGATTGAAAGAAAC
>JAYGEA010000293.1:0-13430 GCA_046582635.1 Alphaproteobacteria bacterium
GCAGGATCATAATCGACAGAAGCTTCAGCCGCTGCAAAAGCTTCAATAGAGCGTTCAAAATCAGGGTCGTGTGACTGGTACGACCGGAGCTTCCGGGCGGTTTCTTCAAGATCAGACGCGAGTTTGCCCGATTGCACAACGACATATTGCCGCAAGGCGGCATTGGCGATCTCATTTTGAGAGGTTTTGGTCAGTTCGCTCAAATGTTTCAGCGCGGTCTTGACGGATGAGTCTAATCTAAATGAAGTCTGGATTTGTTCTGGATTTGGCATGTCGGCACCTTTCTATTAAAGTATTGCTACCATCATATAGATTTAATCGCAAATTGCAAATTTGATGGCGTTTTAATGAAAATGCCCTGAGAGGGCCATGATGAGGTGCTAAACGGGCTATCCCGCCATCGCCTTCTTAAGTGAACCGGCAATGCGTTCCGATGCTAATTGTAGTGGATCGTCGGCAAGGTGGGCATAAGGTGCCGTCGTTTGCGCCTGAGAGTTAAAGGGGACGTTTCCCTTTATATCCTCCGATAAAACTGCCAGAACCTACCAATGTAGAGCGATGTCCCCGTAGCGTACGTCCGCGCGGCCGGAACACTTCGCTTCACGACTGGGTGAGACGGCAACACAGACACTGCATGAACTTCTATGATTGGCTCGATGATTTTTCATGGGAGATCGCGTCATGCGACATTTTCAAATCCTTGGCCTGCTCACCATCCTTGTTTGCCTAGCGCTGCCCGCTCAGGCGAACCAAGGCTATCCCCATGCGGGTGTGCAGGTGGTCGATGCCAGGAAGAACTTCAAGGATTTGTTCAACGATCTGGACATGGCCATCCGCAAACACCGCAAGGGCGTGGTGGGGCGGGCCTCGGCCTCCATGGGTGCGGTGCGGCGGGGGATCGAGATTTCGGGGAATGCGGTCTTTGGCGTATTCCGCAATGATTTTGTCGTCCGTATGCTGCGGGCCAGCGTGCCGGCGGGGATCGAGGCGCCCTTGCGGATCTATGTCACGGAAAATGCCGACGGCACCTCGCGGCTGACGTACCGAAAACCGTCAGCCGTGTTCAAACCCTATGGCAATGCGGAGCTGGATGGAATGGCGGCGGAACTGGACGAGATATTCGCAAAAATCATTGGCGATGCGGTTGCCAATTAATCGCTACATCCCGCGGAAGGCTTGCAAAATCAGAAAAATTCCAGCCGCCATGGCGGCGGACGCGGGGACGGTGATGACCCAGGCCGCCGCGATGGTGGTCAGATGGCCGCGCCTGACCAGTTTGCGCCGCAAGGCCTGTTCGTCCGGATCCGCCTTGGTGGTCTTGCGGGCCTCGCCATAACGGCCATGGTTGATATGGGTGCGCCGGGCGGTCTGCCATTCCCGGTAAAATCCGACGCCGAAGACCGCGCCAACGGCGATATGGGTGGAGCTGACCGGCAGCCCCATGGTTGAGGCGATGATCACCGTAATGCCGGCGGAAAGCGCCACGCAATAGGCCCGCATGGGGTTCATCTTGGTGATCTGCTGCCCCACCACGCGGATCAGCTTGGGCCCGAACAGCAACAGCCCGGCCGATAGCCCGGCGGCGCCGATGAACATAACCCAAAGGGGAATTTGCACATTGGCCGCCACCTGGCCGGTTTCCGCCGCTCCGACGATGGCGGCCAGCGGCCCGACGGCGTTGGCCACGTCGTTCGAACCATGCGCGAATGAGAGCATGGCGGCGGAACAGATCAAGGGTATGGTGAACAATGTCCGCACGGATTTATTGCGGTTTTCCATCCCCTCCGCCTGTCTCCGGATCAACGGGTTGATGATGACATAGGCCACGGCGAACACCCCGACGCCGAGCATGACAATGGCCCAGGGTTCCGGTTGCCAGACCCGTTTCAGGCCCTTCATCACCAAATAGGCGGAAAATACCCCGGCCATGAGCGCCACCAGGATCGGCACCCAGCGTTTGGCGCCGGCAATCTTGTCATCCTTATAGATGATATTGGCCTTGATAAAGGCCAGGAACAGCGCCGCGATGGCCCCGCCCATGAGGGGCGAAATTACCCAGGACGCCGCGATCAGGCCCATCTTGGGCCAGTTGACCACGCCAAAGCCCACCGCCGCGATGCCGGCACCCACCACGCCGCCGACAATGGCATGGGTGGTGGAGACCGGCGCCCCAACCATGGTGGCCACGTTGACCCACAGGGCGGCGGCCAGCAGGGCCGACAGCATGCACCAGATAAACATATCGGAACTGGGAAAATCTTCCGGCGCGATAATGCCCTTGGAAATGGTGCCGACCACATCGCCACCCGCGACGATGGCGCCCATGGCCTCGAATATCGTGGCGATCACCAGGGCACCCATCAGGGTCAGGGCACGGGAGCCCACGGCGGCCCCCACATTGTTGGCCACGTCGTTGGCGCCGATGTTCAGGGCCATGTAGCCGCCGATGATGCCGGCAATGATGACAATCGTGCGTTGCTCACCGCCCGAGGTGGCGATGGTGGCCCCAATCCAGACAATCAGCAGAAACAGCAGTGCCAGGCCAAGTTTGGTGACCAGCCCGGCCTGTTCGATGGCGGCCGTACTGACCCGGTCAAACTTTGCCAGGTCCTTGCTAAGTGTCTCTTTGAACACCGGAGCGCCCCCAAACGGCTATTCCCGACAAACCCCACACAGACGCTAATTAAGTCACACAGCGCCCGCCACCAATGCGACGGATGGCCACACCCACCAGCTTGGGCACGAAACGATCAGGCGGCTTTTGGCGCGGCGGATTTGATGCCGTCGTCCACGTGGCCGTCGTACTGGGCGAAATTCTCCCTGAAGCGGGCGACCAGATCCTGGGCCTGGGCGTCATACGCGGCGCCATCCGACCAGGTGTTGCGCGGATTGAGCATGTCACTGGGGACGCCGGGGCAGGATTCGGGCACCATCAAGCCAAAATTCTCGTCCTCCCGGAACGGCACGTCCGCCAGCTTGCCTTCCAACGCCGCGCTCAACAGGGCCCGGGTATGTTGGATCGGCATGCGGTAGCCGGTGCCGTAAATACCCCCCGTCCAGCCCGTATTGACCAGCCAGCAATTGACGCCGTGTTCGGCGATACGGTCGCGCAGCATGTTGCCGTAGACGGTGGGATGGCGCGGCATGAACGGCGCGCCGAAGCAGGTGGAGAAGGTGGCCTGGGGCTCGCTGCCCATGCCTTTCTCGGTGCCCGCGACCTTTGCCGTGTAGCCCGAGAGAAAATGATACATGGCCTGTTCTGGCGTCAGCCGCGACAGGGGCGGCAGCACGCCGAAGGCATCCGCCGTCAGCATCACCACATTGCGGGGGTGGCCGGAATTACCGCTTTCCAGGATATTCGGTATGAAATCGATGGGATAACAAGCGCGGGTGTTTTCCGTATAGCGGTCATCGTCAAGGTCCAGGCGCCGGGTATCAGGATCCATCACCACATTTTCCAGCACGGTGCCGAAGCGCCGGGTGGTGGCATAGATCTCGGGCTCCGCCTCGGCCGAGAGATTGATCACCTTGGCGTAGCAGCCGCCCTCGAAGTTGAACAGGCCGTTCTTGCCCCAGCCATGTTCGTCATCGCCCACCAGTTGCCGGTTAGGATCAGCCGACAGGGTGGTCTTGCCAGTACCCGAAAGGCCAAAAAAGATAGCCGCCCCGCCATCCTTGCCCACGTTGACGGAACAATGCATGGGCAAGACGTCCTGGGCCGGCAGCAGATAGTTCATGATCGAAAACACGGATTTTTTGATTTCACCGGCATAGGATGTGCCGCCGATGAGCACCATGCGCCGCTCGAACGAAGCCAGTATGTAGGTGGAGGAGCGCAGGCCCGGCGTGTTTTCCGGCGCCTCCAGCCCCGGGGCATGCAGGATGGTGAATTGGGGTTCGAAACTGGCCTGTTCCTCGGCCGTTGGGATAATGAACATGTTGCGGGCGAACAGGGTATGCCAAGCCTGTTCGGCAACCACGCGCACGGCCAGGCGGTGATCCTTGTCGGCGCCGGCCCACAGGTCCTGGACCAACAGATCACGGCCCTCGTAATGGGCCAGATGCATCTTCAGGACGACGTCGAATTCCTCGGGCTCGATCGGTTTGTTGACCTTGCCCCAATCGAAATCAGCTTCATTGGAAAGCTCGCGCACAATGAACTTGTCATTGGCCGAGCGGCCCGTGTGAACCCCCGTGCGGCACACAAGGGCGCCGCCATGGGCCAACTCCGCCTCGCCATTGGCCAGGGCCATTTGGTACAACGCGCTGGTCGTCAAATTCCAATATTGTTTACCGGAATTGTTGATGCCCTGTGTTTTCAGCCCATGACGGCTGATGTTAGCTCCGATCTGCTTCACTGTATTCTCCTGGGAGACGACGATAGGTCCACCGGTGGGAACCGAGGGATCAATGCGTTAATCCGAAAGTGTTGATGGCGCCCCTGCGCCGGCCTTTTTCAACCATACCCCTAGGGCCAAGATAGTCGCCAATGGTCCATGAGGCAATAATAGGGGTTAATGATTCCACGGCCCAACCGGTGGGGTGCGGCAATTTGGCGCAGTATATGGAATGATCCCCTATCATGGTGCATTGGCGCGTGCCGTCCGGGCCAGGGTAACCGGGGCCCGAGGCAGCGAATCGCCGTCATTTACCGGTGTATCAAAGCCCAGGCGCAGCACCTCCCCGCCCCGGCGCAAATCGCAGCCTTCCGGATCGCAGCCGGTCATCGCCCAGCCGGTACCAGCATCCCTGTTTGCGCCGCCCAGCAGATATTGGGCATAATCCTGTATGGCATCGCCGTGGTCTTCATTCATATGACTGACGGCGCCCGGCTCCAACGCATCGAACGCCGCCGCGCCGGCACTGGGGAGCAACAGTTCGGCGCCGTCGATCCATTCGATCTTGCCGAAGCCGGCCACCAGGTGGCCCCGTTCCACCGCCACGCGGTAAAACCCGAAATCGGCGAAGTCGGCATAGTCCGCTGCATCTTCATGGCGCGCCAGAAAACGCCTGCGCAGACGCCCGCAATTGTCGCGCGCGGCCCGGCCCTGAACGCTCAACCGGGCCCCGGTCAGGGGGGCGGCAAGGCCCCGGGTGCCGTCGAACAGCAGCGAGACCCGATCATCGGCGGCAATATTCTTGCTGTGTTCCGCCAGATCCGAGATCAGCAATATGGGTGCCGCGTCATAATCCGCCGCGACCAGTACCAACGAGGCATAAGGATGGCCATCGCTAGGCAGGTCCGTCGCCAGCACGGCTGTTTCATGGGACCGCATCAGGTTACGCGCCAAAGCTGGGGAATTCGTCATGACATTGTTCGTTCGCTATTCTAGATGAAGGCGCGTATAGCGCAGCGTCTCTTCATTTCCGATGACCGGCGTCACATAATAGCATGAACCAATTGCCATCCATAACGCCCAGCCGGGGCTTGGCGGCGGATTTCGCCGCCCGGGTGCGGGTTATCGCCACGTTGGCCGCGCCAGTGACCATGGCGCGCCTTGGCATGCTTGTTCTGATCATGGTCGACACCGCCATGATCGGCCATTTCAGCACCACGGAACTGGCTTATTACAGCCTGGCCCAGGCCGTTCATATGGTCGGCATGCTGATTGGGGTCGGCATGCTGATCGGTACGGCAATTTTGTGCGCCCAATCTGTTGGTGCGGGCGTGCCCCGGGAATGCGGCGTCATCTGGCGTGTATCGCTGCTGCATGCCTTTGTTTTGGGCTGTGTTTTTGCCGCGCTGGCCCAATTGGGCACATGGTTCTATTACCAGATGGGCTACCCAGCGGGGCAGGCCGACGGCGCGGGCGGGATTGTCGCCGTCCTCAACCTCGGCCTGCCCGGACAATTGGTTTATACCGCCTGCATCCTGTTTCTGGAATCCTTGAGCCGGCCGGGTCCCGGCCTGATCATCATGATCGCCGCCAACATCGTCAACGCCGGCCTGAACTGGCTGTTGATCGGCGGCGATATTGCCATGGGGGCCGAAGGCGCTGCCTGGGCCACCACCGCCGTGCGCTGGCTGATCGCCTTGGCGGCGGTGGTCTACATACTTTGCATGCGGGATGCCAAGCGTTACAATATCGCCGGTCCCATGGATCACTGGCGCGCGGTCAGTGGCAAACTGCGCCGCCTGGGCTATCCCCTGGGGCTGGCGCAGGGCCTGGAATCGGCGGCCTTTGCATCCCTGACCCTGTTCGCCGGATATATCAGCGGTCAAGCCGCCGCCGGCTTCCAGATCGTTATGTCGATGATCGGTTTCTGCTTCATGGCGGCGATCGGCGTCGGGACGGCGACGGCGGTGCATGTGGGCATGGCGATCGGCCGCAAGGACCAAAGGCAGATGATGCTGTCGGGCTGGGCGGGATCGTTCACCATCGTCGTCTTCATGGCGGCCATGGCGGTGGTTCTGTCGACCTTCCCCGAGCCCTTGGGGCGCATCTTTACCGACGACCCGGCGCTGCTGGCCATCGTTGTGCCGACCCTGCTGGTGGGTGCGGCGATCCTGGTTTGCGATGGCGCCCAGGGGGTGCTGATGGGTGCCTTGCGTGGGGCCGGCGATGTCTGGGTCCCCACCGCCCTGCATTTGTGTTCCTTCCTGGCTGTCATGGTGCCGGCGGCGGGCTGGTTGGCGTTGCGTGCCGGGCTGGGCACGCCGGGCCTGATGTGGGGCACTTTTTGCGGCGTCACATTGGCGGCGGTCCTGCTTGCGGCGCGCTTTCATGTTATTTCGAAACGGCCGATCGGCAGACTCTGAGCCTGCCCCAATATGGTCACATTCCCGCCGCAATGGGGTCCACCCCTGGCGGTAGTGTATTTCCTATCTAAATGTTATGTACAGATGAAGAGGTGAGGCCATGGTCGCGACCATCACGCTTGTGGATGATGACAAGAACATCCTGACGTCCGTCTCCATCGCCCTGGAGGCGGAGGGCTACAAGGTCACGATCCATACGGATGGTCAGGTGGCATTGCAGGCCATGACCGACCGGGCGCCGGATCTGGCCGTGCTGGATATCAAGATGCCGGGCATGGACGGCATGGAATTGCTCAACCGTCTGCGCCGGGTCTCCGCCGTGCCGGTCATCTTCCTGACCTCCAAGGACGAGGAAATCGACGAGATGCTGGGCCTAAAAATGGGCGCGGACGACTACATCCGAAAACCGTTTTCCCAGCGCTTGTTGATTGAACGCATCCGCGCCGTGCTGCGGCGTACGGAGGCCGCCGCCAAGCCGGCGGGCGAAGACGACGGCGACTTGCTGATCCGGGGCGAATTGCGCCTGGACCCGACCCGCCATGAATGCGTCTGGCGCGGGGCGGAGGTGCAGTTGACGGTGACGGAATTCCTGCTGCTACAGGCGCTGGTGAAGCATACCGGGCACGTCAAAAGCCGAGACCAGTTGATGGATGCGGCATATGGCAATAATATCTATGTAGATGACCGCACCATCGATTCACATATCAAGCGCCTGCGCCGGAAGTTCAAGGCGGCCGACAATGATTTCACCGGCATCGAATCCCTGTACGGCCTGGGCTATCGCTTCCAAGAATAGATACCTTTTAGATTTTGCCGGGCCGCCCGCTCCCCCGTCCCGGCCACCCATTAATGGTATCCTGTGGGTGCCAACAGAGTCTGGGGGGACGGGGGAGCGGCGCATCGCAAAAATGCTCCCATGGTGAGCGAGCTGGGCCAGCCGGGGCCGCGTCCCACGGAACCGACGCCAATGCGCCTGGCTGGGGTCAAGGGACCGGGCCCGGAGAGGCGACGGCGGTTTTCGACGCTGACGTTGCGCATATTGGTGCCGAACGTGCTGCCCCTGGTTGTCCTGGTGGGCGGTATTTTTTATCTTGATCAATATCGGGATGGCCTGCTGGACGCCAAGATCGCCGCCATGCAAAGCCAGGCGGAAGTGATCGCGGGCGCCCTGGGCGAAAGCGCCCTTGTGGGCCCCGAAGGCCGCCGCCGTCTGGAGCGCAATACGTCCGCGCGTATTATCCGCCGTCTGGTGATCCCCACCAACACGCGGGCGCGGCTGTATCTGCCCAATGGCGGCCTGTTGGCGGATAGCCGCGAGCTGGTGGCGGCCGGTCGACAGGTGCAATTGCGCTATCTGCCCCCCGCCGATCCCTCGGACCGGGTCTTGCTTTTCTTCAACAAAATATTCGACTGGCTGTTGCCCCGGCTGCCCAGCGGCCCGGCATTTCCACCCTACCGGGAACGCTTGGGCGGTGGCCTGATTGACTATCCCGAACTGGGCGTGGCCCTGGGGGGCGAGGTGGGTGGCGCCATCCGGACCTTCAAGGGGGAGACTTTGATCCTGAGCGTGGCGGTGCCGGTGCAGCAATTGCGCCGGGTCGTCGGCGGTTTGCTGCTGTCGGAGAACAGCGCGGATATTGAAGAGGGCGTGCGCAATGCCCGGCTGGCGATACTGCAAGCTTCCGCTCTGGCCCTGACGGTGACGGTTCTGATGTCGTTCTTCCTGGCCGGCACCATCGCCGGGCCCGTGCGCCGCCTGGCCGCCGCCGCCGACCGTGTCGGGCGCTGGCGGGGCCGGCGGGCGGCCATTCCGGATCTAAGCCGGCGGCATGATGAAATCGGTGATTTGAGCGCCGCCCTGCACGAAATGACCGAGGCGCTATACGGCCGCCTGGACGCCATCGAAATATTCGCGGCGGATGTAGCCCATGAAATCAAAAACCCCCTGACTTCCATGCGCAGCGCCCTTGAATCCATCGACCGCACCGACGATCCGGAACAAAAGCAACGCCTGATGGCGGTCATCGCCCAGGACGTCCGGCGCATGGACCGCCTGATCAGCGATATCTCCAACGCCTCGCGCATTGACGCGGAGCTGGCACGGGAAGAATCGGAAAGCGTCGATCTGACCGCCCTGCTGCAAACCTTGATTGCCATGCGGCAATCCGACGACGGCGCGCCGGGGCCCCGGTATGCCCTGCAATTGGACCCCCACGATGCCATCCTGATCAGCGGTCTGCCCAGCCGCCTGGGCCAGGTGGTCGATAATCTGGTCGGCAATGCCGTGTCGTTTTCGCCACCCAAGGGCAGGATCACCCTGTCCCTGGAGCGCCAGGGCGACATGGCCCGGCTGGTGGTGAAAGATGACGGTCCCGGCATTCCCCCCGGCCAGGAGGAGGCCATATTCCAACGCTTTTACAGCCGGCGCCCGGCCGGCGAGGCCTTTGGCCAGCATTCCGGCCTTGGCCTGTCCATTTGCCGGCAAATTATCGAAGCCCATGGCGGCACCATCGCCGCCCAAAATCGCCCGGGACCCGGCGGCGGCGGCGCATTTATTGTCCTTCTGCCTCTAACCTAAGACCGAGAGCGGCATTCATCAATACCGCTCTAATTGCCGGGCCAGATCGGGGAAATCGTCGGCGATAATGTCGTGATGGGCATCCGGCTTTGGATCGGGCGGTCCGGCGGCGCCCCATTCGTCCGGGCGGCGGACGAAGGCTGATTTGTAACCCACGGCGCGGGCCGCGTTCAGATCGAAGTTATGACAGGCCACCATGAGGATCTCGCCGGGCTCCAGGGCCAGCCATTTTGCCGCCGTTTCATAGGCCTTGGGTTGGGTCTTGTAGGTGCCGATCATCTCGCAGGAGATCACCGTGTCCCAAGCCAGGCCATTGCGCTTGGCGGTATCGACAATCAGCGACACCGTCAGGATGGTGAACGAGGCGACAATAAATGTCTCCCGCAGCTTGGCCAGGACGGTGGGAAAATCCGGCCAGCAGTCCAGTTGGTGCTATTGCCGCCAAATGGCCTGCCGCTCCGCGTCCGTAAAGGCGCCCAGATCATATTTGGCGATCATCTCGGCCAACTGGTCCCGATGCACGTCGTCGATATTAAAGGTGGCCGGGGCCGCCGCGCCGGCATTGACCATGGCCTTGAGAGAGCTGGCCCGGTAATGGTAGGTGATGGCGGGCCAATCACGCTCCAACCCATGGCCGGCGCCGGCCGCGGCCAAGGCGTTGGAAATGCCGGTATGCCAATCCAGAATGGTGCCGCCGGTATCGAAGGTAAGCGCTTTGATGGCTGTCATGATCAGCCCAATACCAGTTCGGCGAAAGTGTTCAGGTCTTCCTCGGTCTTGGGCCAGACCAGCAGGGAGGTAACGGCGCTGTCTTCCCATGCCGCCAGGCGCTGCTTGATGCGGTCCTTGGGACCCACGAGCGAGATATCGTCCACCAACTCATCGGGCACGGCGGCGACGGCTTCGGCCTTTTTGCCGTCCAGATACAGATCCTGGATTTTCGCCGCTGCTTCGCCATAGCCCATGCGCACCACCAATTCGTTGTGGAAATTGCGGTCCTTCGCGCCCATGCCGCCAACGTACAGCGCCAGGCTTTTCTTCACTTCCAGGCGGCCCGCCTCCAGATCGTCGGTGATGTGTAGTTTCATGGGGTACATGATCTCGAAATCATCGGCCCGTCCGGCGATGGCATTGGCGTACACATCCTCCCGCTCGGGCGAATAATACAGCGGGAACCAGCCGTCGCAGATTTCCGTCGCCATGGCGACATTTTTTGGCCCCTCGGCGCCCAGGAATATGGGAATGTCCGCGCGCAGGGGATGGGTGATGGGCTTCAACGGCTTGCCCAGTCCCCAGGAGCCCGGCGCCTCTTCCGGGTAGGGGATGGTATAGTGGGGCCCGGCGCCGGTGACCGGGTTTTCCCGCGCCAGCACCTGGCGGATGATGTTGATATATTCCCGGGTCCGGGCCAGCGGTTTGGCAAAGGGCTGGCCGTACCAGCCTTCCACCACCTGCGGCCCCGAAACGCCGAGGCCCAGGATCAACCGGCCCTTGGAAAGATGATCCAGGGTCAGGGCGTGCATGGCCGTCGCCGTGGGTGTGCGGGCCGAGATTTGCACGATGGCTGTGCCCAGCTTGATCTTTTCCGTATGGGCGCCGACCCAGGCCAGCGGCGTCAAGGCGTCGGAGCCATAGGCCTCGGCCGTGAAAAAGCCGTAATAGCCCAGGGCTTCGGCCCGTTTGGCCAGGCCGATCAAGCCTTCGGGGGGCCGCGCGCCCCAGTAACCGGTCATCAAACCCAGTTTCAATGTCATCTGCAACTCCCTGTTCCGCGTCCAGCAGCGGGTGTCTGTTTATAGGTTATCGGCCGCCAAAACGAAAATCGCGCCAAATTGACCTGTCCGCATTAACTTGTATATGGAAAGCAGGGAGTAATATTGCGCCAACGTCCGCTGACCAGGCGAATTTGTAGCGTATCTTAAATTGGCTCGGGGGGCCGGTAATGGGACCAATCATCGGAAATGCGTTGTCGGCCAGCTTGCCGGGCCGGAATCTTCTGTTGCTGGCCGGCATCTGGTCAATGGCCGCGTTGGTCATGGATCTGTGGCTGCCGTCCGGTGCGGGCGGTGCCATGCCATATGTGGTTTTGGTGCTACTGGGCTTGTGGGCGCCTCGCCTGGGCCATGTCATCGCCTTGGCCGTTACCGCCAGCTTTCTGACTCTGATTGGTGTCTTGTTCTCCGAACCTGACGCGGCGATGGCTGTAGAGACAGCAAACCGGGCCGTGGCGCTGGCGGTCATATGGATCGGCACCGTCATGGTTGCGGCGCGAAAGCAATTGCTGAATTCCGTTGAGCTGCAACATGATTACGCCGAAAAGCGGTTCCGTGATTTTGCCGAGGCTTCCTCTGATTGGATTTGGGAAACCGATGCGGATCAGCGCTTCACCTATTCGTCGGAAAACATGCAATCGGTTATTGGTGTGTCGCCGGAGCATGTCCTGGGCAAGACACGGGGTGAATTATTGGGCGATGACTATGACCGTCCCGCCTGGGAGGCGCATCTGGGTGCCCTGCAAAACCGAGAGCCGTTTCGTGATTTTGTTTACTGTTGGCCCGGCGATGCTGAAAGTCCTGAAAAATGGGTCAGCACCTCCGGACAACCCCACTTCGATGGGGCGGGCGCATTTCAAGGTTATCGCGGCACTGGGCGGGATGTCTCCGAAGTCGTCATGGCACAGGCGGCGCTGCAAGAGAGCGAGGCACAGGTCCGCCTATTGCTCGAGTCTACTGGCGAGGCAATTTACGGCATCGATATCCATGGCCGCTGCACCTTCGCCAACCCCGCTTGTGCCGCCATGCTCGGCCATGAGAGCCCGGCGTCCTTGCTGGGCCGGCAAATGCACGAGTTGATCCATCACACCAAGACCGACGGCACGCCGTATGCCAACGAGGACTGCAGGATTTATCAGGCATTTCGCCGGGGCGAGGGTATCGCGGTTGATGACGAGGTGCTGTGGCGCCGGGACGGCACCGCATTTCCAGCGGCATACACCTCCTTCCCGATCCTCCGCGACGGGGTCCCGATCGGCGCCGTCGTCACCTTCGTGGACACCACGGAAAAACGGGATACCCTGGATGCCTTGTCTGACAGCGAGGAGCGCTTCCGCTCGATCCTGGAAAATGCGCCCATTGCCATCGTACTGCAGGATTTGGATGCCCGTATTCAACTGGTGAATTCGGCCTATGAAGATTTCTTCATCGCCTCGGCCGATCAATTGGTCGGCTCGGTCACGCCGGGACTATTCGGCGCCACCCTGGAGGCGCGCCTGGACGATGCCAACCGAAAAGTCATTGAAAGTGGTGCCGTGGTGGAGATCGACGCCAATGTCATCGATCAGAATCTGCCGGTCAAATTCATCCGTATCACCAAATTTCCGGTTTTTTTGAAAACCGGTGAGATTTCAGGCATCGGTACCATCGTGATGGATACCTCGGCGCAAAAAATGGCCGAGGAACGTCTGGTGCAAACCCACAAGATGGAGGCCGTGGGGCAGCTGACCGGCGGAGTTGCCCATGATTTCAACAACCTGTTAACGGCGGTCATGGGCAATCTGGATCTGCTGCGCGATCATCTGGCGGGCGACGAGCCGGCGCAAAAATATCTGGCCACCGCCTATCGGGCTTCGGTCCATGGCGCCGAGCTGACGGACCGGTTGTTGGCCTTTTCCGGGCATCAGGCGCTGACGTCGGCACGTATTGACATCAACATGATCATCAACCAGTTCAGCCAGCTGGCGGCTCGTACCCTGGGCAAGGACATACAAATTGAAACCCGGTTGGCCGATGCCGCCTGGCCCGTTACCGTTGATCCCGGACAACTGGAAAATGCGCTGTTGAACCTGGCCCTCAACGCCCGTGACGCCATGTCCGGCGGCGGGCAACTGCGCGTCGCAACCACCAATCAAGTGTTGGATGAATCCTTTACCGCCGCCCATGAAAATCTGACACCCGGCGACTATGTGATGATTGAAGTAACCGACGACGGCGCGGGCATGTCGGCGGACACGGCGGCCCGCGCGATCGAGCCGTTCTTCACCACCAAGGCCGTGGGCGAAGGCAGTGGCTTGGGCCTGAGCATGGCCTTCGGTTT
>JAYGEA010000028.1:0-9443 GCA_046582635.1 Alphaproteobacteria bacterium
ATTCATCGCACAAGTCTCCGTCCAAGGCATCGGCTGGTCCTCCCAGCCGACAGTGTGGACTGTTACCTATGTCGTGACGTAAATGTGTTACCTATCTCGTGACTAAGGACCGACCAGCCCGCTCCCCCACCCGGCCACCCATTCACGATGATTACGTGGGTGGCCGGGTGGGGGAGCGGGCTGGCGCGGATTAAGCTTAATTTGCTCTAATCTGCTAGGATCCGGCTGCCAAGACCGAAACTGCGGGCCAACGCGGCCAGTCGCTTGGTGGCCGCCTCGCCGATCATGTGGGTTCCATCCGCGCCGCCGTGCAGGGTCATGGTCTCGTCATCCCGGCTCAGGCGATAGTCCGCCAATAGCCCCATGATGCCACCCGACAGGGTATGGGCTAAACGCAGGGCCTGGCCGACCCGGCGCGACCAAAGGCGGTCCTCATCCGGGATAAGTTGTTCGTATGGTTTAACCCAATGGCTGTCACGGCGGTGGGTATAACGGTAGCGAATGGCCAGGGCCAGTTTGATCCGTTGGCCATGCTCCAAACCGATCAGGGGGGCGCGCAATACATCCGCCATGGCATGGTCCGCCCGTTCGTCGGGATGAATGCGCCAGCCGATATCGCTTAACAGTGCGGCGGCCAGGCGCAGGCGTTTGTCGTCCTCGCTCTCGTTGGGAAACAGCGGCATCAGCCAAGCAGTCAGTTTGCGGCTATCGCCATGGCCATGGCCCAGGCCGTTATTGTCATCACGGGCCGTGGCCAGTGCCGTCAGGCGGCATGACGCCAACAACGGATCCACCGCCCTGTGTTCGGGGGTAAGATTCTCATACAAAATACCGTCACGGAGACCATGGTCGGAGAAAATCACCCGCTTGGCGCCACTGTGGTGCAACAAGCGCCCCAATATGCGGGCCGCCAAGGCCAAGGTATCAAGGCGGTCCTTCGGCGCCGCTTCGATGCGGCGCAGGCTTTCCAGGCTCAGACCAGCGAACAACCGGCACATGGTCTCAACCCGGCTGCTGGGCAGTGTATATCCATGCAGCACATGCAGGGGATAACGCGTACGGGCCATTTCCAGTCTGCCCAGGCTACGCCAGGCGCCGCCGACAATATATAAATCGGCATTCCTGACCCGAGGCATCCAATCGACCCGGGCCAAACCATCGTCGATACGCCGATCCAACGCGCCGCCGGACAGCTCCATCGCCGCCAGCCGCAAGGTCCCTAAACCCAGGCTGGTGCCCTGGCCGGTACCGTCCGGGCGGTCGGGGTCCAGATGCATCAATTCCAAACTGCCGCCACCCAAATCACCCACCAGGCCCCGCGCCCCGGGACTGGCCGCCAAAACGCCCCGGGCCGCCAGACGGGCCTCTTCATCGCCATCCAGAATGCGTACGGTAAGACCGGTTTCACGGTGGATGCGATCGAGAAATTCACGGCCATTGGCGGCATCGCGCACCGCAGCCGTGGCCGCCGCGTCAATGACGCCCACTTCCATGGCCCGGGCCAGATGGGCGAACCGGTGGAGCGTATCCATGGCCTTGTCCATGGCTTCCTTCGACAGCGAGCCGCCGGGACCTTGGCCGCGTCCCAGGCCGCACATGGCCTTCTCGTTGAACAAAGGCGGCGCGGCAAGCGCCGTTGCGGGATAAACCACCATGCGGACCGAGTTCGACCCGACATCAATGACAGCCAGGCGGTCCGACAGGTTCCGCCGATTGTTCACCGCTTCGACTTGGGTCATTCCCTCTCCAAGGCCAGGCGCAAGTCGGCCTTGGCGCCTTTCAGGGCGCTGCCCCGGCCCGACAGACTGGGGTTGGTCATGAAGTAACGATGGGCCGAAAACTCGTCATCCTGGGCCACCACCCGCTCGTAGCGGTCATCGGCCTTGAGGCACCAGCTTTGGCTCCGGTCGTTGAAATTCGCCACCATGATCTGCCCCAGGATCTGTTCGTGCACGGTGGCGTTCTCGATGGGGATCATGGCTTCCACCCGGCGGTCGAAATTTCTCGGCATCCAATCGGCGGAAGAAATGAACACCTTGGCCGACGGAGACGGCAGCCCGTGGCCGGCGCCGAAACAGGCTACACGGCCATGTTCCAGAAACCGTCCCACAATACTTTTAACGGTGATATTTTCCGACATCCCGGGCACGCCGGGGCGCAGACAGCAAATGCCGCGCACGATTAAATCGATCTTTACCCCGGCGTTGGAGGCGCCGTACAAGGCATCGATAACCTGGCTATCCACCAATGAGTTCAATTTGGCCCAAATGGCGCCGGGCCGCCCCGCCTTGACGTGGGTAATTTCCTGTTCGATCAGGGACAGAATGGCGTCCCGCATGCCCATGGGCGACGTGATCAGACGGTCGAAATAGGCCGGCTGGGCATATCCGGTCAGATAGTTGAACAGCCGCGCCGCATCGGCGCCCAAATCGGGATCGGCGGTAAAAAACGAAAGATCGGTGTATATCCTCGCGGTCACGGGATGATAATTGCCGGTTCCGAAATGCACATAGGTCAAAAGATCCTCACCCTCGCGCCGGGCCACGTAAGACACCTTGGCGTGGGTTTTCAGGTCCATGAAGCCATAGACCACATGCACCCCGGCCCGCTCCAGGTCCCGGGCCCATTTGATATTCGCCTCTTCATCAAAGCGAGCCTTCAATTCGATCAGCGCCGTGACCGACTTGCCACCCTCGGCCGCCGTGATCAGGGCCTTGACGATCGGGCTGTCGTCGGAGGTGCGGTATAGAGTCTGCTTAATGGCGATGACGTCGGGGTCCTCCGCTGCCTGGCTGAGAAATTGCGCCACCACGTCGAAACTTTCAAAGGGGTGATGAACCAGAATATCCTTGGCCCGTATAGCGGCGAAACAATCGCCGCCCAACTCGCGTATGCGTTCGGGGAAGCGTGGGTTGTAGGGTTCGAACTTCAACTCCGGGCGGTCATCGACAATCAGCTGCGCCACATCCGCCAGACCCAAGGCGCCGTCCACTGCCATGACGTCGCGACGTCCCATGCCCAAATTGCGGGCCACGAAGCGGCGCAGATCATCAGGCATGGCGGCATCGACCCACAGGCTGATGACACTGCCCCGCCGCCGCCGTTTCAGGGCGGTTTGGAAAAACCGCACCAGATCCTCCGCCTCTTCCTCAACCTCGATATCACTATCGCGAATGACCCGGAACAGCCCCCGCCCCTCCGTGGCATAGCCGGGAAAAAGTTGGTCCAGGAACAGTCCCACCAGATTTTCAAGGCTAACAAAACGGATTGCCTGGCCCGGCAGGCGGACGAAACGGTCGACCATCTGCGGCAGGGGCACCAGGGCATTCATAAAACTGTCATCGGCCTCCCGGCGCAATTGCAGCACCATGGCAAAGCCAAGATTCTGGATAAAGGGAAACGGGTGCGCCGGGTCAATGGCCAAGGGTGTCAGAACGGGGAAAATATGCTGGAGAAAATACACCGCGAGGAAATCGCGCTCTTCCTCCGTCAGCGCGTCGGGCTCCACCAAGGAAATGCCGGCCACCGACAGCTCGCCGATCAGCTCATTCCAGTAACGCCCCTGTTCCGCCATGATCCGGCCGGCCATGTCATTGATAGCGGCCAGTTGCTGGGTGGGCGATCGCCCGTCATCGCTGACCTGATCGAGACCCGCGCGCATCTGGCCATGCAACCCGGCCACGCGGACCATGTAGAACTCATCCAGATTGGCGGCGGAAATGGATAAAAAGCGCAAACGCTCCAACAACGGATGGGCGGTGTTTAGCGCCTCCTCCAAGACCCGTTGATTAAAGGCCAGCCAGGAAAGTTCGCGGTTGATGTACCGCTTGCCCGGCTCGGTCGGTTCCCCCAGCAGCAAGCTGCCGTCCTTGTCCTTCCGATTTGCCTGCGCCACGCTATATTTCTCCTTTGAAAAAAACGCCCAACTCTATTGTACCCGCTTCCAAATCTGCGTCTTGCCAAACAGGGGCAGGCCGACAAATCCGCGCACCTTCAAGGTGCCGGCATCCAGCAAGGTCAGGACACAGGAATACAACTCTCCATCCTCGGGATTATAGATGGTGCCATTTTCCCAAACATTAATCTCATCGCCGGGCACGAAACCCGCCAACAGGGGCAGGCCGATAATGGGCCGGGTTTTCAGGGCGTCTTCGGGATTGTTGGCGTCGTTTTTCGGTTTCCCCGCCTTGGTCAAGGGTTCCCTGAGCCAGACAATGGTGCCGCACAATTTATCTTCACACGCCATGATCGTGACATGGGATTTGCCCTCCTCGGTGGCCCAGGTGCCCAGGGCACCCTCGGCCCAGGCAGAACCAGTAGTCCAAACCAACGCGAATACCACAACAATACAAATTCGCCAATGACGCATGTTACTCTCCATTAAATACTGTTCGATTTGGTCAAGACAAAGCCATCGCCAACGCATCGGTTCGAGCCCACACCAAAATTCCTTGCAAATCTAGCCGCTCATTTCCTCCAGCGGCGGCATTTGCAGCGCCGCGCAGAAGGTCTGGTGATCGTGGTGCAGGGCCAGCACGTTGCGGCCAAAATTAATGGGCTCCATCATACCGGTTTCCGCCGCCCGTTGGGTGGTTTCCCCCATGCGCATTAAGTCCTTCAAGATGCGGATCTGGCTTGGCTTATCCATATGCAAATGGCCTCTGTCTGCGGCGATGCTTTACAATTGCGCAAACTAAAGCTCTGATCAGCGTAGGGAAACCCTGTTTTTTTTGCCGGAAGGCCAATATGTCAAACAGAGCCACCATCAGCGAAAAATTGACGGTCTGCTGGCCGCCTTCAATGACCACGATATAGATGCGGTCATGAGCTATTTTGCCGCCGACTGCGCCCTGCAAATGCCCCGAGGCCCCCAACCTCACGGCTCCCGCGCCGAAGGGTTCGAGGCGGTCAAGACCCTGTTGAAAACCCGCTTTGACGGCATACCCGATATTCACTACCGGGGCGATGGCCACGATGTGGATGGCAACGTTGGGATTTCAAAATGGCTGCTGACGGGCACCACGACGGCGGGACAAAAGATCGCCGTCCAGGGCTGTGATTTTTACGAATTTCGCGATGGCCGGGTTATCTTGAAGGATGCCTATTGGAAAATCGTTGAATAGAAACAAGGAAACGAAAGAATGGCCGCTTACGTCGCCGTGCATGTCAAAATTAAAGACCCCGAAAAACTGGCCGCCTACTCCAAGGCCGCCGGACCAACCACCGCCGCCCATGGCGGCGAATTCATCATGCGCGCGCCCATCGTGGAAACCCTGACCGGACCGATAGGTTAGGACCGCTTTGTCTTGATCAAATTCCCCGACATCAATGCGGCGCGGACCTGGTACAATGATCCGGCCTATCAGGCCCTGATCGCCAACCGTGACGAAGGCGCCGATATGCTGTTCACCCTGTCAGAGGCCCTGTAGCTAAAAATCCGCCGCATTGGCGGCGACCACATCTTCGTTCCATTCCAGCCCCAGGCCGGGACTATTGGGGATGTGCATGTCGCCGTCCCTGACTTCGTAGGGTTGCTGCAAAATAGGATTGGCCCAGTCCTGCCATTCCAGCCAATGGGCGGTTTCCGTGACGCGCATGACGTGGGCGGCGACCTCCGGATATAGATGGGACGACATGGGCACACCGGCCGCTCCGGCGATGGCGGCGGCGCGCAACCAGCCCGTCACACCTCCGATGCGCATGAAATCAGGCATGACCAGATCACAGGCCCGCTTTTGCAACGCCTTGTACAGATCACGCGGGCCATAGAAATTCTCACCAATCTGTATGGGCGTCTTCAAATCCGCCGTCAGTTTGGCGAAACCATCGAAATCGTCATAGACAATGGGTTCCTCAATCCAGGCCAGGCCAAGATCATCGATCATATGGCAACGGCGCAAGGCCTCGGCTAGATCCAGGCCCTGATTGAAATCGACCATTAGTTCGACGCCATCGCCCAACGCCTGGCGCACCGCATCGTGGGCCGCCATGTCCGCCCCGGGATCATCCCGGCCCATGCGCAGCTTCAGCGCGGAGAAGCCGCCCTCGTCGCGTAATTCCAACGCCTCCCCCGCCACCACAGCCGGGTCGTGCAGCCACAACCCATTGCTGTTATAGGATTTCACCGGCCCGAGGGAACCGCCCAACAGAACGCACAAGGGCATGTTGGCCGCCCTGGCCAAGACATCCCAGGCCGCCATGTCCAGGCCTGATACGGCGATCATGGCCAGCCCGCCATAACCGGTGAAGTGCAACGATTTCCGCGCGGTTTCGTATAGCTCCCCCGGAGCGACTTTCCGGCCTTTCAGCATTTCGCCAAAATCCTGCAAGATCGGGACCAGATAACGCATGGATTTGACCACGTAGGGTTCCAGATAAACCCGGCCGGTGATGCCTTCCTCGGTATGCAAATCGATCAGAATTATTGGCCAATCGGTCATGGTGGCGATCCGCGCCTTCACGGGGCGCCTCAATTTCAACACCACCGGGCGGGCCACCAGGCTTTGAAAGGTCAATGTTTCCATGGCATTTATTCACCCTTGCATTTCAAATAGTCAGGCCGGCAACCGGATCACCGCGCGTAAGCCGCCTTGCGGCGCTTCGCCCAGTACCACGTCGCCACCTTGGTTTCGCACCGTGTCGCGGGTGATGGCCAGGCCAAGGCCGACACCGCCCGTACCCTGGTTGCGGGAATTTTCCAGGCGGTAAAAGGGTCGGAAGGCGGCTTCCCGTTCGTCTTCGGGAATACCGGGGCCGTCATCGTCCACGGTAATCTCGATCATGTCGCCGTCCCGCCTGGCGGCCAGGGCGCAGCGGTCGGCATAGCGCTGGGCATTGCCCAGAAGGTTGTCCAAACAACGCTTCAGGCTCAGGGGGCGCAGACGGCCGTGCAGATTGCCCGTCGCGGCAAAATCCACATTTCCGCCCTGGCGGCGGGCATCGCTCACGGCCTCGTCCATCAAGGCGTTGACATCCGTGTCCACCGCCCGTTCGCCCGCCGCGCCCCGGGCAAAGGAAAGATAACCTTGGATCATGCGATCCATCTCGTCCACGTCCGACAGCATGGCCTCCGCCGCCGGGGTATCGCGCAGCATGGCCAGCTCCAACTTCAACCGGGTCAGGGGCGTACGCAGATCGTGGCTGACACCGGCCAGCATCTCGGTCCGCTGGCGAATATGGCGGTCAATGCGTTCACGCATGCGCAGGAAGGCATCGCCGGCGCGGCGCACTTCGACGGCCCCCGTGGGTTTGTAGTTTGCCACATCCTGGCCGCGGCCGAACTGATCGGCGGCATCGGCCAGGCGCAGGATGGGACGCACCTGATTGCGCAGGAACATGATGGCGATGGCCAGCAGCAACAGGGAGGAGCCGACGATCCACAGGATCAAAACTTCCAGGGTCGCCGACGTGATGCGGTTATGGGGCACCAATACGCGCAGGCGGCCGCCTTCGAAAACCACCTGGATCAGATAATTTTTCTTCTCCGGCCGGTTTTGAATGGTAAAGGCCAATTCCAACCCCTCGTCAATGGTGCGGATCAACAATGCTTCCAGGGGCCCTGACGGGGTTGGCAGCGGGCCCGCCTTGAGCGGCTGATCCGGGATCAGGGCGAAACTGAGGTTAAGGCGCAGATTGGCCGATTGCAGGATGTGGAAGCGGGCCAGCGCGTCCTTTTCCCGGGTCAGGGCGGCGGCGACGAAACCGATATCGCCCGAGACACTGCGCGCCAGGCGCCGGGTAATCTGATCCAGATGGCGGTCGTAAAACACCACCGCCGCGACGATCTGCAACAACACCACCGGCGTCACGACGATGATAATCGCCCGCCCGAAGAGGCTGCTGGGAAGCATGCGCTTTAACATCGGCGACCGCCGGTGCGGCTAATCCAGCCAGAAGACATAGCCCTGCCCCCATACCGTGCACAGATGGCGCGGCTCCTTCGGGTCGTCCTCGATCTTGCGGCGCAGGCGGGTGATCTGCACATCCACCGCCCGCACATTGCCCGCCTCCGCGCCGGGATCAGCCCCCGTATCCTCCCCAGTGTCCGATTGGGCCAGCAATTCAGCCCGGCCCACGGTGGCACCGGGCCTGCGGGCGAACAGGCGCAGCATTTCGGTCTCGCCCGAGGTCAGCCGTACCAAGGCACCGTCGCGGTGTAATTCACCGCGCTCAATATGAAAAGTACAGCCACCGAAGGTGACCTCGTCCTGCGCCTCGGCCTTGGGGCCGCCACGGCGCAGGATCGCCTCGATGCGCAGCACCAGCTCCCGCGGCTCAAACGGTTTGGCCAGATAGTCATCGGCCCCAACTTCCAGTCCGGCGATACGGTCGGCGGCCTCGCCCATGGCGGTCAGCAGCAAAATGGGAATATCCTTGCTCTGCCGCAGGTCCCTGGTCAACTCCAGGCCACTTTCCCCCGGCATCATCAAATCCAGCACCATGAGATCAAAATCCAGGCCCGACATGGCCACCCGCGCCTCCGCCGCGCCGGCGGCGACCGAGACCCGAAAGCCGTATTCACCCAGATAACGCTGCAACAAATCCCGCAAACGATCATCATCATCGACAACCAGAATATGGGCGGCATCATCACTCATGAATATTCCCTAGCGTGGCGGATCTTAAGTCCGCATTGTCGAACATACCAACTTCGCTGGCGGACTTAAGATTTCCAAGCCACACTACGACTATGAATCGCGTGTGATTTAGAGGTTTGAAGTTCGCCCCGCCGCGAGCGGCATTGGCCGATTTCAATCCAGCGAACTTCAAATCCACCACACTAGGGCCGCCCGACCGATTTCAAGACAGCCTCGCGTTCCTCGGCATTCAGCAAATCGGCCAGCACCTTGCGATAGCCCGCCACCGCCTCGGCGCCCGCTTCGCGGTAGGCCTTGGCCACGCGGGCCTTTTGCGGGCCGGAGAGTTCCGTGAACAAAGTCAGACCCTTCGCGGTCAGGGACAACAGGCGCTGGCGGCGGTCGCGGCTGCCCTTTTCCTGAGCAATGAACTCTTCCGCCACCAATTGAGACAGAACGCGGTTTAAACTCTGTTTGGTGACTTTCAATATGGCCAGCAGTTCCGTCACGGTCATGCCCGGATTGCGGCCCACGAAATGAACCACCCTGTGGTGGGCCCGGCCGAAGCCATAAGCCTTCAGTATTTCATCCGGGTCGGAGGTAAAATCCCGATAAGCGTAGAACAGCATTTCAATGCCGCGGATCAATTCATCATCATGCAGGAAAGACGATGCCGGATCGGTGGAGGTTTCAACCATGGCGCAAGATTACACGAAATGCGTCAATGATGCTGACATTATTTTGGTCAGCATCATTGACATATAATTGAAAAATGTTACCCTAATAGCCTGAAACACGAAATATTAAGTCTTGGAGGCGCCGTTTATGGCAACGAACTCATACGACAAGATGGACGGCAGCATCTGG
>JAYGEA010000290.1:0-5716 GCA_046582635.1 Alphaproteobacteria bacterium
AGTTTTCTCATATGAGGATTGTGGCAGGGAATATGGGGGATGAAGAGTTGGCGGATGGAGGTCTACTAAAAGGACTTATTCCACATAAGGTCTAAAACCATAAAAATTTGCGGGGCTGTGCGTATATATACCCCTCCTACCTCCGGTGGCCCATGCGTGGCCTCTCCGATTCTCAGAATATTTATCTTTTTCTATATCCCCAGCGGCAGAGGATGCTTGCTGCAGCCTATTTTAGGGCATTTTGTGCATCTATTGTGCAGTTGGCCATACACAAAGCCAACAAAGGTTCAATTTATTTCAATTAAGTCATTGATTTTAATACGCCGCATGGATTCCGAACGGATCGACGAACGGCTGATGCCCACGAAGGCGGTCCAGGATGCCTGGGTCGCGGCCCATTGCCCGGCCGGATATATCGGCGAGCCGGAGGATTTGAGTGTCCTGGTCGCCTTCCTCTGTTCGCCCAAGGCCCGCTACATCACCGGCCAGGTTATCCATGTCGATGGCGGCGCGCGGGCCGGGTCGACGTAGCCTTATTAAGGCCTTAGTTCTTCTTGGCCTGCACCAGAAAATTCTTCATGGGATTTGCAAATTCGTCACCTTCCCTGAAATCAGCCAACGCTTCGAAGGCTTCCAGCGCAATTGTTTGCCGGGTCTCCTCGCTGGCCTCATTCATGCCGCCGGAAAAATGAGAACGCATCGTCAAATCCAGGATTGCCGACGTTGTGGCTGGCAATCGCCTGATAAACTCTATCTCTCGCAATTCAATGGATTGAAACCCGGCATCATCAACAAGTTTCCGGATGACGCTTTCATCGCGGAAGGAAAACGGCGACAGGCAAATTTTTGCCCATTCGTCACTGATGTGGCGGCGGATGGCATCGGCGATCGCGACATTGAGGGCTGGTTCGGCGCTCCAGACGGTGAAGGCGAGGCGGCCTCCAGGGCCCAATACCCGCCTGATTTCGGAGAAGCCGGCGGCTTTGTCAGGAATGAACTGCAGGCCATGATTACAAAGGACCAGATCAAATTGTCAATCCCCGAATGCCAGATCGCAAATATCGCCCTGGAGCCATTCAATGGGGAAATCAGCCTTTGGTGAAAGGGACCGGGCCAGCTTGAGCATACCATCGTTAAAGTCCAAACCAGTGACGCCGCCGGTCGTATCGTATTTCGCGGCAATTAACCGGGTCATGATGCCGGTGCCGCAGGCCAGATCCAACACGCGGTCGGTGGCGCCAATGTCGATATGTTCCAAAATGTGTTCAGCGGCCGGCCGGCTCATGGTCGGCACGTTGTTTTTTTCATACAGTTCCGCCGCGCCGTCCGCCAACTGAAACCCTGTTTGCGCCATCAGGACTGTCCCGGCGCGCCGATGGCCACGGGACGTACGGGAGAGCCTGATCCGCCCTTGGAACGCAGGGGCAAAATAATGGTGCAGGAGGTCCAGACCTTGTCTTTCGCCATGGCCGCCAATTTGGCGTTCTGAATTTGGTGAATGCCCGAGACCGCCAAATTCTCGTGATGGATGGCGAATGGCAATCCCGGCGGCGTGCCTTCCGCGGGCCCGTGCTTGCCCACCAACTGGCCTTCGAACACCGGATCGGTGAAGGGATTATCAAGGGCGACCAGGACCACCGCTTTTTCCTTGAGGTACTTGGCGGCGTCATAGGACAGGCCGGGGCCCTTGGTGTAATAGACCTTCTCCACATCCGGGTCTTTCCAATGGTCGCTCCAGCCGGTGTAGATATACAGCACATCGCCCGGCAGCAGACCGCGCCAGCCCAGGCCCTGTGCCGCGAGCATGGCCTCGATATCCGCCGTGGTGACAAGCTGTCCGGGCTGCATGGCCTTGCCGCCGCCCAGATGGCTCTTGGCATCCAGCAGAACCGCCGAGGTGATGATGGGCGGCACGTTCTCGATGCCAAGCTTCAACAATGGCGAGGCGGCATTGGGTTTCACGTCACCCTGTTTGTAGCCGCCGTAATAGCTGGCCGTATCAACGGGAATGGCGCCTTCGCCCTTCCACATATTCTCCAGGTAGGCGAAATGTCCCAAGGCATCCATCTGCGTGCCTTGCGCACCGGGTTCGCCGCTTTCCAGGTGCTCGCCATTAAAGGCGTGTTTGGAATAAGGCACCGAGGCGGTGGGCCGGAACTTGTACTTCAACGGCACGCCGAAGGGAGACAGGGGCATGGTGTTGGAGCGCAGGTGGGAAACTTCATAGGAACGGGATTTGGCATTCGTGAGGTGCTGGGCGCAGCGCATCCAGGTGCCCAGGCCAAGTGTATTGGCCATGCCCACCTGATCGCCCTTGCTCCAGGGCGGAGAGGGCACCATTGATTTCGATTTCGCCACCACGTCCCGATGGCTTTGTGCGCTGGCCGCCGTGGCCAGGGACAACAGGCAAGCGGTGGCAACCATCATTGCGACGAACAGTCCATGAAACGTCTTCATAACTCATACCTCCCCAGGATGACGTTGAAGCGAATTATTGTTGTTTCGAATAAACCCAGGATAATCCTAGTTTTTTTGTCATAACTTGTGAAGCCGCGTGTTTATCTACGCCCGAGGGTTGGGGAATATCCGTTAGTCGAACTGGCTCAAATGATCCCGCTGGGTTTTACCCCTGTAGCGTTTGCGGAACAGACCCCGCCGTTGCAGCTCGGGCACCACCAGGTCGACGAAGTCCTCGATGGCGCCGGGGCAATGGATCGGCGAGAGCATGAAGCCATCACCGCCCGCGGTGGCCATGAAGGCCTCCATCTGATCGGCAATGTCGACCGGTGTGCCCACGAACTGGGGCAGCCCGACGCTTTGGCCGTGGCGGGCGGCGACCTCCGCCACGGTCATGGCCTCCCCCGTTGGTTTGCGGTAGCGGGTTCGCAGCCGTTGCAATTCAGGCTCCGTGCGGGCCGCCATGTCCTCGTTGGGGTCAAGTTGGGAGAGATCGAAATCCAGATGCGCCGACAATATGGCCATGCCGCCGTCCAGGGGGACGAGGGCGTTGTGTTCCTCCTGTTTCTCCCGTGCCTCGGCCGCCGAGGCGCCGATAATGGGCTGCATGCCGAACAGAATTTTGCAGTCCTGGGGCCGGCGGCCGAAAGCGGTCAAGCGGCCCTTCACGGCGGTGTAATAGGTCGCGGCGTCCTCGGCCCGCGGCTGAATGGCAAAGATGGCGTCGGAATACTGCGCCGCGAAATCCATGCCCTTGGGCGAGGTGCCGGCCTGCAGGATCGCCGGCCCCACTTGCGGCGAACGGGTGACATTGAGGGGGCCGCGGGATGCGAAGTGCTTGCCTTTATGTTCGATGCGGCGGATTTTCGAGGCATCGGCGAACAGGGCGCTTTCCCTGTCCATGACCACGGCATCGCCATCCCAGCTTTGCCACAGCTTCTGGCAAACCTCGATGAACTCGTGGGCCCGCTCATAGCGGGCGGCGCTGTCCTGGCGTTCTTCGCCATAGTTGGCGGATTGGTTGTGGTTCAGGGAAGTGACCACATTCCAGGCCGCCCGCCCCTTGGTCAGATGATCCAAGGTGGCCCATAGCCGGGCGGCATAAAAGGGGTGGTGATGGCTGACCGACAAAGTGGCGCCCAGGCCGATGCGTTTGGTGACCGCCGCCATGAACGATAGCAGGGGCAGCGGGTCATGCTCCGGCGCCTGGGCGGCGTAGCGCAGGGCCGGTTCCAGACTGCCCCGATAGGTATCCGAGATATAGTTTAAATCGGCGAAAAACAGCATGTCGAATTTGCCGCGCTCGCACACCTTGGCAATGTGTTGATACAGCTCCGGCTGAGTCCAGTCATAGCCCTTCGCTTCGGTGGCCGCCGCCGTCTCGGGATGCCGCCACATGGCCAGGCTGTGATAACTGGGCCCATGCACGAGGAATTGCGCCAGATGCATTTTCTTCACGGTCATCGGTTTATACCACCTTGCAATGATAGGAACCCATAGAGATCGCCTCAGCGGCCCCTCGGGTAGGAGTGAAGGTGCAGGCGATGTGGGATATCGTCAAGCCTTCACGACGTCATCCGAGGGGCCGCTAAGGCGACCCGAAGGGCGTATTTTGGGAGCTTTCGGAGGGCGTCGTGCGCACCTAACAATACCCCGCATCGCGTCGGCGCACGCTCCTACCCGAAAACTCCCAAAATACGTCTCTATGGGTTCCTATCATTGCAAGGTGGTATTACCTCGTTTTGTGCGCTCGTTCGTCCACCAATGCTGAGCTATTGCCGCCCGGCTGTCCATGGGCTATAGCGGCGGTAAGGAATTCAGCGATAGGGATTGAAGCCGTGAGCGCAAAAGCCACCATCTTTCAGCCGGCCAAGGGCGTGACGCAGTCCGGGCGCGGCAAAATCACCTCATGGCGCCTGGAATTCGATCTCTCGGCGGCACGGGATATCGAGCCCTTGATGGGCTGGACATCGGCCACGGATATGCGCCAGGAAGTCGCTATGACCTTCCCCTCGCGCGAGGCGGCGATCACTTATTGCGAACGCAACGACATCGAGTACCGCGTGCGCGAGCCCAAAAAACGCAAAATCTGGGTTCGCACCTACGCCGACAATTTCGGCTCCTCCACCGTCCGCGGCCCCGGTACCGAGCCGCTCTAGATACCCCATGGGCGCCCGTAGCTCAGCTGGATAGAGCACCGGATTTCTAATCCGGGGGTCGCAGGTTCAAGTCCTGCCGGGCGCGCCACTCTTTATCGCAGAAAACTAGTAAAATTTGGACCATACCGGTGAGGGTGGGGTCCGAAATATGCCAATGTTAGCAATTTTTTCACAAATGTTAGCAATTTCTGTTCTCTAGCCGTTCTCAGAGGCGGCTTTGTTTAACCGGACAACCTTGTCCATGGCCTCGCGGGCCTGACGTCGTTGGTTCACCTTCTTGCTGTATAAATTGACCATGACGTCGGTGCTGTGGCCGGTGATGGCCTTCACCTGACTATTGGTGCAGCCCGCTTCCAGAAGGTTGATGGTCGCATTCTTACGCAGGCCATGAAGGGTGTTTTCGAATTGGGTACCATTCAACCCAAGGCGCTTACGCCCACGTTCCCAATACTTCCTAAAAGCATCCTTGCTAAGAGGCTGGCCAGCCGTGGCGTTGCCCTGCCCATCAGCCCGAAGTAACTCCGCCGCGATGATCGTTTCACCACGACGTTCGGTGACGGCTAGTTCAGCCTGTAGGTCGGGGTGTAGCGGAACCCAAATTTCGGCCCCCGTCTTTTCCTGAACTACATGGACTTCGTCACCGGCAATGTCGGTCCACTTCATCTTGAGGATGTCGGCACTGCGTTGACCCGTAAAATAGGCGATGCAGAAAGCCGTCCGCGCGATGCCAGTAAGGTTGGCCGTTGCTAGGTCGATGTTTTCAGGCAGCCAAGGTGCGAAACCGTCGCCCTTGCCCTGCTTCAGCTTCTTGATATTCAGCGCCGGGTTATGGGCAAGGCCATAGCCTCGATCAATGCTGAAATTCAGCAACCGACGCAGGGTATTAATTGCGCCGTTGACGCGAGAAGGTGCCCACGTCTTCCGCATTTTGTCCCGATAGTGAAGTATGTCAGGGCGTTCGATGGCTTTGACCGGGCCATCCGGCCATGTAACCTTTATGTCGGCCAGACCCTTCCTGTAATCCGCTTGGGTCCTCCCCCCAATCTCTTGGCTAAATTCAACTGACCCCAGAAAGTCATCGATTAAGGTATGAAGGGACT
>JAYGEA010000302.1:0-15704 GCA_046582635.1 Alphaproteobacteria bacterium
AGGAAGTGATGATGCGCGAGAATGTGGAATTCAAGACACTGGACGGAACGCCGCTCGCAGCGTTTCTCTACACTCCGGACAGCGGTAGTAGCCCGTTTCCCGCAATCGTACTCAGCCATGGTTTCGGCGCGGTCAAGGAAATGGCGCTGGACCGCTATGCCGATGTCTTCTGCGCGGCGGGCTTCGCCTGCCTCGTCTACGATCATCGCAACACCGGGTCGAGCGGCGGGGCGCCGCGCGGCGAGATCGATCCGTGGCAGCAGATTTCCGATATGCGCGATGCGATCACCTATGTGGGAAGCCGCGCAGAGGTGGACACGGATCGGATTGGCCTGTGGGGCACCAGCTTTTCCGGCGGTCACAGCCTGATCGTGGCTGCAACCGACCGGCGGGTCAAATGCGTCGTGTCCGTGGTGCCGACGATCAGCGGGCACCAGAACACGATCCGGGCGCTCACGACTGACGGCTATGCCGCCTTCGTTCGAGAAATGAATGAGGAGCGCGCCGTCCGTCAGCGCGGCGAGGAACCCCGGATGATTCCGATCTCGAAGGAAGGCGACGAAAGCTACGAATGGAGCAAGGTCGCAGGCGTCGGCACGACCTATGTCAATGCCTGCACACTGCTGAGCCGAGCCTTTCGCGACGCCTATGAGCCGGGCAGTTATATCGCCGCCATTTCACCCACGCCATTGCTGCTGGCGTTGACGACGCACGACACGAAATGCCTGACCGACCTACAGCTTGAAGCCTATTCGACGGCGCATGAGCCGAAGCGGCTGGAGATGTTTCCGGGTGGTCATTATGACCCCTATACCACGCAACTGGCAGCCATCGCGTCGGCGTCTCGCGACTGGTTCGGGACATATTTGAAATAGTTCGCTGCTCAATCGGAACCAGGGCATGTGCCCAAGCCTCAAGGAAGTCCGTGGCACCCCTCCAAAGGAGAGGAAGCTGGTGAACCGGGGCATCTTGCTTTCCACCTTGGATGACCGACGGGGATTATGCTCGCTATACTATCATAATATATTCATCGTGAGCCGGCGGTGAAGATCGCGGACCGGAGCCGAAGAAACCAGTCATACGCTTCATTTTGGATGGCCTCGCGCCGGCATACAGCGGAATAGACGTGTAACAAACCGACAAGAGGTCCAACCATTTATGGCCGCCTCAAAATTTCTGGTGCCACACTGTGTTATTGTTAAAATCACCTCCCCGATTCCAGTTCCAGAATTCATCAAGAGACACCAGAGTTTGCTGAAAGAGATTGATAATGCCGACCATGTCAGAACAATCTAAATCCTCCACCGCGACCGATACGCTGAAGCAGAAGACCAAGGACGGTTCGGTTATCTCCGGCGGCCATCTCGTTGCCAGGGCGCTGAAGAACGAGGGTGTCGACACGATTTTTACCCTGTGCGGCGGCCACATCATCGACATTTATGACGGTTGCCTCGACGAAGGTATCAGGATCGTCGATGTGCGCCACGAACAAACCGCGGCCCATGCGGCGGACGGATATGCGCGCCAGACCGGCAAGTTGGGTTGCGTCGTGACCACGGCCGGCCCAGGTTGCACAAACGCCATCACCGGTGTTGCAACCGCGTTCCGCTCGGAAAGTCCAATTCTTCATATCGGCGGACAAAGCTCTCTTGCCCAGCACAAACAGGGATCCTTGCAGGACCTGCCGCATGTGGACATCATGAAGCCGATCACCAAATTTTCCTCGGGCGTTTTCTCCACCGAGCGTATCGCCGACATGATTTCGATGGCGGCGCGGGAATGTTTTTCCGGCGCCTACGGCCCGTCCTATTTGGAAATTCCGCGTGATATTCTGGATGCGGAAATTCCCATTGAAACGGCGGTTATCCCCAAGCCCGGCTCTTATCGTGCCTCGACCAAGTCCATCGGCGATCCGGCTGACATAGAGAGGCTGGCGGACATCCTGGTCAAGGCGGAGCGCCCGGCGGTGCTGTTCGGTCAGCAGGTCTGGGCCAGTCGGTCGCATATGGAGGCCATCGCCTTTGTCCGGGCGCTGGGCGTTCCCGCCTATGGCAACGGCGCCGCGCGCGGCATGATGGCGATGGATGATCCGCTTAACTTCGACCGCACCCGTTCGGACGCCTTCAAGGAGGCGGATGTTATTCTCATCGTCGGCACGCCGTTTGATTTCCGCATGGGCTACGGCAAGCGGATTTCGGCGCCGACCCTGATCCAGATCGACCAGAGCTATGGGACGGTGGGCAAAAACCGCGACATCAGCCTAGGCATTGCCGGTGATCCGGGGGCGATCCTGAAAGCGGTGGCGGAGGCGGCAACCGGGCGCATCGACAAGGGCGCGTCGCAAATGCGCCAGGCATGGGTGAAGAGGCTCCGCGAAATCGAGGCGGTCAAACTGGAAAAGCTGATGCCGGCGTTCCTGTCCGACAGCAATCCGATCCATCCCTATCGGCTGGCCTGGGAGATCAATGAATTTCTCGGCGAGGACACCATTTATATCGGCGACGGCGGCGATGTGGTCACCATCTCGGCCCAGGCTGTGCGCCCCAGAGGCCCCGGCCAGTGGATGGATCCGGGCGCCTTGGGCTCCCTCGGCGTTGGCACCGGCTTCGCGATGGCTGCGAAACTCGCCCATCCGGAAAAGGAGGTCATTTGCCTTTACGGCGACGGCTCGTTCGGCATGACGTCTTTCGATATGGAAACCGCCCAGCGCTTCGGCGCGCCTTACCTGGCTGTTGTCGGCAACAATTCGCACATGAACCAAATCCGCTACGGCCAGATGGCCAAATACGGCCCGCAGCGAGGTAATATCGGCAACAAACTTGGCGACGTGCCGTTTTCCCAGTTCGGCCAAATGATCGGCGGCTACGGCGAGGAAGTGCGTGAAGCGGACCAAATCCAGCCCGCGCTCCGCCGGGCCCGCGAGGAGATCGCCAAAACCGGAAAATGCGCCGTCGTCAATGTGTGGATCGATCCAAATGAATTTGCGCCGGGCACCAAAGCCCAGACCATGTATAAATAGCCGAATTTCAGGGACGGACTAATGAAAGCACTCAAAGGCATCAAAGTACTCGATTTTACCCACGTTCAGTCAGGGCCAACCTGCACCCAGCTGCTGGCCTGGTTCGGCGCGGATGTGTTCAAGGTGGAGCGTCCCGGCGTCGGTGATGCGACGCGCGGACAACTGCGCGATATCCCGGACGTGGACTCGCTCTATTTCACCATGCTCAACCACAACAAGCGATCGATCGAGATTAACGGAAAAGTAGAGAGCGGCAAGGCGGTATTGGAGCGGCTGGTAAAAACCTGCGATGTCCTGGTCGAGAATTTTGCCCCGGGCGCATTGGACCGCATGGGATTTTCATGGGAGCGGATTCAGGAGCTGAACCCGCGCATGATCATGGCCTCGATCAAAGGCTTTGGACCGGGGCCATATCAGGACTGCAAGGTTTATGAAAACGTCGCGCAATGCGCGGGTGGCGCGGCTTCGACGACCGGTTTCGCAGGCGGGTTGCCCACCGTGACCGGTGCCCAGATCGGGGATTCGGGAACCGGTCTGCACCTGGCATTTGGTATTGTCACCGCATTGTTCCAGAGGGAGACGTCCGGCAAGGGCCAGCGGGTAACGGCGGCCATGCAGGATGGCGTCTTGAACCTTTGCCGGGTGAAGCTGCGGGATCAGCAACGCCTCGCGGCGGGACCGTTGACGGAATATTCCCAGTTCGGCGAGGGCGTTCCCTTTGGCGAGGCCGTGCCGCGGGCGGGCAATGATTCGGGAGGTGGCCAGCCGGGGCGGATCCTCAAATGCAAGGGGTGGGAAGAGGATCCGGATAGCTATACATATTTCATTACCCAGGCCGCTATTTGGAAAAACATATGCGAGGTGATTGGCCGGCCCGAGTGGAAGGATGACCCTGATTACGCCACGCCGGATGCCCGGCTGCCAAGGCTCAACGAGGTATTTGGCGCCATCGAAGAATGGACGATGACCAAAACCAAATTCGAGGTCATGGATATTTGCAATGGTTTGGATATTCCGGTCGGGCCGATCCTGTCGATGAAAGAGGTGGCGGAGGAGCAATCCTTGCGCGATACCGGCACCATCGTCGAAGTCGATCACCCGACCCGGGGCAAATATCTGTCGGTGGGCAATCCGGTCAAGTTGTCGGATTCACCATCCGAGGTCTTGCCCTCGCCCTTGCTCGGCGAGCACACGGATGAAATCCTGCGTGATATTCTGGATTATTCCAAAGAGGAGATCGCGGATATCCATGCCTCGGGCGCAGTCGGGTAACCGGTACTGTTTTGCCTGGCTCAATCTGCTCTTCCGCATGCCGACCATAATAACACCTCACTGGCGTTATCTGGGTCAGCTCCTTAAATATTTACAAAATCCAGGTTGTGCGGCCAAACTGAACAACTAATTTGGTGTCAAATGGGACGATATAGATACATTATCAATAAATTGTAAAGAAATTTAAGGGTGTGTAAATTTATGAATTATAAATTACGATACTATTCAATTATAGTTGATTATTAATTGTATTTTTCTTTTCTATAGTTGGTAATATCCCATTTTATATAAGCGAAATTGGATAGTGTGTTCAGAATTTATTATTTTTTTGTTCAGTATATTTGTCTTTTACATTATGCGCCATTCCCGAGTGTGGTCTATTTGAAACCAAGGCCATCATGATCATGCAAATGCATCCGGATATGGGAATGTGGCCACGCGCCATTGCCCATATGGTTCCGCCGATGACGGGAACCAAGGCGATGCTTTCGCGGCGCCGAAGGCACGGATGCGGTGTGAGGGGGCGTTGCGACGATCTCTGTGGGAATCCGCCATCGCAATGTGGTATTAAGTCTTTAGAAGAATGGTACGTTGCGCAACAGTTCGGGAGAATTGTCAGATGCATTTGTTTCAACAGCACGCCGCGCGTGACGCAGACGCCGCCTTGGCGCAATTGCCGATCATCGACCTGGCGCCTTATTTGAGCGGCGCCGACGGCGCCCTGCAAAACCTCGCGGACGAGATCGCGGATGCCTGTGAACGCATCGGATTTTTCTACATTAAGAACCACGGCGTGTCCGAAGACTTGATTGCTCAGGCCTTTGCCCAGTCAAAACGGTTCCACGCCCTGCCACTGGAAACCAAGCTGGGGTTATCCCTCGACGAAAACAACATCGGCTATATGCCCATGAACGCCTCCATGCAGGCCCATTCCACGGTGCACAAGGCGACCACACCGAACCAGAACGAATCTTTCTTCATCACCCATGATCGCGGCCCGGACCATCCCGACGTGGTCAAGAAGACGCCGTTGCGGGGACATAATCACTGGCCGGACGAGGGAAGCATACCGGGCTTCCGGGACGGCGTGATGGCTTATTTCGCCGCCCTGAATGGGTTGGGACACAGCCTGGTGCAGCCCTTTTCCGTCGCCCTAGGCATGGATGCGGATTATCTGGACGAGGATTTCGCCGACGAGAACAATGCCACCCTGCGCATGCTGCACTACCCGCCCACGGTGGTCGAAGGCAACGATTTCGGTACCGCGCCGCACACGGACAATTCCTTCATGACCATATTGGCGCGCATGGACGTGCCCGGTTTGGCGATCCGCCTGCAATCCGGCGAATGGCTGGCCCCACCCCTGGTCCCCGGCACCTTTCTGGTCAATATCGGCAATATGATCCGGCGCATGTCCAACGACCGTTTTCTCTCCACGCCCCACGGCGTCATTGTTGACGGCGCCCAGGACCGCTATTCCCTGGCCTATTTTCACAGCCCCAACCCCTACCGCATGATTGAGGTCGCGCCCGCCTGCATGGACGACGAGACCCCGGCCAAGTACGAACCGCGCCTCTACGCGGACCTGATGCACGAATTCTATGCCGCGAACTATTTCCACCAAAATGACCACGCCACAATCGAAATGAAGAACCGCTACGATTGAGGCCCATGAACATTTAAACATTTGAGCATTTCCAACGAAACAATCCCAACCACGATGGACACCATGACCGTATTTGACCTCTCCGTTACCGATGCCCTGCTTTCCACCACCCGCGCCGTGCGCAAGCGGTTGGATCTTGACCGTCCCGTGCCGGCCGAGGTGATCAACGAATGCCTGGATCTCTCGCAACAGGCGCCCACCGGCTCCAACCGCCAGGGCTGGGCCTGGCTGGTGGTGACCGACAAGGACAAGCGCGCGGCGCTGGGGGATATGTATCATCGCGGCGCCATGGCCTATTTGAACCAGGCCGAAGTGGACGCGGCCCAGATCGACGACGGCGGGCAGACCAGCCGGGTCATCGACTCCGCCCTGTATCTGGCCGACAAATTGCAGAATGTGCCCGTGCACGTGATCCCCTGTATCAACGTGGGCCTTATGCCCGACAACCCGCCGCGCGCCGCCTGGGCCGGGGTCATGGGGTCGATCATGCCCGCCGTGTGGAGCTTTCAGCTGGCCTTGCGGGCCCGGGGCCTGGGTTCCGTCCTCACCACCTTGCATCTGAGCCAGGAAAAAGAGGCGGCCGAATTGCTGGGCATTCCCGATGACTTCATGCAGGTCGCCCTGCTGCCCGTGGCCTATACCAAGGGTACCGATTTCAAGCCGGCCAAGCGCCCGCCCATCGGCGACATCACCCATTGGGAGCAGTGGTAGGCCGCCACCGCGCATCTAGCCTTTCCGTGCCATGACCGCGCTGCCGGCGGCCTGTGATTATCTTGTCATCGGGTCGGGCGCGGCGGGCGCCGTGGTCGCCGCCCGGCTGTCGGAAGACCCGGACATCCAGGTGGTTTTGTTGGAGGCGGGGGGCCGGGACAACAGCCTGTTGTTGAAATTGCCGGGCCTGGGCTTCGCCGTCGGCGCCCATCCGCGCTATAACTGGGGCCATGAGACCGCGCCCGTGCCGGGCCTCATGGATCGGCGCCTGGTGTTTCTGCAGGGCCGGGTGCTGGGCGGCTCCTCCTCCATCAACGGCATGATCTATACCCGCGGCCATGGGCGGGAATACGATATCTGGCAGCAAATGGGTTGCACGGGTTGGAGCGGGGCGGAGGTGCTGCCCTATTTCAAGCGGTCCGAGGGCAACCAGCGCGGGGCGGGGCCGTGGCACGGCGGCACGGGAGAGCTGAAGGTGCGCCCGGCCCGGCCCGAGCTGCCCATATGCGAGGCCTTCTTGGCGGCGCCCGCCGCCATGGGTTTCCCCATTCTGGACGATTTGAACCGGGATACGGTGGATGGCTTCGGCTATTACGACATCAATGTGGGCGGCGGCCGGCGCATGAGCACCGCCGCCGCCTATCTGAGACCGAACAAGGCCCGGCCCAATTTATCCATTGTGACCCGGGCCCTGGCCACGCGCCTGATCATCGAAGGCGGCCGGGCCGTGGGCGCGGAGGTGATGCACGGGGGCGGGCTGGGAAAAATCCAGGTGAATGGCGAAATCATCGTCTCGGCCGGGGCCATCAAGACGCCGCAACTGCTGTTGCTGTCCGGCATCGGGCCGGGGGATCAGTTGCGCGCCCTGGATATTCCCGTGCACCGGGATGCGCCAAGGGTGGGCCGGGGTTTGCAGAACCATGTCTGCTATCGGCCGCAATATATCACCAAGGCCGCCGTGACGGCCTCGCGGCATCTGAGCCCATGGAACGCGGCCAAGGCCGGCCTGAATTACCTGCTTCGGGGCAGCGGCCCCCTGGTGGAAAGCTATGCGCCGGCGGGCGGCTTCTTCCGCACGGACCCGGGCCTGGAGACGCCCGATGCCCAGGTCGTCCTGCTGTCGGCCCTGGCGCCGACCTCCACCACGGGCAGCCGCTTCCGTATGCGTGATCTGCTGCCCAAGGCGCATGGTTTCGGGCTGACAATCTACCAAGGCACGCCCAACAGCCGCGGCGCGGTGAGCTTGCGCTCGCGCGATCCCCTGGCGGCACCGAACATCGAACCGGGCTATTTCACCGATCCCCGGGACATGCAGGTTCTGCTATCCGCGGTGGCGCACATGCGCGAAATGATGGCTCAGCCGGCCATCGCCAAACATATTGACCGGGAGCTGCTGCCCGGACCCCAGGTTCAAGGGGCGGCCGAGCTGGAGGCGGATATCCGCCGCAACGGCGCGACGGCCTATCACCAATGCGGCACCTGCGCCATGGGGGGCGATGACCTCTCGGTGTTGGACCCGCAACTAAAGGTGCGCGGCATCGACGGCCTGCGGGTGGCCGATGCCTCCATCATGCCACGCATCCCCAACGCCGCCCTGCACGCCCCCACCATCATGATCGGCGAAAAAGCCGCCGCCATGATCAAGCTTGAAAAGCCTTAATCAAGCAGATTGCCGCGCAGGGTGGTGGCTTCATACACCGTGCGAAATATGCCCCGTTCCTGCAGGATCGGCACAACTTGATCGATGAAATCCTCGTACCCGCCGGGCACGATGCCCGGCGTCAGGTTGAAGCCGTGGCAGCCGGTTTACCGCCAGATATCCTCCAACTGATCGGCGACCTGCGCCGGTGTGCCGAGGATCTGCGGGATCATGCCGGCCAAACCGGACAGCCGCACCGCCTCGCGCAGGGTGATATTCCCCTCGCCGAACATGGACGACATGGCAGCCACCAGGCCCTGGCTGGCCTGGGAGGTGATGTCCTGCAGCGGGATATCCAGGTCCACGGTGTCCAGATCCACCCCGAATGTGCCCGAGATGCGGGTCAGGGCGGCCGCCAGGGGAATGCGGGCGACCATGGCGTCGCGCTTGGCCTCGGCCGCCGCCAGACTGTCGCCGATAAAGGGCTGCACGGCGAAGGTGACGCGGGTGTCCTCCGCCCGCCCGGCGGTGGCGGCGGCATCGCGAATTTGCCTCATGAAGGTCTGCATGCGGGGCAGATCAGGCTGGATGGCAAAAATCACGTCCGCATGATCGACGGCGAAACGCCGGCCCCGGCCCGACGATCCCGCCTGAAACAATACCGGCCGCCCCTGGGGCGAGGGCAGCACCGACGGCGTGGCGTGGCATTTCAGGTATTCGCCGTCGAAGTCAATTTTCTCGATTTTGGCCGGGTCAGCGTAGATGCCTCGCGTTTTGTCCGCCAGGATCGCGTCCTCGGGAATGCCCCGCCACAGGGCATAACAGATGGCCATGTATTCCTCGGCCCGGTCATAGCGCTGATCGTGTTCCATGACATCAAGGCCCATGGCCCGGTGTTCCGAGCGGGCGTTGCCGGTGACAATGTTCCAGCCCACCCGCCCCTGGCTCAAATAATCCAGCGAGGTCAGGGATCGCACGGCCAGAAAGGGATGCAACGAGGCGGTCGAGACCGTGGAGGCAATACCCAGATGCTTCGTCGCGGCCGCCATGATGCCGATCAGGGCGACGGGATCGTGGGTCGGCCAGTTGACGCCGTAGCGGATGGCCACATCCGTGCTGTCCATGTAGTGATCATAGACCGAGGGCACATCGGCGAAAAACACCCCGTCGAAACAGCCCCGCTCCAAGGTCCGGGCCAGATCCTGCCAGTGGTCGATGGAGCCCAGGCCCGCCGCCTGGCTATCGTCCCCGTCGGCCCAGCTCATGGTCATGTGATTGATGGGCGTATGCATCATGAAGGCGAGCAGGTGCATGGTCCCGGACATGGGCGTCAGGCCGGCAGAATATGCTTGGCAAACAGGTCGACGGAGTGTGCGGCCTCGTCATGGCTCATATCGCCAAAGGCGAAGCGGCAGAGGAAATAATTGATGCCGCTGGCGGCCGCCTGGCGGCGGACTTCCGCGCCCACCTGCTCGACGGTACCGATAATGGCCTGGCCCATGGCGATCAGCTCATCCAGCTCGTCGGGGAAGTGCACGTTGATGGGCTTCATGCCGTGACGGTCCCACAGAACATAAAAGCTGTGGCGCCAGACCTTGTAGGCCCGGCACGCGATGGACAGCGCCTCGGCCTCCGTGTCGGCAACGACGATATGGCGGCTCATGCCCATGCGGGGCAGAGTGTCGTCGGCATGGCCCAGGGCGCGCCATTCGGCCCGGTAGCGATCGGTGATCTGGCGGCTGCCGGCCTCGTCCCGGTTGGTGATGATGTTGACGGCGTTTTGGGCCGCCCAGACCGTGCTGTCGGCGCGCGAGAGGCCATACCACAGGGGCGGATGGGGTTTTTGGTGCGGCGAAAGGGTCAAGGGCATTTCCTTGACCTGATAATGTTCGCCCTCGAAATTCAGTTCGCCACCTCGCAAGCCCGCAAGAATGAGGTCCAGGGCTTCTTGATACATGGCGGGGGCAACCTCGTGGTCCAGGCCGAAATAGGCCACTTCGATGGGCGAGATACCCCGGCCCACGCCCAGCTCCAGCCGGCCATGGCTCATCTGATCCAGCATGCAGATTTCTTCCAGCAGGCGGATGGGAGGATACAGCGGCACGCAGTAAACCAGGGGCCCGAACCGCAAACGTGTGGTGCGTTGGGCCACGGCCGAGAGGAAAATGCCGGGCGAGGGCGCCGTGCCCAGCGGCGTGGCGTGATGTTCGGCCAGGTGGTAGGCGTAAAAGCCCGCCCTGTCATAGGCCTCGATCAAACGCAGGCGGTCCTCGTAATGGGCCGCCAGATCCTCCCGGCTCCAATCCAGGTGGTCGAAAATTCCGAATTCCATCACTCAATAATCCTCTAGCAAACAGCCCCAGCCGGGTATTTTGTCAGCAATGCCGTTGTGCCGCAGGGCATGCCAGTACAGCGCCGTGTTGATGGCGATGACCGGTTTGCCCAGCCAGCGTTCCGCCTCGCCCGCCAGTTCCGCCATTCCCAGATTGGTGCCGACCTGGATGATGGTGTCCACCTGCCCGCTGTTCACTTCCACCAGGGCGCTGCGCAATGTTTCCTCGCTTTGTTCGGCAATATCTACGGGGCTGTTGGCCTGCAAACCCTTCAGGGCGATAATGTCAAAGCCGCATTCGCCGAAATATTGCCGCACCCGTTCATCGGCCACGGGCCAATAGGGCGTGACCACGCCCAGGCGTTTGGCGCCCACGGCGTCCAAGGCGGCGCGGGCGGCGGCGGAGCCCAGGGTCATGGTGCAGCCGGCCCGGGCCTCCAGGCGGTCCTGCAATATCTGGGCACCTTTCGCGCCGTCCCAGAACGACTCGGCCGAGATGCCGATGATGATGTGATCCACCCCCGCCGGCGTCAGGCCATCGACGGCGACATCCAGGTTGGCCTTGATCTCGACCACCAGCCGCTCGAAATCCTCGTTGCTGTTCAGGGCCATGTTGGGGATCAGAAATCGCGATGTGTGGTTGGTCACCCCGCGGGGCGCCATGGCGTGAAACTCCGGCTCCACGATGGTGTTGGTGGACGGCGTGACAACGCCAAGCTTGCGCCGCCAGCCCAGGCGGTCACCATGCCGAGCGTCTTGCCGGGCTTCCGCCATGTCAATTCCCCTTCGTATTGATTTTATGCGCTCATCTTACCATAAGCGCCCACGCCGACAAAAAACGGCCCGGCTTTGATAATATGACTGGATTTCAGCATGGCCCGGCCGGAGCAGGGATTGTACCAGGCATATTCGATCCAGGCGGAGCCGTCCTTGTCCGCCCGGCGCATGGCCTCCGCCCAGTTGGGGCCATCATTGGCATTCCGGTCGCCGGCGATGGTGCTGCCGATCAGGCCCGGAAAGCGGCCGTTGACCCAAAGCCGGCCCCGGCGGTCAAAGACAAAGACGTACAGGTCGAAGGGCGGGAAATCGCCCCGGGGTGACATGAAATCGGTGAAGGCCTGCTCCGCCCCCACCTCGGCCATATGGTCACCGCTTTCTCGGCCAGGGCCTTGGCCTCCAGGGGCGTGCCGGGGCGGCGGCAGGGATCTTCCGCCCGCGCCTCGAAACCCAACCCCGCGACCATCAGGGCCAATAGAAATGCTGCGGCGAGGCGGCGGTTGGGTTTCATGGCACATCCTATCGTCGGCTGAGGATCACCGGCAGGCCGTCCCGCGGCTTGGGAATGGGAATGGCCTGCCAGCGGTTCTGATAATCGTCCGGCAAGGCAACGGAATAATGTTGCAGGAACTGATGCACGAAGGCGCGAACCTGCATGATGGCGAAATGCATGCCGATGCATTTGTGCGCCCCGCCGCCGAATGGCGTCCAGGCAAAGCGGTGGCGGCGGTCCTCGGCCCGGTTATCCGAGAAACGGTCCGGATCAAACAGGGTCGGTTGGTTCCATAAATCGGGGTCCATCTGGACCAGGCCGGGACTGACGGAGACCGAGGTCTGGGCGGGAAATTCATAGCCGCCGAATTCAAACGCCCGCTCGGCGAAGCGCGGCAGGAACGGCACCGGGGGCCGGAACCGCAGGGCCTCCTTGAGGACACGCTCGGTCAACTCCAACTTATCCAGATCATCGTAGTCCAACTGCTCCGAGCCCACGGCCAAAACCTCCTCCCGCACGGCGTCCTGCCAATCGGGATATTGAGCCATGGCCCAGATCATGGTGGTCAGGACCGAGGTGGTGGTGTCATGCGCCGCCATCAGCAGGAAATTAAGATGATCGACGATTTCATCGTCGTTGAAATAGGCGCCGTCCTCGGAGCGGGCCTGGCAGAATTGGCTGAACATATCGTCGCCGCCGCCCGCCCGCCGGGCCGCGATCAGGTCACGGAAGTAAGTCAACAAAAAGGCCCGCGCCTTGACCCCGCGGCGCATTTGGCTGCCGGGCCAGGGCCGCCGCAACACGGAGACCGAGGCCGCGATCTCGTCCACGAAAGCCTGGTTCACCCTTGCGGCTTCCGCGCCCATGGTCAGGCCGAGAAAGACCGAGGCGCCCAGCTCCAGCGTTAGATCCTTGATCGCGGGGTAGAATTCAAACCGTTCGGACGGCGCCCAGGCGCCAATGCCGTCTGCGATACCTTCATTCAGGTGCAGCATATAATCGCGCATGGGTTTGGGCTTGAAGGCGGCCTGCATGATCCGCCGGTGGCCGCGATGGTCGTCGAAATCCCGCAGCATCAGGCCGTCGGGAAACAGGCGCTCCAGCAGCCGCCAGCCCTTGCGCGAGGAGAAATTCTTCTCCCGGTCCATTAGGACGTATTCCAGGGCATCGGCGCCATACAGTGCCACGGTCCGGCCGCCGAAGACGCCAAATTTATAGATCGGGCCGTGCTGTTCCCGGCGCTGTTGGTGAAACCCAAATGGGTCTTTCAAAAATGCGAAGGTATTGCCAAATATCGGCAGGCCCAGATCGCCTGGCACATGGTCCAGCGGCCCGGCGGTCACTAGCGGCTTAATGGTTTCACTTAACGTCATGAATGGGTCTTTCCTGATCAGTATAGAGAGCCATAATAGCACCTGCCGTAACTAATTTCGAACTGAACGATGATCGTAGATCGGTTTTGAACTTTGGATCGGGGAAGGCAATGAGATGACCAAGGATTTGACGTTTCAGGTAATAACCCTGCCCAGCGGAACCTGGGATGAGGTGTCGGCGCAGTTCAAACGGGTCGAGGATCTGGGCTTCGATATGGTCACCACGGGCGATCATTTCGTTGATTGGAGCGAGCCCTCCCGGCCTTGGCTGGAAGCCTGGACCCTGTTGGCGGCGGTGGCGCGGGAGACCTCGCGCATTCGCCTGGCCACCTACGTGACGCAAATTCCATTGCGCAATTCCGCCATGTTGGCGCGCCAGGCCTTGACCCTGGATCACATCTCGGGCGGGCGGTTGGAGGTTGGGCTGGGCATCGGCCTGAGGATCGACCCGGTCTACGACATGATCGGCATTCCCAATTGGGACAATCCCGAGCGCGTGGCACGCCTGCGCGAGTATGTGCAGATCGTCGATTTGCTGCTGTCCAACGAAGTGACATCGTTCCAAGGTGACTATTATCAGATCAACGGCGCAGTGATGAACCCCCGCCCCGTTCAGTCCCCGCGGTCGCCCATCGTGGTGGCCGCCCTGGGGCCGAAGATGTTGGATATCACCGCCCGTCATGCTGACAAATGGAACACCATCAGCTTTGCCGAAACCTTCGATGCCCAGTTGGCCGAGGCGGCCGAGCGCACCAAACGGCTGGATGATTTGTGCCAGGCCCAGGATCGCGATCCGGCCTCGTTGGAACGGGCCTATCTGATGTTTGACATGGCGTCCCGGTCCGCCGGCGGCAGGATTGGCTATTACGAGTCTGAAAACCTGTTCGTGGACCAGGTCTCCCGCCTAATCGAACAGGGCTTCACCGAAATCGGCCTCTATTATCCCGTGTTGGCGGAACAGGAGGCGGCGTTCGAGCGTATCGCCACGGACATTATTCCTGAATTGAAGCGCAACCACATCGGATAATGGCGGCGGATAGTGTAGGTTGCTCCCAACAACAAATTCAGCCACTAATTTAGGGAACCCATCATGAGTGTACTACAAGGCCAAACCGCGTTCGTAACCGGCGGCGGCACCGGCATCGGCCGGGCCGTCGCCATTGATATGGCCGCCGCCGGGGCCAAAGTTATTGTCTGTGGCCGCCGCATGGCGCCGTTGGAGGAAACCGTGCAGGCCGTCGTCGCGGCTGGCGGCAGCGCCAGTGCGGTAACCTGTGATCTGACCGACGCGGAGGCCATCGAACAATGCGCGGCGGCGCTGCTGGCCGAACACGGCACCATCGATATCCTGGTCAACAACGCGGGTTTCAGTTCCGTGGTCAGAAGCGTGCGCTACATCGGGGCGGAGGAATGGCGCGGCGTCATGGACGTCAACACCATGGGCCCGGCCATGATGACCAAGGCGCTGTTGCAGCCCATGATCGACCAAGGGCGCGGCGATATCGTCATGATCGCCTCCATGGCCGGGGTCAACCCTTCGGTGATGGCCGGTTCCGTCTATAGCGCCGCCAAGACCGCCGCCCGGGTCTACATGAACGTACTGGCCCAGGAAATGCGCGTGCACGGCATTCGCGCCATCACCGTCTCGCCGGGCGAGGTGGACACCCCGATCATGGACAACCGCCCCCTGGTGCCCGATACGGAGACCCGGGCCCGCATGATGCAGCCGGAAGATATCTCCGCCGCCGTCATGATGGCCGTGTGTCTGCCGCGCCGGGCCATGGTCTCGGAAATCAACATCGGCGCCACGGACCCCCGCGACATGTCCGCCGATATCGCCGCCTCGAAAAACAAACAGACCGCCTAAGGCCATGGATTGGCGGCGGGACGGCTTTGTCATCTCCACCGATGCGGGCCGTCTCGACCTGGACTTCACGATTGACTATCTGGGCCAGACTTATTGGGGCAAGGATACGCCCAGGGACAAGCTTGCCAGGTCAATTGATCATGCCCTGATTTTTGGTCTGTACCGGGAAGACGGTCAAAAAGAAGGCGGTGAAAACAGTCGAAAAGACGGTGGCCAGGTGGGGTTTTGCCGCGTGGTCACCGACCAGGCGCGCTTTGCCTGGCTGTCGGACGTCTTCGTGCTGGACGAATTGCGCGGTCTGGGCCTGGGTAAATGGCTGGTCCATTGCGCCGTCCATCATCCGGATGTCGCGGATGTAAGCCGCTTCCTCCTGGCCACCAAGGACGCTCATGGCCTCTACCAGCAATTCGGTTTCGAGGCGCTGGATGAACCGCGGAAATTCATGGTGAAGGTGCATGGACGGCAATAAACTGATCAGCGGCGACCTGATCATCGGCGTTTCCATCAACAACGTCACCGGCATCACCGGCAAGGCCTATGACCTTGCGGACCTGG
>JAYGEA010000309.1:0-3132 GCA_046582635.1 Alphaproteobacteria bacterium
CTGCGCCATGTCTTCGCCGACGGGGCCTATGGAGGGCCCAAATTACGCGGCGCCTTGGAGAAGATCGGCGATTGGACGGTGGAGATCATCAAACGTTCCGATGCCGCCAAGGGCTTCGAAGTCCTGCCACGACGATGGGTCAGGAACCTGCCCCCATCAAATCGGCGCAACCGCGCCCGAATATATGAATGGGAGCCTGATCATGAAATGCTTGAAAACAAACCTTTTGGCGTGCGGCCTGGCCTTGGCCATTGCGGCGCCGGCCCTGGCAAAAACCGAAAAATTCGACGGCACATCCTGCTGGAGCGGCAAAATGACCGTCCTTGCCACCACCAAGGCCGACATGGGCTGGGCCTTTACCATGAACTACACTTGGCTGGCCGACGATAAGGACCCGAAAAATAGCATGGCCGGCCGCTGCGTTGGTTCCGGCGGCCTGGTGGCCGGCAAGTTTCAAGCCGCGCCGTTCTTTTGCAATGTCAACGCCGCCGACGGCTCAACCTATATGGTGACGGGCACCGGCATCCCGTCCAAGCTGGACGGAATACTGTTTGGCGGCACCGGCGCCTTCGAGGGCATTTCCGGTACCGTCAAGGGCGGCCAACAGATTGACCTGCCCGCCCCTCAAGGCGAATTTGCCGCCTGCCGCCCGCAAACCGTGGAACGCACAACGCCTGGCTAGATCAAACGGCCTAAAATTGGACTTAATTTTCGGTTGATAATTTGATCTACTCTATCCGTTAACGCAACCTGCGTTCAAAAGAACGCAGGTTGCGCTAGCCATGTCAGCCCTCCCCGTTTCGTCGGGGAAACAGGCTGACATAAGGCTTTTCTTAAGTCAATTTGGCCTTATGCGGCCCTGGCCGTGGGCCGTTGGGAGCGGCGGCGGTTGGGGCGCCGATTGCGCTGGGGGGCCTTTTTTGCAGGCCCCGGAGCCTGGGCAATTTGGGCCAAATGGAAGGGATGATCTTCGTCCACCGGCACCGTCTGGCGGATGACTTTCTCGATATCCGCCAGATACGCGCGTTCCTCGTGGTCGCAGAACGAGATCGCCATGCCGGAAGCGCCGGCCCGGGCGGTGCGGCCGATGCGGTGAACATAGCTTTCCGGCTCGTTCGGCAGGTCGAAATTGATGACGTGGGTCACGCCCTCCACATCGATGCCGCGGGCGGCGATGTCGGTGGCCACCAGGGCGCGCAGCTTGCCGCTGCGGAAACCCTTCAGGGCCCGTTCGCGGGCACCTTGTGATTTGTTGCCGTGGATGGCATCCGCGTCCACGCCGATCTGGCCCAGATGTTTGGCCACACGGTTGGCGCCGTGCTTGGTACGGGTAAAAATCAAAACACGGGAGATGTCCGCGTCGGCCATCAAATCACTCAGCAGGGCACGCTTTTTGTCCTTGGCCACGAACAGCACCCGCTGTGACACTTTCTCGACCGTGGTGGCGGCCGGCGCCACTTCGACCCGCACCGGGTCCACCAGCAGACCATCGGCCAGACCCTGGACCGATTGCGGCATGGTGGCCGAGAACAGGGCGGTCTGACGTTGCTGGGGCACGGCGGCGGTGATTTTCTTCACATCGCGGATGAAGCCCATGTCCAGCATCCGGTCGGCTTCGTCCAGGATATAGATCTCGACCGTATCAAGGCGGACCTTGCCCTGGTTCATCAGGTCCAGCAGCCGTCCCGGCGTGGCGACCAGCACATGGACGCCCTGGGCCAGGGTCTTGATCTGGGGCCGGATGGAAACTCCGCCGAAGACGACGGCCGAACGCAGGCCCATGTGTCGGCTATAACCGCGAAAGCTGTCGCCGATCTGGCCGGCCAGCTCGCGGGTCGGTGCCAGGATCAGGGCGCGGGGCTTCATGGGCTGCAGCTTGCTGCCGTCCTGGGTCAGGTGATGCAACGTGGGCAGGGCAAAGGCGGCCGTCTTGCCGGTGCCGGTCTGGGCCACGCCGAGCAGGTCGCGGCCGTCCAGCAATGGCGGGATGGCTTTGGCCTGAATGGGTGTGGGGGTTTTGTAACCTTCGTCTGAAATTGCACGAAGGAGGGGCTGGGCCAGTTCAAGGCCCGAAAATTCTGTCATTTTTGAATTAGTCTTTCTCGATCAAATCGCCGGGACACTCGACCTGTATTCAGGGCGGCGGGAATCGAATTACTCATTTTGGAGTGTCTTTCGCCGTCAGAAGCACTTTTCAGGCGGCAAAGTCAAGACTATTCGCATTGAGGAATCCTCGGGGACGATTCCCCGGGGACCAGCCCTCGGGTTGGTCAATCGGCTTTCAGGCCGGGTTGAGGACCTCGTCAATCAGCGACAGCAATTGCTTCGCCACGAACGGCTTTTTCAGGGTACCGTCGGCGCCCAATTTTTTGGCCATTTCAAGATAGGCGTCGTTGCCGGTTCGATCCCCGCCCGAGATGGCGATAATCTTAATATCCGGATTGCCGCCGCGAATTTCGAGAATTGTTTCAATCCCCTCTTTTCGCGGCATCAGGATATCGGTGATGATCAGATCAAATTCGCCCTGTTCAAAAGCCATCAAACCCTGGTTGCCGTCCTTGGCCTGTTCTACGTCATAACTACCGGCCTGAAGGATATTGCAAATTGTTTCCCGCACATCGCGATCATCGTCGATGACCAGTACTTTCCCATACATATCGCACCCATTCCCCATACACTTCGTCACCAATTCTCATTTTACAGCAACCGGGTTAAGAATCCAGAACCCGCCGCACCGTCTGCGCCAAATCCATGGCCTGATACGGTTTTCGCAGTAATTCCACATCGCCCGGCAATCGGCCTGACTTGTTGAGCACGTCTCTGGGATAACCCGAAGTGTAAAGAACCTTACCCGCTGGATACCGATCCCTGTAGGCGGCGGCCAGTTCAGCGCCGTTCATTCCCGATGGCAGAACAACATCGGTCAGCAACATATCAATGCCGTCGCCCTCGGCGCTTTCCAGTGCAAGATGGCCGCCGGTCTGCTTGGCAAAACCGAAGGCCATGCTCAGGCCCAAGCCACTGCCTTCGCCCACGGCCTTGGTGGTGAAGAACGGCTCGATCGCGCGGGCCGCCGTGTCCGCCGACATGCCCGCGCCGTCGTCGGTTACTTCAATCATCACATAGTCGCCG
>JAYGEA010000006.1:0-10909 GCA_046582635.1 Alphaproteobacteria bacterium
GGGCTGGCCAAGATCGGCGCCGTGGTGGTGCCGCTGAACTGGCGTCTGGTGGCGGACGAATTGAGTTATATCCTCAAGGATTCCGGAGCAGTGGCAATGATTTACGGCAGTGATTTCGCCGAAGTTGTTGCCACCTTGCAAGCCGGCGGCGGGGCGGTCACGGACCTTGTGCATTGGATTGAATTTTGCGAGCCCGGCCATCTGCCGGATGCCTTCGCGGCGGACTATGGCGAAGTCGTCGGGCAAGCCGCCGGGGAGGCCCCTGAAATAGACAGCGGCGATGATGATCTGTTCATCATGTATACCTCCGGCACCACGGGCCGACCCAAGGGCGCCTTGCATACCCACAATACCATGACCTGGGCCATCATTACCTTCACCACCACCACCGACATCCGATACAAGGACCGGTATTCCATCGCCCTGCCCCTGTTCCACGTCGGCGCCTTGCTGCCGGTGATGTTTACCATTTATTCCGGCGGGACGGTGGTGCTGTTACGGCAGTTCGAGCCTAGGTTGATGTGGGAAATTACCGAAGCGGAGAAGATCACCACCTCCCTGGCGGTGCCGGCGATGCTGAATGCCATGCTCATGGTGCCGCAGTTCGCGGATTATGATGTCTCCAACCTGCGCTCCATCCTCTCGGGCGCCTCGCCGGTTCCCGTTAGACTGATCGAAAAATACCAGGAGATCGGCATCGAGATCCATCAAGCCTACGGCCTGACCGAGTCCGGGGGCCGGGTACCGTGCTCAGTCCCGACGAGGCCATGGTCAGGATCGGCTCGGCGGGCAAGGGCTTTTTTCATACCTCCGTCCGCGTGGTGGACCAAGACGGCAACGATACCGTGCCGGGGGAACCGGGGGAATTGCTGGTCCAGGCCGCCCATGTCATGAAGGGCTATTGGAATAATCCAGACGCCACGGCCGAGACCATCCGCGACGGCTGGCTCTATACCGGCGATATCGCCCTGCGCGACGCCGAGGGCTTTATCACCATTCACGACCGGGTCAAGGACATGATTATATCGGGGGGCGAGAATGTCTATCCGGCGGAATTGGAAAATGTTATTACCTCCCATGAGGGCGTGGCGGATGTCGCCGTGATCGGCCAGGACAGTGAACGCTGGGGGGAAAGCCCCTTTGCCGTGGTGGTGGCCAGGGATGAAGGCTTGACCGAGGCCGATATTCTACAACATTGCGACGGCAAGCTGGCGCGGTTCAAACAGCCCAAGGGCGTCGCCTTTATCGGCGAAATTCCCCGCAACCCCACGGGCAAGGCCCTGAAGCGCCTGCTGCGGGAGCAATTCCCCGGCCCGGCGGCGGAATGATACGGAATGATGCGGAATAATAGATAATAGAGATAATAGAACAGGAGAAACCCATGAACGTCGTGAAAATGCAAAAAACGGTCAGCGAAGCGGAATGGCAGACCAGGGTCGATCTGGCCGCCTGCTATCGCCTGGTGGCCCATTACGGCTGGACCGATCTGATCTTCACGCATCTTTCGGCCCGTGTGCCCGACAGCGTCGGCTCCAGCGGGGGCGAGGCGTTCTTGATCAATCCCCTGGGCTATATGTTCCACGAAATAACCGCCTCCTCCCTGGTCAAGGTGGATCTGGACGGCAAAGTGCTGTCGGAAACCGATTATGAAATCAACTCGGCCGGCTTCACAATCCACAGCGCCGTGCATGCCGCCCGCCACGATGTGGGTTGCGTGATGCATCTGCACACCGACGACGGTACCGCCGTCTCGGCCCAGGCGGATGGCCTGCTGCCCCTGACCCAGACTGCCCTGACCCTGGTCTCGAACTTGGCCTATCACGATTACGAAGGCATTGCCCTGGACCATGAAGAGCGCGAACGCCTGGTTGCTGATCTGGGCCAGAGCAACACCATGATCCTGCGCAATCACGGCACCATGGCCTGCGGCGAAACTGTTGCCGACGCCTTTTTGCAGATGTTCACCTTGGAACGGGCCTGCAGCATGCAGATCCGCGCTTTGTCGGGCGGGGTGAAGCTGAACATGCCCTCGAAAGAGGTCATTGAAAATGTGGCCAGCCAAATGGCTTCATTTGAAGGCTCCTTCGGCAGCCTGGCCTGGCCGGCCCTGTTGCGCATGCTGGATGCCCAGGATACGTCCTACCGCAATTGATGGACGCTGAGTTTCTTAGCGATCCGCCCCCTGGTTTTGTGCATTCAAAGACCAGGGGGCCATATACAACCCACAACGGCCCCTATTTCCATAAAGTGGAGGAAGACGGGCGGTTCTGGCATGGCCTGCGCGTCCAGCTCCGCCATTGCAATGTCCACGGCAGTCTGCATGGCGGCATGATGTCCGCCTTTGCCGACGGCCTGCTGGCCACCGCCATCAGCCGGGGTACGGGCCGTCGCGGCGTGACCGTGCGCATGGTTTGCGATCTGATTGGCGCAGTGGATGCCGGTGCCTGGCTGGACGGTACCGCCTGGCTGTCCGGTGAAGATGGCGAAATGGCCTATGGCGAGGCGGAAGCCTTCGCCGACGGCAAGTTGGTCTTCACCGCCTCGAGCGTATTTCGGACTTTTAAACGATCCTAATAGCCGCGTTCCTTGTCGAACAGGTCCGGAACCGGTTCTCCCGCTTCAATACGGCGGATGTTGGCGGCGACGGATTTGGCGCATGAGCGGGGCATTAGTTCGCCGGCCACATGGGGGGTCAGCCAGACCTTTTCGTGTTGCCAGAACGGATGCTCGGAGGGCAGGGGCTCCTGGTTGAAGACATCCAGAAAAACCCCGCCCAACTGGCCGCTGTCCAGGCCGGCCAGCAAATCGTCATCCACCTGGTGGCCGCCTCGGGCAATGTTGATGATGAAGCCGCCTTTCGGCATGGCGGAAATGAGCTTTTCGTTGATGATGCCCCTGGTTTCCCCGGTCAGGGGCAGGACACAGACCAGATAGCGGCATTGGCTGGCCATTTCCAGCAGTCCGTCCGGGCCGTGGTGGCATATGACCCCTGCCATGGATTTTGGGCCGCGGGACCAGCCATGCACCTGAAAGCCCAGGGCGCCCAGCTTGCGGGCGCAATCACCGCCAATGGCGCCCAATCCCAGAATGCCGACCGAGGTGTCGGGCGTGTACAGGGGCCAGGCGCGGCTCCATTGGCTTTGCAATTGCTCCCGGCGGTAATAATGCATGTCCCGGTGAAAATGCAGCACGCCGTAAACAGCGTATTCGGCCATCATGGCGGCCAGAAAATCGTCCACCATGCGCACGATGGGCAGCTGGGGGGGCAGCTGGGGATCGGCCAATATGTGATCACAGCCGGCGGCGATGGACAGCACCGCCTTGACGTTGGGCAGACTGGCGATCAGGCCGTGGGGGGCCCAATAAACCAGGGCATAGTCGATCTCCGCCAGATTTCCGCCATTCGGGTGGGCGCGGAATTCAAGCTCCGGCATTTCCTTGGCCAGGGCATCGCGCCACAAATTCACCGGGTCCTGGTGCGAGGCCATCAATATTGTCGTCATTCGTCACTCCCTGCAATATTGCGACAGCATAGCGTGGGAAATGCTTGCGGTCATCGGTATTGACCCGCTCCCGCCCCCCGTCTATAACCGCGCGTCCCACCTAAAGGGACACATGAAATCGAAACTTTCGCGAAATAGAAAAGTCAGACATGGCGCATAGCAAACAAGCAAGCAAACGACTGCGGCAGGCCGAACGGCGCACCGTGATTAACCGCAGCCGGCGCAGCCGCGTGCGCACCTATGTGCGCCGCATTGAAGATGCCCTGGCGGCGGGCGACAAGACCGCCGCGGCCGAGGCCCTGAAACTGGCTGAACCCGTACTGGCGCGCAGCAGCCAACAAGGCATTCTGAAGGCCAATACGGCGGCCCGGCGGATTTCCCGCTTGACCCGTTTGGTAAATGCCATGGACGCCGCGGAGTAGCACCGTAAAGCTTCGGATTGCCGGACGGGTCGATTCGACTCCGCCCTACCGCCGGCCCCTTTGAATTTGACTTCGTGATGACCTTCCCAAAGGTCTTGGCCGAACGGCATGACCGGCTTGACCGCCGCGCCGAAAGTCGTGGGCGGGGTCTCAAATTTATCGCACTCAATATCTGGTAGGCGATCCGTGGCGAGCTACATTTCGAGTGCAAAAAAAACGCTGTTCTGCATTTTCCCCCGTTGCGTCCAAGCCGTTGGACAAGTACCGTAGGCAAGCCTCAAAGCGAGAGGGGCGGCAAGTTAATTTGAAATACCAGGAAGCGGTATTGTGCATTTGTGAAAGTAAAATACCCGTGGTATATTTGCAATACTTGTGATGTTAAACAAAAAATTGAACGTTATTTGTTTTTTAAGACGTTTATATAAATTATAAACAAAGTCCGGGTCGCGGCGGATTCAATTGCCTGCAAGGCGAATAACAAGATGCCGGGATCTAAATCATGGGCGCGGGGCGGCTTTATTCCGCCAATCGAACATGGTGCAGACGGGGGTGTGTTGACGGAGAGGCTTCAACGGCAGGCTTGTCGCGACGCAGACGGAATTCCGTCGGTATTTGCGGCCAGGTGCTCGTGGCGCGCTTTTTCAAAAACATCGATCTGACCGGAGGTTTGTTGACCTTGGCCATTTTGGCGGGGTGGTAGGTTGCACAGTTCGGTTGCAAAAGGGCGAGTTTATGGACCAAGGTTATCTCGGTCAGTGGCAACGGGTTTGCGCCCGGTTGCGGTCCGAATTTGGCGATGCCGCGTATAATTCCTGGATGCGGCCGCTGAAGTTCGAGCGGATCGATGATGGCCTGGCCTATTTGCAGGCCCCGACCCGGTTCATGCGCGATTGGGTTCTCTCCCACTACGGCGAACGTATTCGGGCCTTTTGGCAGGCCGAGGATAATTCCGTGCGGGAGATCGATATTTCGGTCCATCCGGTTACTGGCCGGGCCCAAGGCGCGACCACATCCGTGACGCTCGGCGGTGGCGTGCCGGCGGCGGCGGGCGAAATAGCCCCCCGATCAGCCGCCCAATCAGCGCTCGCGGCCATTCCCGCCCCCTCCGCCGATCCGCAGGCTCTGCGCATGGGCTCGTCCCTTGATGCGCGCTATCAATTTGACAGCTTCGTGGTCGGCAAATCCAACGAGCTGGCCTATGCCGCCGCCCGCCGGGTGGCCGATACCGCCCAAATCAACTTCAACCCGTTGTTTTTGTATGGCGGCGTGGGCCTGGGCAAAACCCATTTGATGCATGCCATCGCCTGGCATATCAGGGAACGTGATCCGGGCCGCGAAGTGATTTATCTCTCCGCCGAACGTTTTATGTACCAATTCGTCCGTGCCCTCCGCGACCGGGAGACCATGGCCTTTAAACAGGTCTTCCGCTCGGCCGATGTTTTGATGATCGACGATGTGCAGTTTTTTTCGCGCAAGGATTCCACCCAGGAGGAATTTTTCCACACCTTCAACGAACTGGTGGATCAGAACAAACAGATCGTCATTTCCGCCGACCGCTCGCCCTCGGACCTGGAGGATGTGGAGGAGCGGATCCGCTCGCGCCTGGGCTGGGGCCTGGTGGTGGATATTCACCAAACCGATTTCGAACTGCGTCTGGGCATTCTGGAGGCCAAGCTGGCCCGCGCCAACGTGGGCGATTTTCCACCCAAGGTGCTGGAATTCCTGGCCCACCGCATCACCTCCAACATCCGCGAGCTGGAGGGCGCCCTGAACCGCCTGATCGCGCACGCGCATTTGGTGGGCCGGCCCATCAATCTGGAGATGACCCAGGAAGCCTTGCAGGATCTGCTGCGCGCCAACGACCGACGGGTCACGATCGAGGAAATCCAAAAGAAGGTCGCCCAGCATTTCAACATCCGCCTGGCCGACATGCATTCCGCCCGCCGCGCCCGCGCCGTGGCCCGGCCCCGTCAGGTGGCCATGTATCTGGCCAAGCAGCTGACCACGCGTTCGTTGCCTGAGATCGGCCGCAAGTTCGGCGGCCGCGACCACACCACGGTGATGCATGCGGTCAAACGGATCGAGGAATTGCGCCAGACCGATGCCGCCCTGGCCGAGGATATCGATCTGCTGCGCCGCATGCTGGAAGCCTGATCATCCTCGGCGGGAATTGAATGCGTTTTCGGGCCGGGTAGTCTACACACCCAAACATGACATTTCCCCGCATCATGATGTTCATCGCCGCCATGGTGGTTGCCATCGCTCTTGGCCTGACCGTGAACTCCCTGTTCCTGAAAGGGGAGCGGAGCGGCACCGGCACCATCGGCGTCGCCGCCATAGGCGGGCCGTTTGAGCTGGTCAGCCACAAGGGCGAAGTGGTGCGCGACACGGATTATCGCGGTGCCTACCTGCTGGTCATGTTCGGCTATACCTCCTGCCCCGATGTCTGCCCCACGGAACTGCAATTGATCACCGAGGCCATGGAGCAGCTGGGCCCGGCGGCCCGAAAGGTGCAGCCCCTGATGATTACAATTGATCCGGAACGGGACACGGCGGCCCTGCTGGCCGACTACGTGAGCAATTTTCATCCCGCGATCATCGCCTTGACCGGCAGCGTCGATCAGGTAAAGGCAGCGGCCAAGGCCTATAAGGTATTCTTCGCCAAGGGCGAAGTGGACGCCGACGGTGACTACTTCATGGACCATTCCTCGTTCATCTACCTGATGAGCCCGGATGGCATCTACCTGCACCATTTCGCCCCCAGCTCGTCGCCCGAGGCCATGGCCCAGAAAATCGGGGAAGTGATGAGGGAAGGCTAAAGCGGACGCTTTTTGTTGCAATGCAGCATATTCGCTGGTTAGATGCCTGACCGACTCGTAATGTCGATGGGTAACCAGGGTAAAATCGTTTGATTTATCATATGCACGAGTTTCAGAAGGCGGCCATGGCGCCCCTTATTTTCGCGGCCGAGGCCAACCAGATGATGTTGCGCCACCCCTTTAATCCCCTCAGCCATTCACCCGCCGGGCGGGCCTGGGCGGCGGCATTCGAGTTATTCGAGTCCGGCGCCCGGCATTACCCAAAACCCGCCTTTGGTCTGACCAGCACGGTAATCGACGGCAGGGAGGTTGCCGTGCAGGAGACCATTGTCGCACGCAAGCCGTTCGGGCAGCTGAAACGCTTTGTCCGGGCCGGTGACGAGGATGGCGCCCTTGGCCACCCGAAACTGCTGATCGTGGCGCCCATGAGCGGCCATTTTGCCACCCTGCTGCGCGATACCGTGCGCGCCATGCTGCCAGATCATGATGTCTACATCACCGATTGGCGGAATGCCGCCAATGTACCCCTGCGTGAAGGGTCCTTCGATCTGGACGACTATATCGACTATCTGATGGACTTTCTGGCCGTTGTGGGGCCCGGCGCCCATGCCCTGGCGGTCTGCCAGCCATCCGTACCCCTGTTGGCGGCGGTGTCATTATTGGAGGCGGCGGGTGATCCCATCTCGCCCCGTACCATGACCCTCATGGGCGGCCCCATAGATACCCGTATCAACCCCACCACGCCCAATGATCTGGCCAAAACCCATGCTCTGGAATGGTTCGAACGCACGGTGATCCAGCGGGTGCCGGCGCCCAATAAAGGCGCCATGCGCCAGGTTTATCCCGGCTTCCTGCAATTGACCGGCTTCATGACCATGAACCTGGACCGCCATGTGGGCGCCCATTTGCGCCTGTTCCACAACTTGATGAAGGGCGATGGGGACAGTGCCGATCAGCACCGGGCATTTTACGATGAATACCGCGCCGTGATGGATCTGACGGCGGAATATTATCTGCAAACCGTCGAAAAGGTGTTTCAGGAACATCAAATTGCCGTGGGAACCTTCCATTACCGCGATGAACTGATCGACCCCGGCGCCATCACCAACTGCGCCCTGTTGACAGTGGAGGGCGGCAAGGACGATATCTCCGGCGTTGGCCAGACCCGTGCAGCCCATGATCTGTGCCGCAATCTGCCCGATGACATGCGGGCCCATTACGAGGAAACGGACGTGGGCCATTACGGCGTCTTCAACGGCCGGCGCTGGCGCCAGAACATCGCCCCACGCATTAAGGCGTTCATCGCCCGTCATGGCGGCTGAACCTACAGACCGGGACAAGACGCCGTTTTGGCGGCGCAAGACGCTGACCGAGATGAACCCGGCGGAATGGGAGAGCCTGTGCGACGGTTGCGCCAAATGCTGCCTGCATAAGCTGGAGGATATGGATACCGGCCAATTGGCCTTCACCAACGTGGCCTGCCGCCTGCTGGACATCCGCGCCTGCCGTTGCGGCAATTATGACCGCCGTTCCGAGCTGGTGCCCGACTGCGTGGTGCTGGACCCGGAAAACGTGGCGCAGCTTTACTGGATGCCCGCGACCTGCGCTTACCGCCTGTTGGCGGAAGGCAAGGACCTGCCCGATTGGCACCCCCTGGTCACGGGTGATCGTGATAGTGTACACCGGGCGGGTATTTCCGTCCGCGGCCGTAGCGTCAGCGAACGTCACGCGGGGCCATTGGAACATCACGTTCTGGACCACGAACCCTAATTGCGAACTTTAAATACGGAGACCAATATGAGCGATCCCCTCTCCGGCGTCTGGAGCGCCGCCGTCACACCCCTGAATGATGACCTGACGGTTAATCTCGCGGCAATGGTGGATCACCACAAATGGCTGTTGGCCAACGGCTGCAACGGCGTCGCGGTCCTGGGCACCACGGGCGAGGCGAACTCGTTTTCGGTCGGTGAGCGCCTGGATGTAATCGCCGCCGCCGCCCGCTCCGGTATCGCCAAGGAACAGCTGCTGATCGGCACCGGCTGCTGTGCGCCCACGGATACCATCGCGTTGACCAGGGCGGCCCTGGACGCGGGTTTCAACCAGGTCCTCATGTTGCCGCCGTTCTATTACAAGGGCGTCAGCGACGACGGCCTGTTCGCCGCCTTCGACCATGTTATCCAACAACTGGCCGACGACCACCTGCGCATCGTGATCTATGATTTTCCCCTGATGACCGGGTTGGATATGAGCGTCGATCTGTTGGTGCGCCTGAACAAGGCCTATCCGAACACGGTCGTGGGCGTGAAGGACTCTTCCGGCCATTGGCCCGCCATGCAGGCGGTGATCCAGGCCATCCCCGGTTTCCGCACCTTTGCCGGCACGGAGCAATATTTGCTGGCGGATCTGCAGGCCGGCGGGGCGGGCTGTATCACGGCAACGGGCAATGCCACATCGAACCTGTGCCAGGCCGTCTATGCCGCCCACCTGGCGGGCGATGCGGCCGTAGCCGAAGCGGCCCAGGAAATCGCCACCGCCACCCGCCTGATGCTGCAAGCCCACGGCACGGTGCCGGCCATGAAGGAATTGATGGCGCAAAACAGCGGCAACCCCGCCTGGCGCAACATGCGCCCGCCCATCATGTCGCTTTCGGCGGACGGCATCGCCGCCCTGGATCAGGCCTGCCGGGATATGGGCTTTAAACTGGCCGAGGCCGCCTGATATTCCTAGTCGATCACGGTGAACTCGAAGAATTCCATGCCCGGCAGCCGTCTCCGCTGCGCTTCAAAGCCGCCTTTTGACGAGCGTTGGATCGTAATGCACTGTTTTTTCAAGCCCTGTCCGTGGCCGAACCAAGTCAATTCCCAGCACAAATAATCACCGTCCAGCCGCCAGGGTCCCTTGTCGGCGCAGGCGTCACCCTTGGCGGCGCTCAACAGTCTGGCGCAGACCGTTCCATCGCGGTTCCAATCCCAATACGTCGCCTTTCTGGTGACAACGGATGCTTGCATTCTCCAAGACTTGTCACTCACCATTGCCCTGATATCTTCCGCCTTGAGGGCCTGGGACATGGCCGCCGTCATGGGCAGCGCCAGATATAACGCGATCATAACCAGGATATGTCTGCTGAAAATTTTCATGTTGGCACCCCGTCCTATACCGCTATCGAAAGGAAAGATCTGACGCCGTCTGTCGTGATCTAGTTGACGACTGAAAAGTTGAATAATTCTAAGCCGGGATGCTGCCGTAGCTGTGCTTGGAAGCCGCGCTCTGGAACGCGATGAACTGAAATGCATTGTTTATTCAGGCCTGCCGCTTTTTCGAACCAGGTCAATTCCCAACACAGGTGATTGCCATCCAGCCGCCAACGGCCCTGGTCGGCGCAAGCGTCATCCTTGGGGGCGCTTATCAGCCGCGCGCAGATCGTTCCATCCTGCTTCCAATCCCAAAAGAATATTCTAGCAAAGGTCCCTGTCTTGGCCGCGGAGTTTTTGAAAACCATTTCCCACGTCTTGTCATTGACCAAGGGTTTGATTTCATCCGCCTTCAAGGCCTGGGACAGGGCCGCCGTCATGGGCAACGTGAGATAAAATACGAGCATCATCAAAATATATCTGGTGACATTCTTCATATTGGATCCTCTTTCGGATTTGTCTGGCCATGCTGTTGTTCACAGCAACCATCCTTTGTTTTCGATGATTGAGCATGCCCGTTGCAATGCGGTTTCTTATTTCACCTTGAATGGCATTTTGGATTTTCCTATTAGAAATGCCACTGTCTTAAGGGCGCCCGTGGCGCTCAAATTCTTTGCCCTCATGGCCAGCTTCGGTGTTTCGGCGTAGACCTCGCGCGCTTTGATGGTTTGCAACCCGTTATCTGTTTCAATGGTAAGCTCACCCTCAAGGACGTAGACAAATACCGGACCAGGATGCCAGTACTTCCCGCCGACAAAGTTAGCCGGAAACTCAAACCGCTTGATGATGACGTCCATCTGGTCGTGGCGGGCTGGGGCATCGGCTTCAACCAGACCTTGATCGGCGATGGCGAGGCGAAAGTGGGGCGCATACTTCCTGAATTGGAATTGCCAAGCTTGCCCGTCTGGCTGGCCGCCCATGCCGAACTGAAAACCTCCCGCCGCGCCCGCCGGGTGTTTGACTTTCTGGCGCAC
>JAYGEA010000331.1:0-12847 GCA_046582635.1 Alphaproteobacteria bacterium
CGTATTCCGGTCCGAAACAAGCCGCTCCAAACGGACCCGGTCACCAGGACAAACCCAAATCAAAATGTTTGTTTTCATCCCTCAAGAATCGCATACTTCAATCCATCAGGGAATCATTTAAACGTGACCGAACACTAGCGGGACACGAGCCGGACACGAAATGGAAACCAGAGCCAACCATGTGCTGATCGGATCGTTCGTCCTGATCGTCGTGATCGGCTTGTTCGGCTTCGTGCTTTGGCTGGCCAAGATCGAGATCGATCAGCAGTTCGACCATTACCGCGTGGTCTTTGACGAGGCGGTCTCGGGCCTCTCCATCGGCGGCGATGTCCGCTACAACGGCATCCCCGTGGGCACGGTGACGGTGATCAAGATCGACCGCAACGATCCGGGCCGGGTTCAGGTGATGTTGGAAGTGACCCGCGACACCCCGGTCAAGGCGGACACGGTGGCCAAATTGGAGCTGCAGGGCATCACCGGCGTCGCCTTCGTGCAATTGAGCGGCGGCACCGCCGCCGCCGGCCTGGCAAAGCCCGGACCGGGGGGCGGGCCGCCCGTGCTGCGTTCGGAACGTTCCGCCATCCAGGCTTTTTTCGCCGGCGCGCCGCAATTGATCAATCACGCCATTATCCTGGTTGACGCCCTGACCAAGTTGGTGAACGAGGACAACCGCGCCGCCATTGGCCATATTCTGGCCAATGTGGACGACCTGAGCACCCGGCTGGCCCGACGCGGCCCGGAACTGGAACAGATGCTGGCCGATCTGCAGCAAATCGCGGCCCGCTCCAACGAGCTGATGGGCCGGCTCAACAGCCTGATCGACAGCGCGGACGCGACCCTGTCCGTGGCGCGGGGCACCTTGAGCACGGCGGATGATCTGATGGAGGGTGATGCCCGCGAGACCTTGGCGGAATTGCGGGCGGCATCGCGGCGGTTTTCGGCCTTTGGCGAGGATCTGCAGGCGCTGGTGGCGGAAAACCGCGAGGGGCTGTCGGCCTTCACCACGGACGGCCTGCTGGAATTGACCCGGTTCCTGGAAGAAGCGCGGGTGCTGATCGCCTCCGCCTCGCGCCTGGTGGAGGATCTGCAAAGCAACCCGGCCCACTTCCTTTTTGGCGATCAACAGGGAGGGTTCGAGACCGAATGATGGCAAGCAAAAAAATTCGACGGCACAAAATTCGACGGCACGAAATTCGATGGAAGAGTCTGGCGGCTCTGGGCCTGGGCCTGCTCGCCTTTGGACTTTCGGGTTGCGAGGGCCTAATACCGACCTTGGCCGGACCGCCGCCCAACCTCTATACCCTGACGCCCAAGAACACCTTTGCCGACCGCCTGCCCAGCGTGCCGTGGCAATTGGTGGTGGAAGAACCCCTGGCGTCCGGCGGCCTGAACGTGGACCGGATCGCGCTGCGCGCCACGGCCACGGAATTGAAATACTTTGCCCGCGCCCGCTGGACCGAACGGGCCCCGCGCATGGTGCAGACCCTGTTGGTGGAGAGTTTTGAAAACAGCGGCGCCATCATCGCGGTCGGGCGCAAGGCCATCGGCCTGCGCTCCGACTATAATCTGATCACCGAATTGCGGGAATTTCAGGCGGAATATTATACCCTTGACGGCGTCCCCACCATTCGCGTGCGCCTGAATGCCAAGCTGGTCAAACAGCCCCGCCGCGCCATCGTCGCCTCCCGCACCTTCGAGGCCGCGGTCAAGTCGGAAGGCAAGGATATCCGGTTGATCATCGGCGCCTTCGACCAGGCCCTGGGCAAAGTCCTGCGCCACACCGTTGAATGGACGGTCAAGAGGCCCGGCGGCTAGAGCATTTCCGAATTGGAAATGCTCCGAACCTTAAAGATAGAGAAATTTTCTAATCACTTAGAATCGCTTTGCGATTCACATTGGATCGGTATTGCTCTAGCGCCGTATCGCAGGCGTGTGAGTGCTGGCAGCGGCGAGGGCAGACACTTGATGACCTTTTCCGCCTGCCGCCGGGCCTTGCCGATGCGGGCGGTGCTGGCCAGGCGCCGTTCCATGAACGCCCAGGTTTCGGCGCAGTCCTCGGATTGATCATCCAGCCAGCGCAGCAAGGTGGCGCTGTACACCGCCGCCAGAATGGCCCGTTTGGTATAGAAATTGAAATCCGTGCTGCCGTCGCCGGCGGCCCGCCAGATGGCATCGACCGTGCGGTAAATGCCGCCTATGGCACTGGGTGCCTTGCCCGGCAGCAGATGCAGGGCCAGGGCACGGCGGATGGCTTCCCTGTGGGGCGCCAGGGCTTCCAGGCGCAGGCGCAGGATATTTCCCACCCGCTGGCGCACCGGGCCCTGGTCCAGGCCACGGGCCTTGGCCCCGGCCGCCATCTCCCGGTCCGCCTCGGCCATGAAAAAGGCCAGAACCTCTTTCACTCCGCCGGGAAAGGCCTCCCGTGCCACGTGCCTCTCAAACCCCAGGGTTTCCGCCGCCCGGTCCAAGGCCAACCCGGACCAGCCGTCAAACGGCGCCGCGCGCAGGACTTCCTGTAATAAAGCTTGCCGGGTTTCGCTCAAGTTTCCGCCTCCTCTTGTTCCGTGGGCTCTGATTGTTCATCTTGTTCGGCGGCCCTTTGCTCGGCGATGACATGGCGCATTTCGCTGTCGAAAATCAGCTTGGTCATGTCGGTCATGCGTTGCGGGTAGAGAATGCCCTCGAGGTGGTCGCATTCGTGCTGCACCACGCGGGCATGGAAACCTTCGACGGTGCGGTCGATGGCCTGGCCCGATAGATCCATGCCGCGATAGCGCAGGTGCAGATACCGGGGCACCTTGCCGCGCAGGCGGGGGAGGGAAAGGCAGCCTTCCCAGTCCTCGGCCATCTCCTCGCCCAGGGGTTCCAGGACGGGGTTGATCAGGATGGTCAGTTGCCGCTCTTCGTCTTCCCGGGGATCTGCAGATTCCTGGATCGTGGGCGGGCGAAAGATCACCATGCGAAGCGGCACGTGCACTTGTGGCGCGGCCAGCCCGACACCTGGCGCATCCACCATGGTTTGCAGCATGTCGTCCGCCAGGGCATGGATTTCGGGCGCCGTCGGGTCCGCGATCTCTTCGGCCCGGCGGCGCAAAATAGGATGGCCCATGCGGGCAATTTTCAAAATAGCCATGGCTGCAATATGGCCCCCCCGCGCCCTTGGCGCCACACCAATTACCGCGCCCTTGGCGCCATATTCAGTTAACGCGCCCTTGGCGCCGTATTCAATTACCGCGCCTTTGGCGCTAGGCGCAAAATTCGGCCATCGACGGAATCCGTCAGCAGATAGAGGTAGCCATCCGGTCCCTGGCGCACATCGCGAATACGTTCGCCCAAGCCTTCCAGAAGGCGCTCTTCCCGAATGACCTTTTCGCCGTCCAGGACCAGGCGCACCAGCAGCCGGAATTTCAAGGCGCCGACAAACAAATTACCCCGCCATTTCGGGAACTTATCGCCCGTGTAGAAAGCCATGCCCGAAGGTGCGATGGAGGGGTCCCAATAATACAGCGGTTGCTCCATTCCCGGCCCGTGGGTACCGACGCCAATTTCGCCGCCCGTGTAATGGCGCCCATAAGCGATCACTGGCCAGCCATAATTCCGGCCCGCCAGAGGAACATTGATCTCGTCGCCGCCCTTGGCGCCGTGCTCGTGTATCCACAGCTTGCCGGTGGTTGGGTGCCGCGCCGCGCCCTGGGGGTTGCGGTGGCCATAAGACCAGACCTCCGGTCGGTAACCGCGCCGGCCCACGAAAGGATTATCGGGCGGGATGGAGCCGTCCGAATTAATGCGCACCACATTGCCCCGGTTGATGGCAAAATCCTGCGCCCGGTGCCGCTGGCCCCGTTCGCCCACGGTAATAAACAGCCGGCCATCCGGGCCAAACACCAGGCGGGAGCCGAAATGCCGGCCGCCGCTGCTTTTCGGTGTTTGCCTGAAAATGACCCGTGTGTTGACCAACCTGTTGCCGGCTGCGTCCAGGCGGGCCCGCGCCACCGCCGTGCCGGCCCTGCCGGGGCCCGGTTCAGCGTAAGAAAAATAGATCAGCTTATTGGCATGGAAATTTGGATCCAGGGCCACGTCCAGCATGCCGCCCTGGCCATGGGCATAGACCTCCGGCATGCCGGTCAGACGCGGCGATAGCTGCCCATTCGCAGCCACGATACGAATACCGCCCGCGCGCTCGGTCACGAGCATGCCGCCGCCAGGCAGAAAGGCCAGTCCCCAGGGCGAACGCAAGCCTTTCGCGATGGTCACTGTCTGCAATTCATAATGTTCGCTGTCAAAGCTTTCGGCGCCGGCGGAGGCGGCGAACAGGAGTACCGCCAGAGCCGTCGAGAGTATCTTCACGGCGAGATGCTCGGCCATGACTTGACCCATGATTGCCATTACGACCGGCTGCTAGGCCGGAACAGCCCCTGATCCGATGATGAATTCCATCTCGACCTCGAAGCCCGACGCGGTCTTGAATTTTTCAAGTCCGTCCCTGACCTCCGCCCAGGCGGCCGCCTTCCCGGCCTCGCTCAAATCCGCGATAACCGCACGGTAGGCGCCGGCGGCCTGCTGCATGAAGGCGAGGGCATCGTCGACGGACGCCACCTGAAAGGGCGCCCGCACGGTTGCCAATTCGATGTCGGCAAAGCCGCTTTCGCGTAAAAGAGCTTCCAGCACGCCGGGGCCGCCCAGGGCGAATATTCCAGGTTGCCCTGGACGTGGCGGCGGCGCGCCGGCATGGCGCAGCAGAATTTTTCTTCGGCTCGGCCTGGTAAGGGTTCCGGTCGGGTGTCGAGAAGACCAGGGCGGCGAACCGCCCACCCGGCTTCAGCACGCCGTGCAGGACCGCCAACGCCGTCTTGGGTGCAGCGAACAACATCAATCCCAAGCGGCTGTAGGCGGCGTCAAATTGCCCCCCTTCGCCGCTCAAGTCCTCCGCCGCGCTGCGCCGTGTTTCGATATTGCTCAGGCCGGCCCGATCGGCATTTTCGCGGGTGTGTCTCAATATCTTGTCGGAGATATCGCACGCCACCACGCTGCCGCCTTCGCCGACCCGCCTGGCCGCCATAAGGGTCTGGCTGCCGGCGCCACAGGCAAGGTCCAAAACCCGCATGCCGGCGGTCATGTTGACATGATCGAACAAGGTCCCTGTCGCATCCACCAAATTCCTGGTGAATTCACTTTCCCATTTGGCCCAGCCTGGCGCGGCGGATTCCCACGTGGCGCGAAGCTCGTTTGTGGAAACATTATTCGACATCTCCAACCTCCCGGTGCCCATATGTCCATGCCAAGGCTAACAGGTGCAGCCTGCGACGGCATAAAAAAATTGTCCACCGGGCCGAATTTTGAATGCATCTGCTTGACCTCGCCCCGGCGGTATGATTCTTAATGAGGCGAAATTCAAACCCCGAGGACTTCATGATTTATCCAGCGAACCGACCAGCGAATCGAATTGCCGTGACCCTGATCGCCCTAACCCTGGTGTTCGCCATGCAGCCCGCCCAGGCCGGACAAGGTACCCGCGACAAGATCCGCCAACTGATCGAACTGAACGGCGCGGCGGCGGTGGCCGACGCGGTGATAGATCAACAACGCCCCGTGGTGCGGCAAAGCTTCCTGGCCGGTCATCCAAGCGCCAACAACAAAATGGCCGATGCCTATGTGGATGCCTTCGCCGCCGAATTGACGGCCCGGCGCGGCGAGTTTCTGGACTTGATCGTCGATGTCTATGCCAAGACCTACACCGCCGAAGAGGTTGATGCGCTGTTGACTTTCCACACCTCGGCCCTGGGCCGGAAAGTCCGCGCCGCCTCGGCCGGTATACTGGCGGCCAGCCGACAGGCAGGCACGGCGTGGGGCACCAAATACGGCGCCGCGATTGCCGCCGCCGCCATGGCCAAGCTGAAAGCCATGGGCCACAACGTCAAATAGCGATCAATGAGCGGTCGGGCAACAGCCCTAGGTCTGCAAGGGATTTTCCGGGGATTTTCCGGCTCCGGCAAGGTGCCCTGCTCGGCTCCGGCCATGATATCACCGTATTTTGGTATAACGTGCTACGTCCGCCACCGCCGGGCACGCTTCAGGCGCACCCATCCGACGTCGCGGCCGCATAGGGGACGGCGAAAGGTTCCAACTGTCCGAAATCCGTGGCGGTGATACCAGTTTAGGGAACGCCGGCCAGCCGCCAGGCATTGCAGGGTCATCGTGCCGGCAATGATTGCTTGCGCTGCGTCCAAGAGTGCGCCGCCAATTCCATTGCCTTGCAGATCGGGTTCCACGAACAAATACCACACGTGTCGTTGCGCAATATGGATGTCCGCAAATCCAGCGACGAAATCTGGCAACTCCGCGACCAATCGATAGCGGTTTTCGGTGGGCAATGGCGCGCCATCGTCGAACATGTCCAGGGCGTGGGGCAGTTGATCAGGGACCTCGGAGGCCATCCAGGCGGTGGCCACGATCTGGCCGCAACGAATGTCGTCTTCCGGCTTTGCGGACCGGATTGTGAGTTTGCTGTTTAGAGAGCCTGACATTCGTGGTGGCGACGGGTGTCGATATCCTCTGCCCATGGAAACCTCGTAGCGTGAGCCGGGGACCATAACACTCTTGCCTTCCATGGGCACAATTGCCTGCAACAGCAAATAGAGGGGGCAGACGAATTGATTATCACCAGGCGAATTTGTTAGTCTCTTGGAATATTGCAGTCGCCAGCGAGAATGCCGTGCCCCAACGCCATGAAGCGAATATCTTAACAGGCCATCTTTTGTGATGGCGCTAGCCAAGGCGTTGTGGGAAGGGCGTTGCCCGCTCGAGGAAACCTTCTGGTGGTACGGCGTAGCGTACGGATTTCTGTTGAATTTCTTCACCAGTCTGTTGTTTTTTTTGCTGCTGGTAAACGATGCAAACATGGCCTGGGTTGCTTTGGCTTTTGCGATCCCCATCCCGTACAATTTGTTCGTCGTTGTGGCGGTTTGGCGCAGCGCGGGCCGCTATCCTGGTCCGCAGAAATGGGCGGATTTCGCCCGCATAGGAGCCGTATTCTGGATGATTGGCCTGACTTTGGCGTGAATTGACTGGGATATCTGGCGATAAAGGGAACAATTTCTCAAGGAGGATGCTTCCATGGTCAAGGCTGTCTGGAACGGGATCACCATCGCGGAGAGCGACGATATCGTCGTGGTGGAGGGCAATGCCTATTTTCCCATGGGCTCCGTCAAAGGGGACTGTATTGCGGAGGATACAGAGACCCGCGCCACCTATTGCCATTGGAAAGGGATCGCCACTTATTTCAATGTCAGGGCCGGCGGCGAAACGAATGCCGGTGGCGCGTGGCACTATGCCGCGCCCTATCCCCAATCCGCCGTAATCCGCGACCGGATCGCATTTTGGAACGGCATTGAGGTCATCGGCAAACCCGATGGCGCTGGATTGGTCGAGGGCGAACCCAGCCTCGACGGCAAGACAGGCTGGGAAGCGCTTTGCTGGATCATCAAATTTTCGGACGATCCGGTCATTTCAGCCGGCGAGGTTGAGAAAGCGACCGGCATCGCGGAAAGCGAATTGGCTGAAGCCTGGCAGGTCTACGACGTGCAGCGCTACGCCGGTCACTACAAGCGACGCCTCGCCGGTGGCAATGGCGTGCCCCTGCGGCTTGAGAAGATTGATTAGCGGAAATTACCGTGACCTAAGCCTGGCCGCTGCGCAGCAAACGGCCGGGAAGGGCCCCCGTCGCCTCGCCATGGCGCCAGGCCGCAACGCCGGCCACGATGGTCGCGTCGAACCCCGTCGTGCGTTGCAGCAGCCGCTTGCCCCCCGCGGGCAGATCGTAGATCACCTCGGGCACCTGAAGCTGCAGGGCGTCATAATCAACAACATTGATATCAGCCCGCATGCCCATTGCGATCCGTCCGCGATCATGCAGGCCAATGGCCTCGGCGTTGGCGGAGGTCAGCCGCCGCACCATTTCTTCGATGCCGTACTTAGGTCCCCGCGTGCGGTCGCGGGTCCAATGGGTGAGGGTATGGACCATGTCAGTGGCGTCGCACATGATCCCCACATGGGCGCCGCCATCGCCGAGGCCGATCAAGGTATTGGGATGCCCGAGCATTTCGTGGACTGATGCCAAATCGCCACCGGCGTAGTTCGTCATGGGATGATAAAGCATCCCCCGGCCGTCCTGCTCCAGCATCAAATCATACGCCAGTTCCGCCGCATCCACGCCGCGCCGCCGTGCCTCGGCCCCAAGGCTGGTGGCGGGGTCGGGCTCGTACTGCGGCGGATCTCCGAACGGGAAGATCCTGTCCCAATCCCGCAACCGTACCGCCCGCGCGGCGTTGGCATCGGTTTCAGCGATAATGCGGGCCCGGAATGCGGGGTCGCGCAAAATGGCGACGCGCGCATCGATATCCAGCGGTGCCAGTTCCCGCCAACTGTCGCAGTCGACAAAGGGGTTCGCCGACAGCTCGAAGCCGAGCAAGGTGGAGGTCGGCCGGCCGCGGATCTGACCGGTGATTTGCAGGCCCTCGGCATTGGCGGCCGCAATCCGGTCGAGCAGATCGCGCCATTGCTCGGGATTGGCATCTTTTTGCAAAAGCGTCAGGGTCAAGGGCCGCCCGGACCGTCTTGCCAGACGGGTGAGCAGGCCAAACTCCCGGTCGATGCCGTCGCCGTAGTCGCCAACAACCTGGATCCAGCCGCGTCCGACTTGCGCCACCGCCTCGGCGATCTCGGTCAATTCGGCCTCCGCCGCGCCGTAGGAGGGGACGGGCTCTCCCTTCGCCGTGCGATGCTGCAGCAGCCGTGACGTTGAAAAGCCAAACGCCCCCGCCGAAATGCCCTCCGCCGCAAGCCGGGCCATCTCCGCACGATCCGCCGCCGTCGCCTCTTCACGGTTGGCGCCGCGCTCCCCCATCACAAAGACCCTGAGTGCCGCATGCGGGACTTGGGTCGCCACATCCACGTCGTAGTGCCGCGCGGCGATGGTGTCGAGATATTCGGGGAAGGAGGTCCAGGTCCACGGCAGCCCCGCCGTCATCACGACCTCGGGGATGTCTTCCACGCCCTCCATGAGAGAGATCAGCATGTCGCGGTGGTCCCGTCGTACCGGCGCAAATCCGACGCCGCAATTGCCCATGAGCACCGTCGTGACACCATTGCATGACGACGGCGTGATCTGGTTGGCCCACGTCACCTGGGCGTCATAGTGGGTATGCACGTCGACGAAGCCGGGCATCACCAGGCGGCCGCGCGCGTCGATCTCTTCCACGCCGCTTGCCGTGACTTGGCCCACGGCGATGATCCGGCCGTCCAAAACGGCGACATCCCCCTCCGCCATTGCCCCGCCCGAGCCGTCGACGACGGTACCGCCGCGGATGACCAAATCCGGTTTATCACTCATCAAACACTGCTCCCCAAACGCTGGTCCCGATATTATAATTTCAAAAGCATAGACCACTAAGCCGCTTTTGGTAAATTCCGAACGGATCACGGATGTGACATTGTATGACTCTACACGTTCGGATCTTGCCGCGCCGTTGTCGTTAATGACGCCATTACCATGGGAGCCAAGAGCATGGCCCTGACGCTGTTCGAACCCTTCCGGGCCGTTTTCTACACACCGTTTTATGCCGCCCATGCCCTCGATGCTTATGGCGCGGAAGATGTTGAAGTCCACATGGTGACGGCGGGGGCCGAGGCCACGATAAATGGCTTGATGGACGGCTCCGCCGACCTAACCTGGGGCGGTCCCATGCGGATACAATATACCTATGACCAGCAGCCGGATTGCGGTGTCGTCAGTTTTTGCGAGATCGTTACCCGCGATCCCTTCTTCATCGTTGGCCGGGAGCCCCGGCCCAAATTTCAGATGCCGGACATGATGAATGTTAGATTTGCCACCGTGTCCGAGGTGAATACGCCGTGGCTGTGCCTGCAGGAAGATTTGCGCCGCGCCGGATTGGACCCGGCCCAGGTCAATCGAGTGGAGGGTCATACAATGGCGGAAAACGATGCCGCCCTGCGCGCCGGTGATGTGGACGTCATCCAGATTTTCCAGCCATTCGTGGAGCAACTGGTCGCCGACGGCGCGGGCCATATCTGGTACGCCGCCGCCAGCAGGGGGGCGACCAGCTATACGACGTTGAGCACGTTGAAAGCCACGCTGCGGACAAAGCGTGACAAGATGGACCGGATGACACGGGCGTTGTACCGCTCGCAAAAATGGCTGCACCGCACGGAGGCCCCAACCATCGCCGCCGCCGTCGTTGATTTTTTCCCGGACCTGCCCCGGGAAACCCTGGCCGCCTGTATTCAGCGCTATAAGGCGCTTGGCTTATGGGGCGTGAACCCAATTCTGCCCAGGGATGGCTTTGACCGTCTGCAGGCCAGCGGCCTGTCCGGCGGGCTTTTCAAAACCGGCGCCCCCTTCGAGGCGTGCGTCGATAACAGCCTGGCCCGTGCGGCGATAGAGGCCGACCCGCCGTCGATGTGATGAGCCGATAAATCTAGGTTGCGGGCTGTCCGCCATACACGGTGGTTGGCGGCAGCGGGCTGCCTTCGAATATATTCTTGCCGACTTTTTTTATGGCCCGGCGCCATGCGGCGCGTTCTTCCGGGCCGAATTCCTGGCTGGGCGCGGGATCCACATCGACGTTATGAAATGTATCAACGCCGCGAACAAGCATGGCGGAATCCCGATGGGCCCGGACTTCCGTGTGCGCCGGGATCATCTCCACCAACACGACGACCCGTCGTTCATGGGAGGTGTTGATGGGAGAGCTGTGAATGATGCCGGCATTGAATAACCCGATCTCGCCGGCCTTCAATTCAAGATTTACAGCTTTCGTGTCATCAAACCCCGTGGAAATAAATTGCCCGCGCGATAGGATGCTGTCCGGATTCCCGGTATCGGTATGCTGTAGGACGCCTTTTTTATGGGAGCCGGGAATAACCTGCAAACAGCCGTGCGCCAGGCTGCAATCGGCGAGCGCGAGAGCGCCAATGACCAAAATGGGCTTGATGGGGTTGGCCGCGCCATCCTGATGCCACCCCGCGAAGGTTTTGCCGTCGGCGTCCTTGACCCTGAACGCCATGCTGTAACACAAAATATCCGGGCCGATCAGATCTTCCATGATATCCAAAATTTTTGGTTCCCGTGCCATGTCCGCGATCCAGGGGCACAGAATATGCGACTTGCTCTTTAGTTTTTTGATGTCGTTTGGATATGTGCGTTCGAAGTTTTCCAGGCAGCCGCGATAATGCTCGACCTCCGCTTGCGAAAGAACGGGAATGGCGGGCAGGGAACCTTGCTCATGAAAATGCTCAATTTGTTGCTCCGACAGCACATTCGGCATTTTCGACTCCTTTGAAAAAATTCTTGACGCCATGGAACCCGGAAACAGTCAGCGCTGTCAAAGTCAATGTATGACCAAAGCCCATCAAGCATGCAATATTCCACGCATAGAGCACAGGGCTTCGAGGACGTGCGGCTGGAGGGCGTATCTTAATGCTACAGAATGATAACTGGGGTGCGCGCGCGCGGTTCGGCATGTTCATCGTCGGCGGTGAAGCCGTGCCGGAAGCCGAGTGGTGGGCCATGCTGCCCCCGAATGTCTCGGTGCATGCCGCCCGCATCACCGCACCCGCGCCCTGGGCCCGTTGGCAAGAGGATCGAATTGGCGTCGATCTTGCCGATGATCTGGTGCGGGGAGGCCGGCAGTTCGCGGCCATGGCCCTGTCAGTGGTGGTCATGGGCCACAGCTCAAGCAGCTTTGTCGGCGGCAAGGGGTGGGATGCGGCGGCGGTTGATAATCTTTCCGCCATTCTCGGCCCGAACGTCATCGTCACGACAAACGGCCTGGATACCATTGCCGCCCTGCATGCCTCGGGCGTGCGCCGTCCATTCCTCATCGTTCCGCCCTGGTTCAACGACGAAACCGTCGCCGCCGGTATCCGGTATTACGAAGATCACGGGTTTGAACCTATCGGCCACCTGCGTTACGACCCGGGCCCAAATTGGCGGCACCTGCCGCCGGGCGATCTAACGCGGCACGGCTTGGGGTTGGAGCAGGAGGTCATGCCTCTGCACGGGCAAATCAAGGCATCTTGTCCAAGCGAGGCAGATGGGGTCCTGATCGCCGGCACCGGGTTTCGTTGCGTGGCCATCCTGGAGGCGCTGGAGCGGGACTTGAAACGAACGGTGCTGTCGGCCAACCAGGCCAGTTTGTGGCATTGCCTGCGTTTGGCCGAAATTCAGGCCGAAGTCTCGGGTTACGGGGACATCTTTAACATATGAAGCGTTCATGATTGGCACCCGGTCCGGGTCAGGCGCGCCGCAAACTGTCGGCCAGAAAACTTGTGTCCGGCCAAATCCATAATCAACTTGGCGCCAGCGCCGCTGTGCGCGAGCTTGGTGATAAATCCTCGGCGGCCACTATGGCTGGAAGCTCTATCGATACCGGCCCTGGGGTAAAGTTCGCTAATCAATTGGCAGAGCGTGTTGGGCGAAAACGCACAGCCCTCTTGGCTGCGGAGCAAAGCGGTCTCGGGGGCGGATAATGCAGGCAACGGGCCCAAGTAGTTGCTGATTTCGGGCTGAAGGCGCCTATTCATAAAGACCGTGCGGCGGATGTCGCCCTAGGTATTAACCGCATTTGGTCACGGAATTGCCCCTCGCCATTCATCACATCCCCCATTTTGAGCCAAGCGATCTCGCCGACACGCAATCCAGCAAAATGGCTCGGCATGATCGCGAGACGGTTCGCCCACAATGCCTGTCATCAACTACAACAGCGAGCAGTCGCTTCATTTCAGCGTCCGTCAAAACCTTTGCATGCTTCATCATAAAACCTCATGTTCA
>JAYGEA010000017.1:0-23245 GCA_046582635.1 Alphaproteobacteria bacterium
CCATCAAGGGAGAGAACAAAATGCTTCGCATCATGCCCATCAAGCAAAAAAGACGGAAGAAAATGACGCCTAAGCCGGATAAACTGTAACCTATGTCATGACCAAAAACTGTTACCCATGTCGAGACGCGGTCAGCGCGGCAATTCGATAAAAATCGAAAATACGCTAAATTTCGATCAGAATTTCGCTCTCCGTGTCCAGCTCCCGCAGCACCGCCAGCAGGTCGTCGCGGGCCAGGGCGACGCAACCTTCCGTGGGGCCGTATGCCGGGCTGGCGACATGCATGAAGATGGCGCTGCCCTGGCCGGGGACAACGGGGTTGTCGTTATGGCCCATGATCACCACCAGGTCGTAGAGGTGGTCGTCCCGCCACAAGGCCTCGGCGCTGGCGCCATGGGGCAGGGTGATGGCCTGATTGTAGGCGCTGTCGTCGGGATCGTCGCACCAGCCGTCGCTGGGTTTGATCACCTGGGCCGCTAATCCGGTGTCCGGCCGTGCCAGGCGGTCGGGCCGGTAGAGCAGCCCGCGCAAGGGAAATTGACCCGCCGGCGTGACGCCGTCGCCTTCCCGCTTGGCATCGGCTATGCCGCCCCGGCCCAGGGCACAGCGGTAACGCCGGCCGTTCAGGATCAGCCGGCCCCCGCCGGATACATGGCCGGATACTTGGCCGGATACATGCAGCAGCGGCATCGCGTCCTTCCCGTTGAAAGATGATTCGGTAACGAAATCATAATACTGTCATGCGACCGTTGGCTCCGGACATTACACGATGGGAGGACATTTTTTATGTCAGGAAGTCTGTTTGAACGTATCGGCGGGGCCGGCGCGGTTGAGGCGGCGGTCGATCTGTTTTACCGCAAGGTCTTGCTGGACGACGATATTTCGAATTTCTTCGACACCACCGACAAGGACGGCCAAAGGGCCAAGCAAAAGGCCTTTCTGACCATGGCCTTTGGCGGACCCAACGAATATACCGGCACGGATCTGCGCACGGCGCATGAGAAACTGGTCGCCGACGGTCTGAACGACAGCCATTTCGACAAGGTCGCCGGCCATTTGCAGGCCACCTTGGAAGAACTGGGCGTCGATGCCGGCTCGATTGGCGAGGTCATGGCCATCGCGGGCAGCACCCGCGACGATATTCTGAACCGCTAGAGCGGTCCGGTGCATACATGGCGCAGATAGGTTTCGCCGGGGCCAGGTACGCACTGGAGGATGGGGAGAGCGTTCTGGAATGTCTGGAGCGGGCGGAATATGATATTCCCTTTTCCTGCCGCAACGGCGTCTGCCTGACCTGCATGATGCGGGTCCGCGAGGGTGCGCCGCCCCAGGACAGCCAAAAGGACCTGCGGGAAGGGCAGAGGCAACAAGGCTATTTCCTGCCCTGTGTCTGCCATCCCGATGGCGATCTGGATATTGAATTGCCCAGCGATGCGGAAATTTACGGCCGCGGCGTGGTGGCGGATGTCAGCCACCTGTCGGCCAATATCTGCCGCGTCCGCCTGCATACATCGACGCCGCTGTTTTATCATGCGGGGCAATTCATAAACCTGCGCCGGGGCGACGGCCTGGTCCGCTCCTACTCGCTGGCCAGCGTGCCGCGTCTGGAAGAGGCGCTGGAACTGCACATCAAGCGCCTGGGCCGGGGCCGCATGAGCAATTGGATCCACGATGATCTAGCGGTGGGCGAGGCGCTGGACATTCAGGGGCCGAACGGCGATTGCTACTACATCGGCGACAGCGCTGGCGGCGGGCGGCCCTTGCTGTTGATCGGCAACGGCTCGGATCATGTTTGAAAAATTTTATCGGGCGCCTTGAAATCCGTCGAGGAAGGCCAACAGGTTGCCGGCCATTTCGTCGCAGAGATAGCCGCCTTCCTGGATGATCGGGCCGGGCAGGTTCAAGGCACCGATGGTCGCGCCCATGCGCCCGAAACCATTCGTGGTGATGGACAGGATGCCGAGGGGATCGTTTTCCTGGGCATCCAGTCCCAGGGAGACCAAAAGATAGTCCGGCGCAAAATCACTGATCGCCAATAGAGCCTTGTCCAGGGCCTGCATGAAGGCATCATCGCCCGTCCCGGGCGGCAACGGCAGGTTCAGGTTGAAGCCTTCGCCCACCCCTTTGCCCCATTCGTTGGCATATCCGGCATAATATGGATAGAACCCGGACGGATCACCATGCAGGGAACAAAACAGCACATCGGCCCGGTCATAGAATACGCCCTGGGTGCCGTTGCCGTGATGCACATCCACATCCAGGATCGCCACACTGGCGCAATGGCCGCGCATATGCTGGGCGGCGATGGCCACGTTGTTGAGAAAGCAGAACCCGCCCGCCTGATCGCCATAGGCATGGTGCCCCGGCGGCCGGCACAGGGCATAGGCCGTCTTGGCGCCGTTTAGAACCAAATCGGCGGCGGTCAGGGCGACCTGGGCCGAAGACAATGCGGCCGCCCAGGTTCCGGGCAAAATGGGGCAGGCCGTATCGGCCATGTAGTAGCCGGCCTGGCCCACAATCGCCTCCGGCCGGCCGGTCATGTGCCGGCCCGGATGCATGTTCGCCATCATGGCCGGGCCGGGATTGGGCAGTTGTTGCCAGGCCGCCAGGCCGTTTTGCAGAAAATCCAGATAGTCGGCGGGATGAATAGCGGCGATGGCATCCAGACCGTGGTCTTGGGGCGGTAGGATTTCGTATCCGGCGCCCTTGACCGCGTCGAACAGGCGGTGAGCCCGCGCGGGGCATTCCGGCGAGGGCGCCGGACGGCCGGCGGAAATGAAATGTTCGGGATCGTGGCCTTCATGGGCCGGGCTGAAGACAACCTGCATCAGACGTGCCACATTAAACGTGCCCCATCAGACGTGTTGGCCGCCGTTGATATGAATCTCGGCGCCGTTCACATAGCTGGATTGTTCCGTGCACAGGAAATAGATCGTCTTGGCGACCTCTTCCGGGGTGCCCAGGCGGCGCATGGGAATGGTCGGGGCCAGCAGTGCCTCGGTATCGGGCGACAGGATCTCGGTCTTGATCTCGCCCGGCGCGATGGCGTTGACGCGGACGCCCTGGGGCGCGAAATCCGCCGCCATTTCCCGGGTCAGGGAGGCCAGGGCGGCCTTTGAGGTGGCATAGGCGGTGCCGGCGAACATACGCACCCGGCTGCCGGCAATCGACGTGACGTTGACAACGGAGCCATGGGCCATGCCCAATTCATCCACCAGGCCGCGAGCCAGCATGATCGGCGCATAAAAATTAACCTGGGTCACTTGCCGCCAGGTATCCATATCCGTGGTCAGGGACGACAGCCGGTCGCCATTTTCGGACTTGGGTGAAATCCCGGCATTGTTGACCAGGGCATGCAGGGGCCCGCCGCCCAGGCGTAGTTTCAGTTCCTTAATTCCGGCCTCGATATCCGCCGGGTCCGACAGGTCGATCTGCAAATGATCTTCTTCGCCGGCCTCCCACGGGCAGTCTTCCGGAAAGGCCTGGCGGGAGCAGGTAATGACCCGCCAGCCGGCCGAGGAAAACCGCTTTACCGTGGCATGGCCGATGCCCCGGCTGGCCCCGGTCAGGACCAAGGTGCGGCGGCTGTTGGACGTACGTTCAATCATGATCGCGCCAACCTATCACCTTTCATGAATAAGGTCTAAGCTTCCCGCAAGGCGTGATCGCGAATGGCCGCGGCGCAGGCATCGGGATTTTCCTGGACCATGAGGTGCAAACAGCCGGGCATGGTGCGGCATTCGCCGTTCGGCATGTTCCGGGCGATGGAGGCCATGGTGGCGGGCGCCCAGGAATGCTGTTCCGGCTCCACCGTCTGATCGGTGGCATAGATGCGGGCCCGGGTCGCAACCTTGGCGGCCAACTCAAATATACCGCTGTCGGAACAATTGGCATAGATGGCGGATTCAACCACACCGGGACAGCGTAGCTCCAACCCACCGGCGGCGGCGGGGGCCACCGCCGCATCCAGATAGGCCGCCATCATATCCACGGCGAAGCGCCGGTACGTCTGAATGGTCTCCACTTCGTCCCGCAGGGCCGTACGGTTGGGGAAATGGCTTCGCCGCCGGGCCGCCCAGCGCACAAATCTGGGTGAATGGGCCAGGATGGCGGCGCGCTCGGGATGGCCGTCGGGGGGATGGATCGGCGGCTCGAACATGGTCAGGCTGTCGAACGGCGTCCGGCCCGGTTCGGCCTCCAGCAACACCGCCGCCAACCCGCCCAGGGAGTGGGAGGCGAAATGCAGGGGCACGCCGGGCCCGATAGAGCCACGCACATGCGCCACGATGGCCTCCAAATCCTCGGCGAAACGGATGATCGCATAATCGTGCTCCATATTGTCCAGCGGCGCGGGCGAGGCGCCATGGCCGCGGGCATCATAGGCAAAGACTTGAAAATGTGCGCTCAAGCGGGCCAGGAACGGTTGATAGCAACCGGCATTGAAACCGTTGGCATGGGCGAACAATAATCCCGGCGCGCCAACAGGGGCGGCCAGCACCCGATAGCTGCTGATCGCCAGCCCCCCGGTCGAGGGCACCGCGAAGGCCTCGGCGAAGGACGGCGCCAGGGTTGGCGGCAGGGTCGGTCCGGCCATGGTGCTAATAGGCAAGCTCGGTGTAGATCGGATCGACGGATTGCTCCCAGGCGCCGTTATAACGCTCCAACAGGAGCTCCGCCGGGGTCCGCCCCAGGGCGACGGTTTTTTGCAGGGTGCCCAGATATTCCGTTTCATCCGCCGTGATGGCGCCAGGCCGGGCCCGGGCGCGCAGGCCATCCAGGGCCACCTCCAGCACCGGGCCGGCCAGATCCAGCAAGGTGCCGCCCTGGTCCAGGGGCGTGGCCAGGCCCAGGCGGGGGACTTCCGCCCGCAGCCGGGCCATTTCCTCTACCGTGAAACCCTTCACCAGGTCCCAGGCCGCGTCCTGGGCACCTTGGTTGTAGAGCAGCCCCACCCACAGCGCCGGCAGGGCGCACAGGCTGCCCCAGGGGCCGCCGTCGGCGCCGCGCATTTCGAGGAATTGCTTCAAGCGCACCTCGGGGAATACGGTGGTCAGATGGTTTTCCCAATCCTTGATGGTGGGTTTTTCACCGGGCAGGGCGGGCAGTTTACCGGCCATGAAATCGCGGAACGACTGCCCCGTGGCATCCAGATAGTCGCCATTGCGATAGACGAAATACATGGGCACATCCAGGGCATATTGCGTGTAGGCCTCGTAGCCCATGTCGCCGTCAAAGACGAAGGGCAGCATGCCCGTGCGGTCCGGGTCCGTGTCGGTCCAGATCTGGCTGCGGAAGGACAGGAAACCGTTCGGCCGGCCTTCGGTAAAGGGGGAATTGGCGAACAGCGCCGTGCAAAGGGGTTGCAGGGCCAGGCCGATGCGGAATTTCTGCACCATGTCGGGTTCCGAGCAGAAATCCAGATTTACCTGCACGGTGCACGACCGCAGCATCATGTCCGGTCCCAGATTGCCCCGGGTCGGCATATAGGCCAGCATCAGCTTGTAGCGGCCCTTGGGCATGACGGGGACATCGTCCCGCCGCCATTTCGGATCATATCCCAGGCCCATGAAACCGACGTCCATTTCCTCCGCCACCACCTTGACCTGGGCCAGATGGGTATGCACCTCGGCACAGGTCTGGTGCAGATTATCCAGCGGCGCGCCGGACAATTCGAACTGGCCGCCCGGCTCCAACGAGATAGAGGCGCCGTCCATGGTCAGGGCAATGACATTGCCCGCCTCGTACACCGGCTGCCAGCCAAACCGCTGCAGACCTTCCAGCATGGTGCGGATGCCTTGCGGACCTTCGTAGCCAAGGCGGCCCAGATCATCCAGGCGATAGGCGAATTTTTCATGCTCCGTACCGATGCGCCATCGGTCCCTTGGCTTGGCGCCATCGGCGATGAATTCGACAAGTTCGGAGATGCTTTCCACAGGTGGCGACACTGGCGGCGGCGCGCCCTCGGACGTTTCAGACATACACAATTAACCTCGGCTTGCCGTCGCGGCCCCATCCGACGGATTGAGAAAGGGTTGGATTACATTCGAGTTAATGTATGCAAAGCCACTATGCAAGGCCAGCATGCAAGCTTTCCCTCAGGGGCGGTTGTCACCGACCAGAGCCTGCCACAAGCAGAGAGCGGCGACGGCAGCGGTTTCCGCACGCAATATTCGGGGGCCCAGCGACATGGGCACGACAAAGGGCAGCGCCCGCAGGGTTTCCGTCTCCACCGGTTCAAAGCCACCCTCGGGGCCGATCAGGATGGCCCACGGGCCGGGTTCTGTCCGACCCAACGCTTCCACGGGCGGCGGCCCGCCGGCCTCGTCGCAGAACAGCAGGCGGCGGTCCTCGGGCCAGCTCTCCAGCACTTTGTCCAGGGGACGCACGGCATGCAGTTCCGGCACGCTGACCCGGCGGCATTGTTCCGCCGCCTCCACCGCCGTGGCGCCCAGGCGGACCAAATTGATCCGTTCCACCACCGTGCGCCGGGTAAGGGTGGGCAGCAGGGCGCCGACCCCCAGTTCCGTAGCCTTTTGCACCAGGTAATCCACCCGGCCCCGCTTGATGGGCGCAAACAGCAGCCAGACGTCCGGCTCCGGGATCTGGGCCAGACTTTGCGTCATTAGCTTTAACGAGGCCCAGCCCTTGCCGATGCCATAGATGCGGGCCCGCCATTCGCCATGCCGGCCGTTGAACAACGCGACGTCATCGCCACTATTCAATCGTAGCACGGAGCGCAAATAATGCGCCTGGCTGGCGGCCAGGCCGACGACATCGCCCTCGCCCAGGTCAAAGTCCACATACAGACGGATTTTGGCCCTGCTCTGATCCCGTTCGTGTTTTTGCGCCTGCGTCATGGCCGAAAAACCCAATTTGAATCCATCGTCTTGCATCCACTGTTGCGCTATTCTAACGCCATGACGCGCACCGACAAACCCAAAGCGGCGGCCGGGAGCTTCACCGATATTCCCGATGCGGGCTGGATCGCCCGCCGGGCGCCCGGCCGGTTGCGGCCCTATCTGCGCCTGGCCCGCCTGGACCGGCCCATCGGCACCTGGCTGTTGCTGTGGCCCTGCTGGTGGTCCTTGGCCATGGCGGTGCCCAGAAGCAATAGGACATGGGGCGATTGGGGCGCCTGGACGGATTGGGGGAATTGGCCGGATCCGTGGCTGCTCGCCGCCTTTGCCGTGGGCGCCCTGGTCATGCGCGGGGCGGGATGCGCCTGGAACGATATTTCCGACCGGGACTTCGATGGCCAGGTTGAACGCACCCGAAGCCGGCCCATTCCCAGCGGCGAACTGAGCCTCGGCCAGGCGGCCGCCTTTATGGTGCTGTTGGCCCTGATCGGCTTGAACATCCTGGCCCGCCTGAACCATTTCGCCATGCTGATCGGCGTGATGTCCCTGGCCCCGGTGGTGATCTATCCCTTCATGAAGCGTATCACCTGGTGGCCCCAGGTGTTCCTGGGCCTGGCCTTCAACTGGGGCGCCTTGCTGGGCTGGGCGGCGGTGCGGGGCGAATTGTCCCTGGCCCCGGTGCTGCTGTATCTGGGCGGCATCGCCTGGACCCTGGGCTATGACACCATTTATGCCCACCAGGATAAGGTGGATGACGCCCTGATCGGCATCAGATCCTCGGCCCGGGCCCTGGGGGCGAAAACCCGGCCCATGTTGTGGTTGTTTTACGGCACCGCCATCGTGCTGTTTGGCCTGGCCGGCTGGCAGGTGGAATTGGGTCCGCTGTTCCTGATCGGTCTGGTCCTGGCGGCGGTGCAACTGGCCTGGCAGGCGGGACGGGTGAACATCAACGACCCAGGTGATTGTCTGGCCAAGTTCCGCTCCAACACCTGGTTCGGCTTGATTGTCTTCGGGGCCGCGATTTTGGGGTAGGGGCGGGCGGCTTGGGTGCGCTGAATACGGGGAATTTCCGACTGGATAATTCTGCCTCGCCTTTGATACAGTGATGATCCCAGACCAACCCGCCGCGGGGAGGCTGCCCGGCGTCAAAGGATGAGCTTCATGCGCTACCTTGCCTCGATGGTTTGGCTCGCCGCGATGCCCTTGCTGGCGGCCTGCGCCGACGATCCGGCGTGGCATAAATCGGGCGGGAATAAGGAAATGTTCAGCCTGGACACCACGGCCTGCTTCCGGGGCGCATCAATCCAGGCGCAGCGGCAAATGGCCACCCGCGGCGCCACCGCCGGGCCGCAAATCGAACTGCGCGCCTCGGGGGGCCGGGTCCGCGATGCGGCGGGTGGAGCGCGCAAGGCCGCGTCGTTGGCGGAAAAAGCCCTGCGCGGCCGCCTCTATTCCGAATGCATGCACCGCCTGGGCTATCGCAGGAACCAATAATCAGTTCGAGGCCAAGGGAAACTGGTTGAGAAAATGCCGCTCACCCTTTGTGGTGAACGCAATTATCCGGCTGCCATTCTGTCGTTTTGCCCAGCCCAAGGCGTGGATTTTATCAAGGTAAGCGGTCCCCAAGGCGCCGGCCAGATGGCTCCGCCGCGCGCTCCAATCAAGGCAGGGTTTGCATATGGGACGGCGCGATTTGGCCAGAAGCTGCAAATCGAGACCAAACCCGGTGGCAAATTCCCGGCCGACCGCGGTCAGGATCAAATCATCTCCGTCAACGGCAAGACAGCCCCGCGCCAGAAGGCTGTCAAACATCCGCACGCCCATCGCGCCGGCCAGATGATTGTAGCAGACCCGGGATTTTTGAAGGGCCGGGTCTTTCGGGCCGGTCCGGGTGCGCATGTGGCCGTGTTTTGCGGCCTGCCCCATCAATGCCTCCGAAACGGCGCCCACATCGTCACTGGCGAGGGAGAAATACCGGTGCCGTCCCTGTCGGCGCTGGCGCAACAGCTCCGCGCCCACCAACTTGGCCAGGTGCGAACTTGCCGTCTGCGCGGTGATACCCGCCTCGCCGGCTAGTTCGGTCGCGGTCAAGGCCTTGCCGGCCATGAGCGCGGTCAACATGCTGGCCCGGGCGGGGTCGCCAATCAACGATTCCAGCAGGACGATGTCTGGTTCTTTTTTCATACTTCGACGATAACCGAGGTATGAGAGCGTGTCGTGGGAAGACCGGGTTTTACCGTCAGCCGTGGTCTTTCGCCACCGCCAGGGCGGCTTCCGACGGGGCGATGGTCAGGCAGTCGAATTGGGCGCTTTTGATACGGCGGCACAAATCATGGGCCTGGCGTTCGTTCAGGCCGTGCAGGCGGGCCCGGTAGGTGACGGCGCGGTCGTTGGCGATGGTCTCGATGGTGACCTTGGCCTGGCTCAGCAGATCGGACAACGCGCCCGCCAATTTGGCCAAATGGCGTTGGGCACGCACCACCCGGCTGAAGGCGCCGATCTGGACCGACCAGGCAATAGCGTATTGGTCCGACGCCTTGGCGGCATCAAGGGCCATATGCAGAGATTTGCCACGGAACGCATTTCGCGGCTTGTAGCGGGGCACGGGGACGTGGCCAAAACCGTCATGGCGCCCGCGAGGGCGGACATATTGGCCCGGCAGGCCCTGACTGCCGCGGGCCAGGCGGGTGAAACCATGGGCCAGCAGTTTCCGCATGCGCCGGTCCCGGCTCTTGGCCGAGCGGCCGCCAAACAGCACCGCCACCAGGCGCCCCTCGTCCCGGCTGGCGGAGGTCACCAGATTAAAGCCCGAGGCGCGGATATAGCCCGTCTTGATGCCGTCCACGCCGCGGAAATTGCCGACCAGATTGTTGTGACTGTAATAGGTCTTGCCCCGGAAGGTGAAAGATTTCGCGGCGAAAAATTCAAAATGGTCGGGGAAATCCCGGCGAATGGCCAGGGCCAGGCGGGCCATGTCCCGCGCCGTGGAAAGCTGGCGGCGGTTTGGCAGGCCGGAGGCATTGCGGAAGGTGGTCCGGCTCATGCCCAGGTCGCGGGCCCGCCGGGTCATCATCAGGGCGAACTTGAACTCGCTGCCGCTGATCGCCTCGGCCACCACCGTGGCCACGTCGTTGGCGGATTTGGTCACCAGGGCCAGGATGGCCTGACGCACGGTGATCGCCTCGCCCCGGCGCAGGCCCAGTTTCATGTTCGGCTGCCCCGCCGCCCGCCGCGACGTTATCAGCCTGCCGTCCAACCTCAGCTTGCCGTTGTCCAGCGCTTCAAACACCATATACAGCGTCATGATCTTGGTCAGGGAGGCGGGGTATTTGCGGGCATCCACATTGCGCGCCGTCAGGATCCGGCCGGAGGTGCCATCGACCACCAGTTCCGCATAACGCGAGCGCGCCTCGCCCGGCGCGGCCACCGCACTCATCAAAATAGCAATACACGCCAAAACAACCGACGGAACAAACCTAAATATTGTCATCGGTTGCCAGCGTGCTGATATGAAACGGAATAGACGAAGCGATACGGCACTGTTAATCCAAATTCCAAAAACATTAGGCGTAAGTTATGCGAATCATGCTGAATAATAGGTAAACAGATTCGCATCTGGCAACGGCAATTTCACATAAGCGCGCCCTGTCATAACCCTGGCTTGAAAATTTCATGCGGTGTTTTGATTGTCACGGCTGCCAAGCTCGGAAGATCGTTGATCTAAATCTTGGTATGATGTTTGGCGCGGCCGGAAAAATGACAACGTCTGACCACGGCGGCGCTCCGTGCAAAAGGCGCCATTGAATGGACTTCCCGCGCGCACCGGGCGTACAATTGCCATTCTGGGACGAATCGATAACATGCGGTTAGATGGCTGAACAGCGTCCACGGCGGCGGTTGGCGGCGATTTTCGCCGCCGACATCGTGGGCTATACCCGCCTGATGGATCAGGATGAAGCTGCAGCCCCGGCCATAGCCGATGAACTTGCCTACATCATTGATGCCCTGCACAAAGCGGGCATGCCGCGTTAATTCCAAGAAACAGTGATATGCTGGTCTGAACAGCGCAATGGAGGATGACCATGCAATACAACCGCATTTCCGCCGACAGCCACGTGGATTTATGCTGGATGCCGCCGAAACTGTTCGTGGAAGAGGCCACGCCGGCCATGAAGGCACGCATGCCCTATGTGGTGGATGGCCCCGACGGCCCCTATTGGACCTCGAAGAATGGCACCTCCTTTGGCCTGAAAAACGGCGTCGGGCCGGCCGGCGCGAAGTATCAGCCGGGCCGCCATGCCCGCGCCGATCTGATGGCGGCGACCAATCTGTACGAGGACGGCAAGAACGATATCCGCCGCATCTCCGATCCGCACCTGCGCCTCAAGGACATGCTGATGGACGAGGTCGATGCCGAAGTGATCTACGGCATTCTGGGTGCCGCCACCAAGCTGGCGGATCACGAAGCCTCGACCGAGATGTTCCGGATCTATAACGATTGGCTGGCGGATTTCTGCAGCCATTATCCCGAGCGCCACATCGGCCTGGCCTGTCTGCCCTACGGCGATATCGATGCCGCGCAAAAGGAGATTTACCGGGTCGTCGATACCGGTCTGCGCGGCTTGGAGCTGTCCTGTTCCTGGGACATGGCGCCCATGTACGACCCCATGTGGGAACCCCTTTGGCGGGCCGCCGATGACGTGGGCCTGCCGTTGCATTTCCACACCTTTCCCGCCATTGACCCCAAGCAATTGGCGAATTTGACCCCGGAAACCCGGCGCCCGGCGTTTTTTACCGTGGTCTCGGGCTTTCAGATGAACCTGGTCAACATTGTCGCGGCGATCATTTCCGGCGGCGTGCTGGAACGCTATCCCAACCTGAAGGTGGCCTTTGGCGAAAGCGGCTGCGGCTGGATCCCCTATATGCTGGAACGCATGGATTTCGAATGGGAAGACCGCTTCACCGATCTGCCCATGTCCATGCGCCCCTCGGATTATTGGAAGCGGCAATGCAAGGCCACCTTTCAGTTCGATAAAGTCGGCACCAAGTTGATCGAGGAGATGGGCGTGGAAACCCTGATGTGGGGCTCCGACTATCCCCACGGCGACGGGGTCTGGCCCGAATCCTCGCGTTATATCGAGGAACAGTTCGGCCACCTGCCCGCCGATACCGTACGCAAAATCACCTGCGAGAACGCTGGCAAGTTCTATGGCCTTATGAACTAGAACAGAGTGCTATTCGGCTAATAATCAGCTATTATTCGGCTATGTCCTGGCAGCCGAATTTCACCATCACCAACAGGTTGATCGTCACCATGAGGCGCATTGGTGAAGCAATCGGCGATATCAAGTCGCTGAACTTGTCGGTTCGGGCGATTGCCATGCTGGAACAAGAGGCCCGCGCCGTATCCTCGCATGCATCAACCAGCATCGAAGGCAATCCCTTACCCCTAACGGACGTAAAACAGCTGCTCAAGGCTGATCCGACCCACGTCCGGGATACCGAACGGGAGGTGCTGAATTATAATAAAGCCCTGCGGATCATTCATGCCCAGGTCGAAGCCGGAGATTTTCGTTTGAATCTGGCGACCATGGAAGCCATTCAGGCCGTCGTCGTTGATGGATTGATGGATCATCCGGGTCACGTTGGCAAGACCCGCCTGGAACCGGTATTGATACGCGACCCCCGCCAGCCCGAGAACACGATCTTTATCCCGCCAGATTATCCGGATGTCCGGCATTTGGCAAAAGATCTAGCGGACTTCATTCGTGAAAATGACAGGGAAATTGATCCAGTTATCCTGGCCGGCCTGTTCCACCGCCAATTCGTCATCATCCATCCTTTCATGGACGGCAATGGCCGCACGGCGCGGTTGTTGTCGACCGCAATCTTGGGACAGGGCGGTTTGGACATATTTGAGGTTTTCTCCTTCGAGAACTATTACAACCGCAACATAAGCCGCTATTTCGCCGCGTTTGGTCTGCGCGGCGATTATTACGAAATACAGGCGGCAATCGATTTTTCCTCGTGGCTGGAATTTTTCACCGATGGTATTCTTGATGAACTGCGTCGGGTACGCTCGGCGCTACCGGACAATGCCCCGCCCCGCCTTGAAGCGCATCACTTACGCCTTCTCAACTACATCGAGGAACATGGCAGCATACGCCAGCAAGAATATGGCAAAATATCCAACCGTTCCCTGGCGGCTCGAAAACTGGATTTTCAGTTGCTTGTGGAACGCGGGTATTTGTTGCGGTGTGGCGGTGGCCGAAGCACGTACTATGTGCTTGATGACCGGCGGGAGTGAGACCTGAAATGACAAATGATTATCCACGTGATCTGATCGGGTACGGGCAGACGCCCCCCGATCCGCAATGGCCCAAGGGCGCGCGCCTGGCGGTCAATTTCGTCTTCAATTATGAAGAGGGCTCGGAATATTCGGTGCCCGACGGCGATGGCTTTTCCGAGGCGTCCCTGACCGAAATGCCCAGCTCCGCCGTGCCCCACGGAGAGCGGGACCTGGCCGCCGAGAGCATGTTCGAATACGGCAGCCGGGTCGGTTTCTGGCGGCTGTTGCGGCTGTTTCAGGAACGCGATCTGCCCATGACCATCTTTGCCTGCGCCCTGGCCCTGGAACGCAACCCCGAGGTTACCGCCGCCATTCGCCAGGGCGGCTATGATATCTGCTGCCATGGCTGGCGCTGGATCGAGCATTACAAATTGTCGGAGCGGGAGGAGCGCGAACATATCGCCAAGGCCGTTGCCTCCCTGACCAAGATGTTCGGGACGCCGCCACCCGGTTGGTATTGCCGCACCGGGCCCAGCCTCAACACGCGGCGATTGTTGGTGGAACATGGCGGCTTCCTCTATGACAGCGACGCCTACAATGACGAGTTGCCCTATTGGACAGAGGTGGAGGGCCGGGATCATCTGGTGCTGCCCTACAGCCTGACCCACAACGACAGTAAATTCGGGCGCGGCTATTTCGCCCATGGCGAGGATTTTTTCACCTTTGTCAGGGACGGGTTCGACATGCTGTACGGCGAAGGGTTGAGCCAGCCCAAGATGATGTCCATCGGCCTGCACATGCGTCTCATGGGCCACCCGGCCCGGGCCGCCGGTCTGGCCCGCCTGCTGGATCACATCACGGCCCACGACGACGTCTGGATCACCTCCCGTCTGGCCATCGCCGAACATTGGCGCCGCCTGCACCCGGCCAAATAACCGCTACCCGGTGCGGCTGATTGGCCAAATCCAATCCGCGCTGGTAGAAACTATCCACATAGTTTGTCGCCGATCAGAAGGACACCCCCACACATGCCAACAGCGGCCCCAACAGCGCCCATGGCCGGACTGCGGGTGATCGATTTCACCACGGTCATCGCCGGCCCCTATTGTACCCGCCTGCTCGCCGATTGCGGGGCCGAAGTGATCAAGATCGAGACCGAGGCCGGTGACCAAATTCGCATCGTCCCGCCCATGAGCGACGGCGCCTCGACCTATTTCGCGCATCTTAACTGCGGCAAGAAAAGCGTCGTACTGGACCTGCGCTACGAAGAGGGGCGCCAGGCCGCGTTGAAGCTTGTGGCCAGCGCCGACGTGGTGGTGGAAAATTTCCGCCCCGGCGTGATGGCGCGCCTTGGCCTGGAGTACAACACTTTGGCGGCCGGCCGCACGGACCTGGTTTATTGCGCCATATCAGGCTTCGGCCAGACCGGTCCGCGCTCGCGCGAGCCGGCCTATGCCCCCATCATCCATGCCGGCAGCGGTCTGGATCTGGCCCAGATGAGTTACCAGGACGAGCTGACCAAGCCAGAGAAATCCGGCATCTTCACCGCCGATGTCATGGCCGCCCTGTTTGCCTTCGGCGCCATCCAGACAGCACTTCTGGGCCGTGAACGCCATGGCACGGGCCAGTTCATCGACGTGGCCATGATGGATGCCATGATCAATCTGCTGATCTACGAAACCCAAACGGCCCAGTTCCCCGATGGTCCGCCGCGCCCCCTGTTCACCCCGACCCGGACCACCGACGGCTTCATCATCATCGTGCCCATCGGGCAAAGAATATTCGAGGACATGGCCGATGCCATGGGCCATCCGGAATGGAAGTCGGACCCACGCTTCATTGACGGCCCGGAGCGCCGGACCCATTGGCCGGCCCTGATCGATGTTATCGAAAGCTGGACCTCTGAACGTACCGCGCGCGAGGCGGAGGCGACGTTGACCGAGGCCGGCGTACCCTGTTCCCGCTACCGCACGGTCAGCGAGGCCATGGCCGACCCGCAAACCCTGTCCCGCGGCCTGATGGCCCACGTGCCCGACGGAGATGGCGGCTTCCAGGTTCCAAACCCGCCGTTCAAGTTCGCGGACGGCACCATCGGCGTGACCCCGTCATCGCCGAAACTTGGCCAACATACAGAGGAAATTCTGGCCGAATTGGCGTGATCAGCGCTTTTCAAGCTTGATCCGAACCACCGGTTCTCTGATCAAGCGACAAGCGGCACAACTTCCTGCATGAAGTGTTCCATGTTTTCCACGGTTTTCCCAACCGGCGGGGTGCGGAAGTCGAACACGACCTCCGCGACGCCCATGGCTTCATAGGCACGAATATCCTCGGCGATGCGTTCAGGTTCGCCGGTAAAGAGCAGGCGGTCGTGACCTTCCGGCACGCGGCCGGGATCATAGGACGGCGCCTTGAAGGAAATGGTCAATTCATCGAAATCCCGCCCCTCGGCCTCCATCATCGTCTTCAATTGATCCAGCAGGTTCTGAAACTCCCCGGGCGGCAGGGGCGAGGCGGAGGTGGCGCCCACGGGATGCCAGCCATCGGCATATTTCGCCACGCGCCTGAGTGCGGCGCGGCTGTGGCCGCCGATCCAGATGGGGGGATGGGGTTTTTGCACCGGATGGGGCAAGCAGCGCAGTTCCTTGAAAGAATAGAACTCGCCCTCGTGGGAGACCGGGTCCTGGGTCCAGCATTTCTTGAAAATTTCCAGATATTCGTTGCTGACCGCGCCGCGTTTATCGAAATCGGGGGCGGAGAGCGCCTCGAACTCTTCCCGCATCCAGCCAACGCCGACGCCCACCGTGACCCGGCCCTTGGACAGCACATCGATGGTGGCGAGAATTTTCGCCGTGGCCAGGGGATTGCGGTGGGGCAGGATCATCACGGAGGTAACCAGGCGAGACGTTGTTGTGATACCGGCAATGAAACTCATCAAGGTCAATTGCTCAAAGGCATCACCGACGCCCGGAAAACCGCCGTCCACCGTATAGGGGTAGGGCGAAGAAACTTCCACCGGGAAGACGATGTGGTCGCCAAAGACGATGGTGGCATAGCCCAGCTTTTCGCCCGTGGTAGCGATGGTGCCGATGTCGTCGGGGTTGCCCAGGGGCCCCCGCGTGGGCAAGTAAATTCCATAGCGCATCTGTCGTCCCGCCTCCCGTGTTTTCCGCACTGTCCGGCAAATCATCAACGAGAGCAAGGCCGGAGCCTTGAAATTGCGCCCCTTGGTAATTTCGCGTTACGATAACGGGGTACGGGGAGGAATTCAGATGCGGCCGATCGATTTTTTTGACAATGGACATGACCGGAACCCGGACGCGGTCTGCCTGGTCCAGGACGACCCAGGGCAGGATGAAACGGGTCAGGAATATAGCTATGCCACGGTGCGTGAACTTACCCTGCGTACCGCCAACGGCTTGCTGGGGGAAGGCTTCAAACATGGCGCCCGTGGCGCCGTCTTGAGCATCAACGATCCCGTCGCCTTCACGTGCGCCTTGTCATTCCTGCGGGCGGGCCTAGCCTGGGTGCCGATCAATCCCGGCAATGCCCTGGAAGAAAACATCCACGCCCTGCAGGGTTTCGACTGCGAAGTGCTGTTCTATCACAGTATTTTCGAGGCTGCGGTTGCAAGCATCAGAAAAGAAGTGCCGGGCATCATGCTGTACGTCTGCATCGACCGGCCCGGCGCCGACGCCCCGGCGTTCGAGGATTGGGTGCGGCCATTCCCCGCCGACGAAATCGAGGTGGAGGATAACCGAACGGATAAATTGTCTTCAGCGCCCATGCAAAGGAGTCCATCAACATGGATTTTACCCACATAAAATTCGACATCAGCGACGAAATCGCGACCATTACATTGTTCCGGCCCGAGGCCCGCAATGCCCTAAGCCCGGAAATGCGGGATGATTTGCGGACCGCCCTCAAGGTGGTGAAAGAACAGGCGGGTGCAGAGATAAAGGCGCTGATCCTCACGGGCGCGGGCGGTGCGTTTTGTGCCGGCGGTGATATCAAGGGCATGGGCAGCGATGAGCGCACCGCGTTGATGACCCGCCAGGGACTGCGGTCGGACCATGACCTGATCTATGATCTGGCCCATATCGAGCTTCCGGTGATCTCGCTGGTCGATGGTCCGGCGGCGGGCGCCGGGTGCAATTTCGCCCTTGCCGCGGATTTCGTCTTCGCCACGCCCAAAGGCATGTTCATGCAGGCCTTTGGCCGCATCGGCGCGGTCCCCGATTGGAGCGGGTTTTATATTCTGCCCCGACTGGTCGGCCTGCAGCGGGCCAAGGAACTGGTTTTCACGGCCCGCAAGGTTGGCGCCGAGGAGGCCAAGGAGCTTGGTTTGATCCTGGATATCGTGCCGCAAGACACGGCCATGGACGAGGTCCGTGAATTCGCCGGCCGCTTCCGCCATGCCTCCACCGCGGCCATCGGCATGTCGAAAAACGTCCTGAACCAGTCCTTCAATCTGGACCATCGCACGCTGCTGGAATTGGAAGCCGATGCCCAAGGCATGGCTCTGGTCACGCCCTATCACAAGGCGGCGGTGCAGCGGTTCAAGGATAAGGAGCCTTCGCTGTTTGATTGGGAAAAATTGAGCGCCGGCAAAAATCGATAGGCAGGAGGGGTGCGGCGGTGATCAGGGGCAGTTGTCTTTGCAATTCGGTTCGGTGGGACGTTGACGGCCCCTTGGGTCATATGAGCCATTGCCATTGTTCCATCTGCCGCAAGGCCCATGGGGCGCCATTTGCCACGTATGTGTCCACGGCGGCCGGGAACTACCGCCTGCTGGCCGGTGCCGATGAAATCCGTCAGCATCAATGTTCGCCGCGCCTGCCCCGCGCCTTTTGCGCCACTTGCGGGTCGGTGGTGCCCATGCTGGTCGGCAGCCGGGCGGTGATCCCCGCCGGCTGCCTGGACGATGACCCCGGCATTCGCCCCGCCATGCATATCTTCACCGCCTCCAAGGCGGCCTGGCACCCCATCAATGACGATCTGCCCCAACACGATGCCTATCCGGCGGCGGCGGGCGAGGAGGCATCGCCCATGCCCGCGCGAGGGGCCGAGACACCGGGGCATTTGCATGGCTCGTGCTTGTGCGATGGTGTCGCGTTCGAACTCAGCCAACCGTTCAAGGTGGTGCACAATTGCCATTGCTCCCGCTGCCGCAAGGCCAGGGCGGCGGCGCACACCACCAACGGCTTTGTCCCGATTGACGGTTTCAGGTTTCTGCGCGGCGAAGATTTGCTGGTTTCCTACAAAGTCCCGGAAGCGAAATCCTACACCGTGACTTTTTGCCGGATTTGCGGCTCCGGCATGCCAAGGCTTCGGCTAGAGATGGATGTCGTCGTCATCCCCCTGGGCAGCCTGGATCATAATCCAGGTGATCCGGGTTGGGGCGCCGGCGATCACATATTCACCGGCTCCATGGCGCCCTGGTACGAGATCACGGACCAACTGCCGCAGTATGAAGAGATGTCGACGGCCTGACGTCACTGTCCGATCTGAAAAATGTCCGTCATGCCGGCGGGTCCGCCAATGTCTGGCGCATTTCAGTGCCGATCACCTTGAAGCCGTATTTCTCATAGAACGGCCGGTTATTTTCCGTCGTTTCCAAAAGGTACAGCCCGATTTCGGCGCAGCCCCGTGCCCTGGCATTGTCAACAATGCCCCGCACCAATAGGCCGCCCACATTCTTGCCCCGGGCCGCGGGCGTCACGATCAATTCCTCCAGCTGGCAATATTCGCCGCCGTACCGCAGGGCCAGATTGTAGCTCACCGTGGCCATGCCAAGAATATCCGGACCTTCAACAGCGAGAATTATTTCGCCCCGCTCCTTGCCCAGCAGCTGCCGAAAAGATTCCCGCAAGGGGCGGACGGGCAATGATCGGGTGGCGGATTTCAATTCGGTCAGCAATGCGGCGCACCGCCCTTCGTCCTCGGCCACCGCATTGCGCAGTTCAACAGCCATTCTGGAATTCCCCTCGTTTATAATCTTCGCGCCGATGCTGAAAGACTTCGGGCGAGACCCATGATCATGGCCTCGCCCGACGTCGTTGCTATACCCAAATGGGTTCTATTTATGCTACGGCCCGGTTGGGTTTTTCAGGTAGGCCGAAATTGAACACCCGGTTGGCGTTCAGGCCCAGGATCTTGGCCCGGGTCTCGTCCGTAATCCCCGACATGGTGCGTTCGATGGCGGCGGCCGAATGGGGCCAGGTGCCTTCGTGGTGCGGATAATCATTGGCCCACATCATGTTGTCGGTCAAACCGAACTGTTCCACCAGGGCCAGGCCCACCGGGTCCTCCTGGAAGGCGGCCGCGCCGTGCTGTTTGAAATAATCGCTAGGCAGGCCCTTCATTTTTGGCCGCACCCAGAAATGATGTTTGCGGTAGGCCTCGTCCATGGCCTCCAACGCCCAGGGGATCCAGCCGATGCCAGCCTCGATCAAGGCAAACTTGATCTTGGGGAAGCGTTCCAAGACGCCGGAGCCGCACAAGTTGGCCAAGGGCTCAATGGTCGGGCTGAGGGAATGGGAGACATAATTGATCACCGCGCCGCCGTTGCCTTTCGAGGCGCGGGGGTCCCGCCCGGTGGAAACGTGGAAGGTGATCGGCAGGCCGACTTCTTCAAGCAGGGCCCACATGGGATCGTACATGGGCAGGTTATAGTTCGGGTCATCCACGTCGTGGCTGCCGAAAATCGGCTTGCACGGCAGGGTCAGGCCGCGGAAACCCAATTTCGCAACCCGCTCGATTTCCGCCAGGGTGCCGGGGATATCGCCGGTGCCCAAAGCGGCCATGGGCGACATGGTGTCGTTGTTGGGGCCGTAGAATTCCCAGGCCCAGGTATTCCAGACCCGGCATTGCGCCATGGCGAAGACCGGATCGGGGGTGGCCCACATGGCCAGGCCCTTGTTGGGGAAAATCACCTCGGCATCGATGCCGTCGCGCTGGTGATCGGCCTGGCGCCCTGCAATGGTGGCGCCGGAGCCGTTGCGCTCCTTGTCCTGGCCGACCATGGCCGCAATGCGGATCTTGGTGGGGCGGTAACCTTCCACCACGTTCCACATATCGCCCTTGGCATCCGTTTCGATGTGGGGGATGCGGTCGCGGTATTCCGGCTCGATCCGCGTGGCCCACAAATCCGCCGGCTCGTTGGCGTGGGTGTCGGCGGAGACCATCAGATATTTATCCGGGTCATCGACCCGCGCGGTGCGCGGCCAGCCTTCCGTTCCCGGGGTCTCCAGTCGCCAATCGTTGGCCTCGTCAACGTGCATTTGTTCGCTCATTTATTTTTCTCCTCTTCCCTAATCGGTCAGGCGCCATTGCACCAAGGTGTATGGCGTCGCGGCATCGTCGTGGGGTTCGAACACCGCTTCCACCGATATGCCAATCACCACGTCCTGATCATCCGGACCCAGCAGATTGCCGACCATGCGGATATTGCCCGCATGGGGCAGCTCCACCAGCACCGCCGTATAGCGGCCCCGTTCCTTCAACGCGGGATGCACCGGATGCCAGGGCCGCTCCCAACTATAGATCACGCCCGTGCCGTCCACCTGTTGCCATTTGATATCAAAGGAATTGCATTTGTGGCACATCCATTCCGGGCCCCATTGCCAATTGCTACAGTTGCCACAGCGCTGCACCATGAGCACGCCGCGCCGGGTACCTTCCCAATAGGGCAGGTCCAGGCCATCGGCCGCGGGGACGGGCGCCGGCATCCCGGCGGGCAAATAACTCTCACTCATTACAATGTCTCCTCACAATGTCTCTTCGGCGCCCATGATCAGGCTGCTGACCGGCGTCACCATGGGGCCGGCGATGTTCATGGCGATTTTCACGTCCGGCACCTGGTTACAGCTTTGCCCGCGAATTTGCCGCACCGCCTCCAGCTGCAAGCCCAGGCCATGCATGTAACATTCCGCCAGGTTGCCGCCCGAGGTGTTCAGGGGCACCTTGCCCGTGGGCGCGGCGAGGTTTTCCACGGTGAAGAACTCGTTGCATTCCTCCGGCTGGCAAAAGCCATGTTCGACTACCGCCATCATCACGCCGGTGGTGAAGTTCTCGTAGCTTTGCAGCACATCGATATCGCCGGGGCTGACGCCGGCGGTCTCGTACAGACGCGGCGCCACGGTGGCGAAGGATGACGAGCCGAAGTTGGTGGCATTCAATACAGAGGCGCCACAGCGATGGTCGGAGCCTTGTTCGGCGCCCAGAATATAGGCTGGCTTCTGCCGCAGATCCTTGGCCCGCTCGGCCGATACCAGGATCATCGCCGCCGCGCCATCGTTTTCCTGACAGCAGTCGAACAGGCGGTTGATGGGCTCCACGATCCAGCGGCTGTTATCGTAAGTTTCGGCATCCAGGGGCCGGCCATGCATCACGGCGCGGGGATTGTTTTGGGCATGCTGGTAGGAGGTCATGGCAATGGCGCGCAGGACATCGTTCTTGACGCCATGGTCATGCATGAACCGGGTCGCGCGCATGCCGTACTTCTGCGCCGGCGACATCACGCCGTAGGGCGCCAGATAGGCGGGATCACCGGAAACCGTCGGTGCGGGCGCGGCCTGGCCAAAGCGCTGAAACTGCCCCTGGGCCAGGGCCCGGAAGACCACGACGCAATCGGCATAGCCGCAGGCAACAGCCGCCGCGCCGTTGGCCACGGCCGCCGCCACGCCACCGCCACCGCCGCCGAACTGCATGTTGGAAAACTTCAAATCGGGAATGCCCAGGGCCGCCGCGATGCGGGAGGGGTCGCTGCGGTCGTTGGAATAGGAGGCGAAACCGTCGATCTCTTTTGGATCGATGCCCGCGTCCTCCGCCGCCCGCATGATGGCCTGCAGGGCCAGGACGAATTCCGCGTCCGGCGACTGGCCGTGCTTGTAGTAGGTGCTCTCGCCAATGCCGACGGCGGCAACCTTGCCTCTAATGGTGCGATCGCTCATGCCCGCACCCCAACTTTATGAACTAATCCAACACGCACTGCGCATTCCTCCAAATTGACAAAAATTGTCTACTGACCTTTTCTAACACTTATTAGAAAATAACCGCGAGTCCCAATTGCAGCTTTGGCGTCCATGGGGCAATGGTGTAGCGTGAGCGGTCTTGAAATGTGGAGAGTTATAAATGGCTGAAACGGCTGTATTTGAACCGGGTGGCTACCGCTATGTGCGGGGGCCATTCCAATATTCGGGCGGTGTTGCGGCCCAGCCCGGCTATGTCATTGAGCGCGTGCGCTTTGCCGAGCCGCGCCCGATCGAGGCTGGCTTTCGGGATATCGAAGCTTATCTGACGGCCAAGGGCCGGCCCTTCACATCATTTTGCGCCTGTGAACTGCGTTCGCCCGCGCCCTTTGACGACGCGGGCTTCATCGCTTTCAACCGGGTCTATGTGGGCACCCTGGAACGCTGGGGTATTTTCAAGGATGACGAAAACCCCGTCGCCCGCTCCAACGTCTGCCCGGAAATCCATCCGCCCGCCGAACCTGTGTTCGAAGCCTTCTGTTACACCGTGCCGTCTGACGATAAAAACGTGAAAAGCTTTGTCATCGCCGGTTCGGCCGAAGCACGGGAAGCGCCGGGGGATTATGCCGAGCGCATCGTCCGCCTGGGCGAGACCTCCGCCCAGGCCATGACCGAAAAAGCGCAATCCGTCCTGAAAACCATGGAAACCCGCATGGCGGCCCTGGGTTTTGGCTGGCCCGACGCCGCCACTTCCCAGGTCTACACCGTGCATGACCTGCATCCGTTTTTCGCCAGCGAAATCGAAGCTCGGGGCGCGGCGATGGCCGGGTTGACCTGGTATTATGCCCGCCCGCCGGTGGTTGGCCTGGACTATGAAATGGATGTGCGCCGGGTGCCCACCGAACGGATTATTTAGCGCATTTTCAAAGCACTCTGAACCACCCGCTCCCCCGTCCCCCCAGACTCCGTTGGCACCCATTAAAGGTACCCGCTGGATTCACATCTCAAGTGCAATTCGAAGGATTTCGAGGAAAGCCTCGGCGGGCGTTCGATAGCCGAGTCATTTTCGGGGTGTTGAGTTGACGGCCCACATGATGTCGTCGATGTCCCCTTCGGTGTAATCAGCCATG
>JAYGEA010000078.1:0-38474 GCA_046582635.1 Alphaproteobacteria bacterium
CCGACAAGTGCTGCCGCGCACCGCGCCGTCGTGCCGGCAACAAAATGTTCCATTAACCGGTACTGTTTTGCCTGGCTCAATCTGCTCTTCCGCATGCGGACCATAATAACACCTCATTGGCGTTATCTGGGTCAGCCCCTAAAATTTTTGTACTACATTGGATATTCACGTGGGTTCGTCAGGTTGAGAGGACGTTGTACGGTGGGGGGAGGTCGGTTGAGAAAGGGCATGTCGCAGCGGGTGGCCATGGTATTTGGTCTGTTGGCGGCGATTTGGCTGTTGCCGGGTTCCCAAGGACGGGCCCAAACCAATGCCGCCGGTGAATTGCAGCAACAGTTCGAGCAGGCCTTTCAGCACATGCTGCTGGACCCCGCCAATCTGGATAAATCGTTCAAGTATGCGGAATTAGGCATACAGATCGGCGATTATGAGGCCGCTATCAGCGCCCTGGAACGGATGTTGCTGTACAATCCGGATCTGCCCCGCGTGCACCTGGAACTAGGCGTATTGTATTTCCGTCTTGGCTCCTACGTGATCGCGCGCAGCTATCTGACCCGCGCCGTGAAAGGGGACAATGTACCCGACGACGTGCGCGCCCGGGTCGCCGTGTTTCTGGATGATATTGACGACCGGCTGTCCAAGCATCGTTTTTCCGGCTCGGTTTATGGCGGTTTGCGGTATTAGAACAATGCCAACGCCGGTCCGGAACGCGCCGCCATCAGTCTGCTTGATGGCGAAGGAATTTTGGATAATCAGTTTACCCAGAGGCCGGATTACAACGGTTTCCTTTCGGTGAATTTCCGCCATACCTATGACCCCCAGGTGCACAGCGGCGACGTCCTGGAAACGGATCTGCTGATCTATGTTTCCCAGCAAACCAATCAGCATCAGTTGGACTTGGTGTTCACCGAACTGTCAGTCGGCCCCCGGGGTCAGTTCTTGCGTGAATATGTAGAGAGTGCCTCATGGCGGCCGCATATCGTCGCCTCGATAGTTCATCTCGATAATTCGCATTATTATCATGCCATCGGCGCCGGGATTGATATCGACAAACAGTTTTCGCAAAAGACCAATGGCTCCGTGGCCACTTCCGTGGCGATCAAAAAATACCGCGCGGACGCCGGCCGGACCACCGCACGGCTGCAAAATGGCACCGAAGCCGATCTGGAATTCAGTGTTTTCCATCAGGCCATGGAAAATCTCATGTTCACCACGTCCGCCGGCGTCAAGAATTCGGACGCCGTGGAAAGCCTGAACGGCAACACGGAATTTTCCTTTGGGCTGGGCGCTAGTTTGACCCATGATCCGTTGTTCAAGATCAAGACCGGCGCCTGGACCACGTCGTTTAATGCCGAGGTTCTGTACAGCCGCTATCACGCACCTGATCCGTCCGTAAATTCCATCAAGAGACGCAAGGATACAGAGATTCGTGGAACCCTGCTGACCTCCATTCCCGTGACAGAGGAATTGTCGATTACCACTACCTTGGCGCGAACCGTGGTGGATTCAAATTTTTTGAACTACAGCTACACCAATTGGTCCGCAACCTTCGGCGTCTCCAAGCGTTTTTGATACCCCGCTTATGGGGGCGGCTGCCAGGCCAATCCAGGCCCGGCTGGCAATGGCGAACCGCGACAAACCGCAAGAAAATTGCCAAATGTTAGTTGAATAACCTGGGGAGATATTTGTCATAGCACTGGAAATGCGGCCGGAATGCGAACGTTGTCAAATCCCGCTGCCGGTCGAAGCCGTCACCGCGTTAATCTGTTCCTACGAGTGCACATTTTGCAGCCCATGCGGCGAAGACATGGACGGCATTTGTCCCAACTGCCAAGGACAGCTATTGCCCAGGCCCACCAGAAGGGGGAGGTCGGAGGCTTAACTTCCGCTTTTGACGGCCTGCCAATAGACGTTGTTCAAGCCGCCGACCAGGCTGTCGTGTTTGGCTTCCAGGCAACGGCGCATGTTGGGCACACGGATCATTTCAACCGCGTCCTGACAATGGTCGTAGAGGGCGCGAAAGCGTTCTTGCGTACCCGCCGGCGTGCCGTTGAAATCATTCGGGCCGATGACGTCCTGCCACAGACCGGTCCGCCGTTGCTCGTTCACCCGGCCGCCGTCGGGCAGGGCATTGATCAGGCGGTTGGCCATGCGGGCCACGGGCATCCAGCGCTGTTCGCGATCCACGTAGGAGGCGCCAATTGCCCGCAGGGCACCGGCGGCGGTGGCAATTTCATCCGGGTATTGAGGCAAGACGTCGCCTTTCACCGGCACCAGGGTCGCATTGCGGGCCACCTTCACATGTATCTGGCGCAGACCCAGACGGTGCATGGTTTGCGCCGACATGCCGATACGGACGGCAACATGACTACGTTCCGCCTTGATCTGCAGATGTTTTTCGACGTTCAGCTCGATCCGGCGGCCATCCTTGGTGGTGGCGTAGGCAATCACGCGCGAGGCATCATGCAGCGTATAAGCCGTGCCCCGCAAGGGCGAGGCGCGTAGCGGCTGCAGGCAAAACGCGGTCAGTTCGGCGAAACAATGTCCCTGCTTGCACTGCATGGGCACGGCCGCGTTGGATGCGACCAGACCCATCATCTGTGGCGCCGCAAGGGCCGGCAATGGCGCTACGGCAAAGCCCATGGCAGCGAAAGCGGCGGGCAACAAAGTGGTAAGATATTTGGCGCGCATTAACCTTCTCCCCGCCCAAGGGCCGGCAACGTAATGACGTTCCAACCCGGTCCGTGCATCCGGAACTTGCTGTTTGGCAACCTCGCACGCGGGGCGGTGCCGTTCAAGCCAACCCCACCCCCAATCGCTGCTGTCGGTCGGGCCGGCAAGGACAGGGCGATGGGCCGGCGGCGGGCCTGGGTCTGGCGGGCGGAAACCGCGTAAATCTGCTTGTCCGCCTCCATCAAAACAACACCGGCAAAGGCATTGCCCCACCGCTGGCCAAGATTTTCCCAGGCGCCGGCCGTGCGCAGTAACATGGACGAGGTTATGGGCGGGAAATGCAGGGCAGAGGCGCGCTCGCCGGGCTGAAACAGATTGTCCCGCAACAGGCGGGAAAGTTGCCCTGGACTGTAGGGATGGCCTTGACCGAACGGCGTGCGCTCCATGCGCGCCCAGATCCCTCGCCGGTTCGGCACCACCACCAGCAGCCGCCCACCCGAGGCCAAGATCCGCCAGACCTCCCGCAGCATTGAGCCTACCTGTTCGGTGTTTTCCAGGCTGTGCACCATCAGCACCCGGTCGATGCTGGCATCGGGCAGGGGCAGTTCCATCTCGTCCACCAAGGCCACCTGATTGCGGTCCCGCACCGGCCAGCGGTGAACGCCCTGCTGGGCCGGCATAAAGGCCAGGACCCGCCTGGCCTCGCCCTGGAATTGACGCAGATAAGGGGACGGGTAGCCCAGGGCCAGTAAATCCATGCCGCCCACATCGGGCCAAAACTGGCGGATGCGGCGGCGTAACAGCTTGCGTGCCACCTGGCCCAGGGGGGTGGCGTAAAATTCGCGAAGGTCAATTACATCCGGTCGCATGACACCTCAATCGTCTGGCGTCTTCCAAAACGCGTGGTGCGGTTCCAGGCCAGCCCACGCCCCCACCCGGCCAACCATTTATCATGATCCCGTGGGTGGCCGGGTGGGGGCGTGGGCTGGCCTGGACTTGCCGGCCAAGTCGCAACAGCTTTAACCCCGTACGTTCAACTCGTCAAACAAAGCATCGATAATGCGGTCGTTGATTTCAACGTCATATTTTTTGCGCAGGGCCGCCCGATATTGCGCCAGGACGTCCTGGGTCATGGAGTTGCGGACATATTCGGCCAGCCGGTCGCGGGCGGCCTTGTCGGCTTTTGGGTCGGCCCTGGTGATAGTGATGAGGCGCACCACGGAATGGGCGGTGCCATTGCTCGCCGCCCCTTCGGCGACGTCACCTTTTTGCAGCCCGAAAAGTTTTTTGGCCAGTTCGCCACCCAGGGCGGGTTCGGCGGCGGTCCTTTGCCGGGTCATGGGCTGCAAGGTGGTTAGGCTGGTGGCACCCGCCTTGGCCAGTTCAGCCAAGGCTTTGCCGGTTCGGGCCTCGGCCGCCCATTTCGCTGCCTGGTCGGCACCGGCCTTGGCCCGCCGTTCGGCCAACACGGCCTTGCGCACATCATCGCGCACCCGGCTGATGGGTTTCAAGGTCGACGCCATGACCTTGTCGACCTGAACCAGATAATAGCTGCCGTCGCCGGATTCCTTCAGTTCCCCGTCATCGCCGGGCTGCAGGACAAAGGCATCGCGAATGAATTCCGGCGCCTTCGGCAACCCGGCCGCCGCCTTGCCGTTACGGCCCAGGCCTCGGCTGTCGACAGCGGCGACGATGCCGTGGTTCAGGTTCAGCCCTTGGGCGATTTCCCTGATCGAGGAGCCGGCCGCCAATTCATCCTCGATCTTGTTGGCCAGCTCGATCATGGTTTCCGCCGCTTTTTCCAGCTTCACATCCCTGATCAGCTGCGCGCGCACCTCGGCCAGGGATTTGGCCCTCCCTTCGGTAACTTCCAATACCCGGAAGATATGCCAGCCCAGCCCGCTTTCCACCGGTTCGCCGATTTGGCCGCTGGCCAGGGTAAAGACGTGTTCGGCGGCTTCCTCGGGTAAATCCACTTTCATCATGCGGCCCAGTTTGACCGAGGCCTTGTCCATGCCGGCCAGTTCCTTGGCCACCGCATAAAAGTCACCGCCGTCTTTCAGGCGGCCGGCGATATTGCGGGCCTCGGCTTCCTCGGCCACCACGATTTGCTCCACCACCCGGCTGGGATGGGTGGTGAATTCGTTCAGGCGGGCCTCATAGGCGGCGATGACTTCCTGTTCATTGGCCAGGGTCTCGTCCAGCAGGTCTTCCGGCCGCAGGGTCAAATAGGCCAAGGTGCGGAATTCCGGCGCCATGAACTGATTTTTGTTGGCCGTGTGATAGGCATTCAGATCCGCTTCGCTGGGCGCCGCGACCCCCCTGACCTTGTCGTAAGGCAGGCTCAAGACCTCGAAAACGCGTGTCTCCCCCTGATACTGATAGAACGCCGCAACCACAGGGGCCGGCGCCCGCGTGGCGGCGGTGATGGAGGAGAATAATTGATCCCGGGACAGATCCCGGCGCGAGGCGACGATGTAACTTTGTTCGTTGAAGCCGTTTTGCGCGATCACCTGTTCAAAACGCAATCTGTCGAACTGCCCAAAGCTGTTCTTGAAGGCGGAAGACTTCCTGATCCAGGCGACAATGTCGGCATCCGACATGGTCAATTCCAGCTCCGCCACCTCCTGATCATAGAGGGCCCGGGTGACCGCCTGTTGGATGACCTGATCCACCATGCCCAACTGCCGTGCTTGTTGCGAGTCAAAGCCGGGGCCGAGGCTTTGCTGCATGCGCCGGACCTGGCGGTTGAAGTCGTTGAGGAATTCGTAACCGCTGACCTTGGTGTCGCCCACGGTGACCACGGCGGCGTCGGGCGCCAGACGGAAGATATCGCCGATACCCCAGGCCGCGAAACTGAGCACCAAAAGCCCGAGGAAAATCTTTACCACCCAAGAGCCCGAGCTTTGACGTAAGGCGTTCAGCATGCTGTGTTCCGGTCCAAACTGCTATTCCAATACCTGTGTTTCAAGGGACAAGACACAGCCCCCGAAACGGCGCGGCATCATAGAAACCGCACGGCCCGGGAGCAAGTATATATAAGGCGCCTTTGCGATTATCCGCAGCCCCTGAAATCTGCTACATCTTGCCCACGGATCAGTTGCAGACAAGGATAGACCAATATGGCCGCCACACCACGCCCTCTCATTGCCGGTAACTGGAAAATGAACGGCTTGAAATCCCCTGGGCTGCGCGAGGCCAAGAAGCTGGCGACCCGCATGGGCAAGGTTGCAAAGCCTGGCTGCGATGTGTTGATCTGTCCGCCGGCGACCTTGCTGGCGCCCTTGCGGGATGCGCTCAAGGGCAGCCGTGTCGCGACCGGCGGTCAGGACTGTCATGGCAACGCCAGCGGCGCCCATACAGGCGACATTTCCCCTGCGATGTTGAAGGATAGCGGTTGCCGCTATGTCATCGTCGGTCATTCCGAACGCCGGGCCGATCATGGTGAGAGCAGCCAAGAGGTCCGGGTGAAGGCGGACGCGGCCCAGGCGGCGGGCCTGACCGTTATCATTTGCGTTGGCGAGACCGCCGCCGAGCGTAAAGCCGGCCAAACCCTGAAAGTCATCGGCAAGCAGTTGACCGACTCCCTAGCCAAGGGCTGCACGGCGAAGAATACCGTCGTGGCCTACGAGCCGGTCTGGGCCATCGGCACCGGGCTGACGCCCACGGCGGATGACGTGCGGGAGGTTCATGCCTTTATCCGCGCCAGGCTGCGGCGGCGCTTCCGCGCTGACGGTGCCGCCATGCGTCTGTTGTACGGCGGTTCGGTCAAGGGATCGAACGCCGCTGAGTTGATGGCCATCGATGATGTGAACGGCGCCTTGGTCGGCGGCGCCTCGTTGACCGCCGCCGATTTCTGGCCCATCGTTGCGACCTGCATCTAGTGTCCTGTTTCAGGAATACGTCATGTTTAGGATCGTTTCTCAGGGCCTCCGGGTAGGAGGCGTCCCGCCGGCGATGCGGGGCATCGTCAAGGGACTCCGACGCCATCCGGAGGCCCTGAGAAACGACCGTTTCGGCGGTCATACAAGCCCCTCGGACGTCGCGCCGAAGGCGCGCCTTTGGCACGATGGGCGGTCCTGATGATGTCCCGCATCACGGCGGACCACCCTCCTAGCCGAGGGGCTTGTATGACCGTCCTAAACACGGCGTATTTCTGAACCAGGACACTAGTCCTGGTCGGTCAGGCCTGTTGAGGGGGATTGATATGAGTGGAGTAGCGCCATGACCAGGCCCGACCGCTATTTGGTCCGGATGGTGATTTTCCTGGTCCTGGTCGCGGCGGCGGCGGTGTTGTTGTATCTGCCTCTGATCCGCGCCTTTCAGGCCAATGCTGTTTTGAACGGCATGATCCTGGGCACCCTTGGTTTTGGCATCCTGTATGCTTTTCGTCAGGTCCTGATGCTGCGCCCGGAGGTGGAGTGGGTGGAAACCTTTCGCCGCGCGGAGCCTGGGCTTTCCGTCCAACGGGAGCCGAAGTTGCTGGCGCCCATGGCAACCATGCTGGGGGACCGCACGGTGGGGCGGATGTCATTGTCGGCACTATCCATGCGCTCGATGCTGGATTCCATTCACTCGCGCCTGGATGAAAGCCGGGATCTGTCGCGCTATTTGATCGGCTTGCTGATCTTTCTCGGCTTGTTGGGCACCTTTTGGGGATTGTTGGAGACCGTGGCCGCGGTGGGCAAGACCATTGGCAGCCTGTCCATGGCGGCCGGGGACTTCGGCAGCGTTTTCTCGGATCTGAAGCAGGGCCTGCAATCGCCCCTGAACGGCATGGCAATTGCCTTTTCATCATCCCTGTTCGGCCTGGCCGGCAGTCTGGTGCTTGGTTTCCTTGAATTACAGGCCAGCCAGGCACAGAACCGGTTCTACAATGACCTGGAAGAATGGCTGTCGTCCTATACCCGCCTGTCCTCGGGCAGCGGCATAGGGGAAGGCGACCAATCGGTGCCGGCTTACGTGCAGGCGTTGCTGGAACAGACCGCCGACAGCCTGGAAAATCTGCAGCGCACCATTTCCCGTTCGGAAGAGAGCCGGGGTTCGGCCCAGAACACCCTGATGGCCCTGGTCGACAAGCTGTCAATCCTGACCGATCAGATGAAGACGGAGCAGGGCCTGATGGTCAAGCTGGCGGAGAACCAGATGGAAATCCGCCCCGTGCTGCAAAGTCTGACCAATCATCTGGAGAACCAGGAAAGCGGCCTGGACGAGGCCAGCCGCGGCCATCTGCGCAATCTGGACAATTATGTGGTGCGGCTGTTGGCGGAGTTGAGCGAGGGCCGTAATCAGACCGTGGCCGAGTTGCGCAGCGAAATCAAACTCCTGGCCCGCACCATCGCCGCCATGGCGGACGGCCGATGAGCCGGGACCGATGATCGGTGCCCGATGAGCCGCCCGCCATGAGAAACATCTGACCGGCCATGGCCAGACGCCGCAATAATTCCGCCAGCACGGCCAATATCTGGCCAGGCTTCGTCGATGCCCTGGCCACCTTGCTGATGGTCATCATTTTCCTGCTGGTGGTTTTCGTCCTGGCCCAGGTGTTGTTGACCCAGGCCATATCCGGCAAGGACGAAGCCCTGAACCGGCTGAACCGTCAGGTCGCCGAACTGGCTGATTTGTTGGATCTGGAGCGTCAGGCCAACGTCGACCTGCGCCTCAATATCGCCCAGTTATCATCCTCCCTGCAGACCACCGCCGCCGACCGCGACCAGCTGCAGGTGCAAATGCGTCAGATGATCACCCGTGCCGAACATGCCGAAGACGCCCTGGCCGCCGCCCAAAGCCGGGAGCTGATTTCCAAGGAGCTCAGTCAGCGGCGATTGTTGGAGTTGGAGAGCCTGCGCCGGGATGTGGAAGCCCTGCGTAAATTGCGCGGCACGTTGGAGGCCCAGGTCGGAAAATTGAGCCAGAACCTGGCCACCCGCGAGACCCAATTGGGTAAAATGCGGGATCGCAGCAAGGAGTTGCAGTCCCGGCTGGCCAGCGAACGGGAACGCACCCTGTTGGCGCAGAATGAAATTGAAGAACGGGAAATCCGCCTCTCCGAATTGCTCGATCTCTACACCCGCCTGGAAGATGATTACAACGCGGAACAGGTGCTGTCCAAGGACCAAAAGGCACAGGTGGGCTTTTTGAACCAGCAGATCCTGGCTCTGCGCCGGGAAATCCAGCAGTTGAACGCCGCCCTGGAAGCATCGGAAGCCAAGGACCAGAAGGACCAGGCGACCATTACCGATCTGGGCAGGCGCCTGAACCGGGCGCTGGCCAGCAAGGTGCAGGAGTTGACCCGCTACCGGTCCGAGTTTTTCGGCAAGCTGCGGGAAATACTCGGCGACCGCCGGGGCGTCCGCATTGTCGGCGATCGTTTCGTCTTCCAGTCCGAGGTTCTGTTCGGCTCCGGCTCGGCCCTGTTGGAGGTGGGGGGCCAGGCCCAAATTGCGCAAATGGCAACCACCCTGGTCGAGATTGCCCGGCAGATCCCGGTGGAGATCAACTGGGTGCTGCAGGTCGACGGCCACACCGACGCCATCCCCATCAACACGCCGCAATTCCCCTCCAACTGGGAACTCTCGGCGGCCCGCGCCATTGCCGTGGTCAAGTTCCTGGTGGAGCAAGGGGTGCCCGCCAACCGCCTGGCGGCGACGGGTTTCGGCGAATTCCAGCCGCTCGACGCCCGCTCTGGCGAAATCGCCAACCGCCGAAACCGCCGCATCGAATTCAAACTGACCCAGCGTTGAAGCGGCTTTGGTCTTGGGCGCCGGTAGGGGCTATTTCAGGCCGTAAAGGCCGGCCACATTATCGTGGGTGATTTTCCGCACTTCGTCCGCCGGCACGTCCGCCATGAGTTCGCCCAGAACCTCGCGGGAGCAGGGCCAGGTGGAATCCGAATGGGGATAATCTGCCCCCCACATCAGGTTGTCCACGCCGAGGATTTCCCGGGTCAGAATGGCGGCCTTGTCATCCTCGATGGTGGCGTAAAACTGCCGCTGCCAGATTTCCAGGGGGCGGAGGTCCATGAACGGCCCCCGACCAAAACGGTTCTCGCGCGCGACGCCCTGGTCCAAGCGGGCCAGCCAATGGGCCAGCCAGCCGGCGTTGAACTCGGCCGCCACGATTTTCAGGTTGGGAAATCTGTCCGCCACCCCGCGGCAAAGCAATTCCACCAAGGTGCGCTGGATGGCCGCCGCCGAACCGGCATAGGCGGCCAGGGGGTCCGGCGTCGGCGGACGCAGATGGCTGGGCACATAGGCGTTGCAGCCCACATGCATGGAAACGGGGATGCCTGCCTCTTGCGCCAGGGCCCAAATGGGGTCGTAGCAAGCCTCGAAATAGGGTTTTTCCGCCGGCGAGGTGCAGGGGATGCAAACGCCCTTGAAGCCCTTGGCGATGACGCGGTGCAATTCCGCCAGCCCGGCCTCCGGATCCTGCAGGGGGATGGCGGCCAAGCCCTCCAGGCGGCCATTGGCCTCCGATGCGTAGTCGAAAACCCAATCGTTGTAGTTTTTCTGGCAGGCCACCAGTAGCTCCACGTTGGGCAGGCTGCACATGGCGAAATAGCCGGGAAACAACAGCTCCAACGACAAGCCGTCTGCGTCCTGATCATCGGGCCGCGCCGCGCCAGAGCGGATGCCTAACCGCAGGCCGCTGTAGCCCTGTTTGAGGATTTCCATGATCGCGGGATCCGTCAGATCATCCACTTCCGGTTTGCGCCCGGGCCGGCGGACCAGCTTGGCGCCCCCCCGTAGGCGCAACCCGGCCAGCCCAAGGCGACCCGCGCCCGTGCCTTGCAGGCCGCGTTTGGGGATGACGATGGCGTCGACTTGATCCTCCGTGTCCATGACACGGGGCGCTTCATCGCCGAATTTATCCGCCAGGCCGGTAAAAACCTCGCCTGACTCGACCACATGGCTGTCCGCCGAAATCAATGCCGTCACAACTGCCTCCCCTCAAATTTCTTGATACGGTTAATCCTTGATCCGTCCGGCGGCCCAATTCTCGATGGTGGCCGTGGCCAGGATATTATGGTCCTTGTCCAAGGTCTCGAACAGGCGGCCATCGGCCGTTTGCATGCCGAAGAACACCAACAGGCCATCGGCCCCGGCGCGCTCCATATGGACGTCGCCGCCTGGGCTGCGGGCATAGTCACCGGCGGCGCGCACAATGTGCACGGCCTCGCCGTCCGGCCCGGTCTCCTGAATGTATTGCTCGCCCGCCAGTACCAGGGTGGTCGTGGCGGCCAGGTGGCGATGAAAATGGCAATAGGCGTTTGGCGCCCATTTCACCAGCAGGTCGAGCGCCCCCAGTTCCGGCTGCGCCGCCAACACGGCCACGGCATAGTCAATCGGGTAGTCAAACCGCGGACTGCCTTGGAAATGGGTCCATTCGATCTTGCTGGTATCAAAGTGAAAGGCGCTCTGCATACGGCCTCCGGTCCTTGTCAGTGCGGTAGATGTATTCCCTCCGGCAAGAGTAATGAATAATGCCCCGTGATTCTAAGTTAATCACCGCACCCTTGCACTAATGGATCGATTCTTTATCCCCGGAATTGGCTAACTGGGTCGCTGTGGTTTGGGCGTCTGCCGCGATCCATAGGCCGGTTTCGGTGAAACCCGGCTCTGCCAGGGCGATCATGGTTTCGGCGATATGGTCCGGGGCCGGCAATTGGCTTGGGTCTTCGCCGGGAAAGGCCGCCGACCGCATCTCCGTCCGCGTGGGGCCGGGATTGACCACGTTGACCCGAACATTGGTTTTCATGGTTTCCTTGGCATAGACCAGGGCAATGGCCTCCAATGCCGCCTTGGTCGAGGCATAGAGGCCCCAATAGGGCGGCAGGCTGCGGGCCGCGCCGGAGGTGATGAACAGGGCCCGTCCGGCATCGGACCGGCGCAGCAGACTGTCCATGGAACGGATCAGGCGATAGTTGGCGGTGACGTTCAAATCAAAGGCGCGCTGCCAGACCTCCGGCCGGATATGGCCCACGGGAGAGAGATCACCCAGAATGGCGGCGTTGCCCACCAGAATATCCAGCTTACCCCAGCGTTCAAAGATCTGCCGGCCCAGATCATCAATGGCGTCAAAGTCGGCCAGATCCATGGGCACCAAGGTCGCCGTGCCGCCCAGCCCCTTGATCTGGTCGTCCAGTTCTTCCAAGGCGCCGGTGGTCCGGGCCACGCCGATGACATGGGCGCCCTCGGCCGCGTAGGCCTTGGCAATGGCCGCGCCGAGGCCGCGCGAGGCACCGGTCACCAGGGCCACACGGCCCTTCAGGCGGCCGCTCATTTAAGTATGTTCCGCCAGCAGCGACAATTGCGCCGGCGCCCGCCCTTGGGCCAGATCGACCAGCGAGACCGGATATTCGCCGGTGAAACAGGCATCGCAATATTGCGGTGCGCCGATATCCCGGTCGGCGCCGCCAACCGCCTGGTACAGCCCGTTGATGGAAATAAAGGCCAGGCTGTCGACGCCGATTTCCCGCGCCATGGCTTCGAGGTCGAAATTGGCGGCGAACAATTCCTCGCGGCTGGGGGTGTCGATACCGTAGAAACAGGGATTGGCCGTGGGCGGCGATGCGATGCGCATGTGCACTTCCAGGGCGCCGGCATCGCGGACCATCTGGACGATTTTCTTGGACGTGGTACCGCGCACGATGGAATCGTCCACCAACACCACCCGCCGACCCTCGATCTCGGCCCGGTTGGCGTTGTGCTTCAGCTTGACGCCGAAGTTGCGGATATTCTGCGACGGCTCGATAAAAGTGCGGCCCACATAATGATTTCGGATGATACCCAATTCGAACGGCACGCCGGCTTCCTCGGCATAGCCCATCGCGGCCGGGGTGCCGGAATCGGGCACCGGGATGACCACGTCGACCGCCACCGCGCTTTCCTGGGCCAGATAGGTGCCGATGGCCTTGCGCACCGCATAGATGGAGCGGTCATTGGTAATGGAGTCGGGGCGGGAGAAATAAACATACTCGAATATGCAGGGGCGGTGGGCGGCGGGGGGAAAGGGGTTGATGCTTTCAATGTCGTCGATGCCGCCATGGCCGCAAACGATGATCTCGCCGGGGTCAACCTCGCGCACGAAATCGGCGCCGATGATATCCAGGGCGCAGGTTTCCGAGGTCAGGATCGGCGCGCCGTCCAATTGGCCCAGGATCAACGGCCGCACGCCCATGGGGTCGCGCACGCCGATCAATTTATCGTCCGTCATGGCGACCAGGCTGTAGGCCCCGACGACGGAGCGCAGGGCATCGATCATCCGATCCAGTAGGTCGTGATAGGTCGAGGTGGCGATCAGATGAATGATCACCTCTGAATCCATGGTCGATTGAAATATGCAGCCGCGCTGGACCAACTGGCTGCGCAAGGTGCCGGCGTTCGTTAGGTTGCCGTTATGGCCGATGGCAAAACCGCCCGTCTGCAATTCGGCGAACAGCGGCTGGACGTTGCGCAGCACGGTTTCGCCGGTGGTGGCATAGCGGTTATGGCCGAGTGCCGCATCCCCCGGCAGCGAGGATATGACGGCCTCGGAATTGAAGTTATCACCGACCTGGCCAAGGCTGCGGTGGGAATAGAATTGGCCGGCATCATGGGTGACGATACCGGCGGCCTCCTGCCCCCTATGTTGCAGGGCGTGCAATCCCAGCACCGTATTGGCGGCGGCATCCGGGCTGCCGATGATGCCAAAGACGCCGCATTCCTCGTGAAATTTGTCACTGTCGGCGGCATCGATATTGTAGGGGTGCGTGGTCAGGTTCAAAGCAGATGCCCGTGGATTTTGGTCGTTTGGAGAGCGCTGTTTCAATTGTCCGTCCGGTTCTGGATAAGGCGGTTCATGTCTTGGCGCGAACCTTGGGTATAACCGCTTTCACCACGTTTGTCTGTGCCCGCGGTCGCGGCCTTTAATCGTTTGGCTGCCTGCCCGGCCTTGATGGCGCCGTCCAAGGTGGCATCAAGGTTCTTGCTGCCTGCCCGGCCCAATTGGCCGACTTCGGCCAAACCATCGCCGATGTCGTCGGGGGCCAGGCGGGCCAGCGTGGCGGCGGAAAATTCGATCGCCGGCATGGCGCGGGCCTGGCGCAGCCAGTCGGGCTGCTCCTCCACGGCGAGGAACTGCACCAGCACCAGATAAGCCAGGGCGATGACAAAAACCCCTCTGGCCAGGCCGAACAAAAACCCCAGGGAACGGTCCAGGATGCCGATCTCGCTGCCCTGTACCCGGCGCGAAATGGCCGAGGACAGCAGCGAGGCCAGGGTCAGCACGGCCACGAAGATGACCACGAAGGCGATGCCGCCGGCAATCAGGGCCTGCTCCACATAGCGTTCGATGATGGGCTGCAGCAACGGAAACCAAGTCAGCGCGGCCACGGCGGCGGCGACCCAGCCGGCAATGGACAGCACCTCCTTGACAAAGCCCCGGCTCAGCGCCAGCAGGCCCGAGATCAACAACAGGACCAGGATCACCAAATCCGTCACGTTTATGGGAAATTCGCTCAACATATCGGTTCTATACGGCCTTCACCCCATCCGAGGCAAACAGTTCCACAAGTTCGGGCAGGCGGCTGATTTCACTGATCCGCAGGCTGCTTTTTCCAGCCCCTTTCTGGCCGGACCGTCCGGACCGCGTGGGCGGGGTCATGGCCTTGGTAAAGCCCAGTTTGGCTGCTTCCTTCAGGCGCAATTCCGCCTGTGCCACGCCGCGGACTTCTCCCGACAGGCTGATCTCGCCGAACAGCACGGCTTCAACCGGGACCGGCACTTCCATCATGGATGACACCAACGCGGCCGCCACCGCCAGGTCGGCGGCCGGCTCGCCAATGCGCAGGCCGCCCGCGACATTCAGATAGACATCGTGGCCGGCCAGGCCCAACCCGCAGCGCGCATCAAGGACCGCCAGCACCATGGCCAGTCGGTTGCCGTCCCAGCCCACCACCGTGCGCCGGGGCGAGCCGGGGGGCGAGGGCGCCACCAGGGCCTGAATTTCCACCAACACGGGACGGCTGCCTTCCAGGCCGGCAAAAACGGCACTGCCCGAAATATCCTCGCCCCCGCCACGATTGGCCAGAAACAGCGCGGACGGATTTGTCACCTCCATCAAACCGCCCTCGCTCATCTCGAACACGCCGATCTCGTCCGTGGGGCCAAAGCGGTTCTTCACCGCGCGCAGGATGCGGAACTGATGGCCGCGCTCGCCCTCGAAATAGAGCACGCTGTCGACCATGTGCTCCAACACACGGGGGCCCGCAATCTGGCCGTCCTTGGTCACATGGCCCACCAGCAGCAGGCAAATATCCCGCCGCTTGGCCGTCCGGATCAATTCCTGGGCCGAGGCGCGAACCTGGCTGACCGTGCCGGGCGCCGCCTCCACCGTATCCACATACATGGTCTGGATGGAATCGATCACCACCACGTGGGGCGCCCCCTCGCCGTCCATGGTGGCAACGATGTCACGCACGGACGTTGCCGCCGCCAGATCAAGGGGGGCCTCCTCCAGGCCCAGGCGGCGGGCCCGCATGCGCACCTGGGCCGGTGCCTCCTCGCCCGAGATATAGGCGCACTTGATGCCCTGCTTGGCCAGCCGCGCAACCACCTGCAGCAATATGGTGGACTTGCCGATACCCGGATCGCCGCCGATCAGAATGGCCGAACCCGGCACCAGGCCGCCGCCGCAGACCCGGTCGAACTCGCTCAGGCCCGAGGCGGTGCGCGGCTCCTCCGTCTCGCCAGGCTGGTTCAGCTTGTGGAAATCGAGAACGCGGCCCCTGGGATGACCACGACCCGCACCCAATCCACGTGGCGGTGCCTCGCGCTGTGCTTCTTCTGATATGGTGTTCCATTCGCCGCAGGCGCCGCAGCGGCCGGACCATTTGCCGTGCTCCGCGCCGCAGTTTTGACAGACAAACTGTTCCGCCGCCTTGGCCATGCCTAGGACACCTCTAGGGCAAAGGGCCCTTCCTCGCGGCCATGGATGAATTGATCGACGAATTCATTGCCGCAATGGTCGATCTGATCGACCCCGCCGGCCCAGATAATCCGGCCGTCGTACAGCATGGCGACCCGGTCGGCAATGGTGCGGGCGGACGACATATCGTGGCTGATGGTCAGGGTGGTGGCGCCCAGATCCTGGATGCATTCGGTGATCAGATTGTTGATCACATCGCCCATGATCGGGTCCAGGCCGGTGGTCGGTTCATCAAAGAATATAATATCCGGTTCCGTGGCGATGGCCCGGGCCAGGCCCACCCGCTTGCGCATGCCGCCCGACAGCCCGGCCGGGTCGGCCTCGGCCATATCCGCGCCCATGCCCACCTTGGACAGTTTATCGATGGCGATGGCGCGGGCCTGTTCCCGCTCCATGCCCGCCCCTTCGATCAGGCCAAAGGCGACGTTCTCCCAGACCGTCAGGCTATCAAACAGCGCGGCGGACTGGAACAGCATGCCGAACTTGGTCAGGATGCGTTCGCGCTCCGCCCCGCGCAAATCCACGGTGTCCTCGCCATCAATGCGGATCTGCCCCCGTTCGGGCTGTAACAGCCCCAGGACGCATTTCAACAGCACCGATTTGCCCGTGCCGGAGCCGCCGATCACCACCACGGACTCGCCCTTGGCCAGGGCCAGGTTCAAACCGTTCAGAACTATTTTAGAGCCGAAGGCCTTATGCACGTCGACAATTTCCAGGCGCGGTATTTCCATGTGCTTTTCTGGCGGCGTCCTGGTCATTGGCTGAAGAATGCCGTCGTGACGAGGTAATTGGCGATCAGGATCAGGATCAGCGACGAGACCACCGCATCCGTGGTGGCCCGGCCCACGCCCTGGGCCCCGCCCTTGGAGTTGAAACCGTGATAGCAGCCCATCAGGGCGATCAGGAAGCCGAATACCGCCGCTTTCACCAGGCCCGAGGTCACGTCCATGGGCTCCATGAAATCATAGGTATTTTTCAGATAGACCGTGGAATTGAAGCCCAATTGGTGGATACCCACCAGATAGCCGCCCATGACGCCGATTATATCGGCGATCAGCACCAGGATCGGCGTGGTGACGGTGGCCGCCACCAGGCGCGGGACCACCAGATAGCGGAACGGATTGGTTTGCAGGGTGATCAGGGCATCCAGCTGTTCGGTCACCTTCATGGTGCCCAATTCAGCCGCGATGGCCGCGCCCACGCGGCCGCCCAGCATCAATCCCGCCAGGACTGGGCCCAGTTCGCGGGTTAGGCCGACAACGACGATATTGGGCACCGCGCTTTCCGCCCCGAACCGGGCCGAGCCGAGATAGATCTGCAATGCCAATACGGCGCCCGTGAACAGCGCCGTCATGCCCACCACGGGCAGGGAGTAATAGCCGATGGTCATCATCTGTTGCAGGCACAGGCGCCAATAAAACGGCGGCGTGACGACGGCGGACAGAGCCTTGCCAGTGAAGATGGACAGCCGGCCCACGTTTGCCAAAAAGGCCAGAAAGACGCGGCCCACTACAGCGAATGGGTTATTCATCGCGGCCCCTCTTGTGGGCCTGCATGGGGGCCTGTGCGTGCGCCGGGCTCCTCGTCGGGGTATTTAGGTACGGGCAAATACTGGCGGTGGTAGCGGCGGCCGAGTGCGGTCAGGATCTCGTAGCCGATGGTGCCGGCGGCCTCGGCCACCTCGTCCAGGCTGGGTCCGCCGCCGCCAATCAGGTCAACCATGGCGCCGGGATAGGTCGCATCCACGGGCGCCTCGGTAACATCGAGTGTGATCAAATCCATGGAAACGCGCCCTACAACTGGTACCGAAACCCCTGCAATACCGGCCCGCCCCCGCCCCGACAGGGCGCGCGGATAGCCATCGGCATAGCCCACGGGAATGGTGGCGATCCGCCGCCGTCCCGTGACCCGGTGGGCGGCACCGTAGCCAACGCTCTGGGGGGTGTCAATTTCCCGTATCTGAATGATTTTACCGGCCAGGCGAACCACCGACCCCATGGGGTTCGCCGCACCCGGCGTCGGGTTGCCGCCATACAGGGCGATGCCGGGGCGGACCAGATCGTAATGGTAATCCGGGCCCAGAAAAATACCGGCGGAATTGGCCAGGGAACCAGGTGCTGGGGGCAGGGCGGTCAGCTGCTGTTGGAACGCTTGCCGCTGTTCCCCGTTGAAGGCATGGCCCGGCTCATCGGCACAGGCCAGGTGGGAAGCAATAAAGTGCAGATCAAGGCCGGCCAGCCGGCCTGGATTCGCGGCCAGCTCGGCCGTCTCCACCGGGCTCAGACCCAGGCGCGCCATGCCGGTATCTATCTGCAGTCCCGCGCCTAGGGTTTGCCCGTGGATCGCGGCCGCGGCCGACCATTGTTCCAGCTGCCGCGGTGAATTCAGGACGGGCAGCAAATCGTGGTGCAAAAAGTCGGCTTCCGTCCTTGGCAAGGGGCCGTTCAGGATATAGATCGCGGGTTCGCCACCCAGTATATGCCGCAGCGCCACGCCCTCCGCCAAATGGGCGACAAAGAAGCTGTGGCAGCCCAGGGCGGCCAGTTTGGGGCCAACCTGATCCGCGCCCAGGCCATAGGCATCCGCCTTCAGAACGGCGCCGCATTCGGCCGGCGCGGCGCGGTGCCTTAGATTGTTATAATTGGCGCCCAGGGCGTCCAGGTCGATTTCCAGGATCGCGCCGGCTTGGTCGGCATCGGCAGGGGTTGCCGTGGTATCAGGATTAGTATTGGGCATCGGGATAACGGCCCGCCGCTTCGAGATTGGAAAACTTGGTGAACTCCCGCTCGAACTGCAGGCGCACGGTGCCGGTGGGACCGTGGCGCTGCTTGCCGATGATCACTTCGGCGATGCCATGGATCTGATCCGCCTTTTCCAACCATTTGGCATGGTCGGGGGTGTCGGGCTCGGGCTGTTTCCACTCGTGATAATATTCTTCCCGGTAGACGAACATCACCACGTCCGCATCCTGTTCGATCGAGCCCGATTCCCGCAGGTCGGATAGCAGGGGCCGCTTGTCGTCCCGTGATTCGACCTGTCTAGACAGCTGGCTCAGGGCCAGGACCGGAACATCCAGTTCCTTGGCCAAGGCTTTCAGGCCCTGGGTAATCTCGGAAATTTCCTGCACGCGGTTTTCACCCCGGCCCGTGCCGCGCAGCAATTGCAGGTAATCGACGATGACCAAGCCAAGTCCGTGCTGCCGCATCAGGCGCCGGGACCGGGTGCGCAGGGCGGAAATCGTCAGGGCAGGGGTGTCATCTATGTAGAGTGGCGCAATTTCAATAGCCTGGCTGGCCGATACCAAACGGGAAAACTCGTCCTCGGAAATTTCGCCGCGGCGGATTTTTTCCGAGTTAATGCGGGAATGTTCCGCCAGCAGACGGGTGGCCAGTTGTTCGGCCGACATCTCCAGGCTGAAGAACGCGACGACGGCGCCGTCGACCACCGTCTCCGTGCCGTCCTCCATCTGTTTGCGCTTGATGTTTTGGGCCGCATGGAAGGCGATGTTGGCGGCCAGGGAGGATTTCCCCATGGCCGGCCGCCCGGCCAGGATGACCAGATCGGAAGGGTGCAGGCCGCCCAGCTTTTGATCCAAATCGATCAGGCCCGAGGAGACCCCCATCATCTGGCCGTCCCGATGATAGGCCGCCTCCGCCATGGTGATGGCCGAGGCCAGGACGCTGTCGAAATTTTGCAAACCCTGGTCCGTCTGGCCATGTTCCGCCAACTCGAACAAGTTCTGTTCCGCCGCCTCGATCTGCTGGTTGGCCTCGACCTCCACATCCGCTTCGTAGGCTTGATTGACCATGGTCTCGCCGATATCAATCAGGCCCCGGCGCAAGGCCAGGTCGAATATGGCGCGGCCGTAATGCTGGGCATTGATGACGGAGACGGCGGCGCCCGCCAGGCGGGCCAGATATTGCGCCCCCTCGACCTCCTTAAGGGCATCGTCCTGTTCAAAGTAATATTTCAGGGTGACGGGGTTGGCGATCTGGCCCCGTTCGATCAATTTCAGGGCGGCGGCAAAGATACGCTGATGTGCCGGTTCCTGAAAATGTTCCGGACGCAGAAAATCCGTGACCCTGGAGGCGGCCTCATTGTTCACCAGAATGGCGCCCAACAGAGCCTGCTCGGCCTCGAAATTGGCGGGCGGGGTGCGGTAGTTGCCCCCCAGCTCGGGCTCATTGATGTCAGGCTCGCCAATGGTGGCCAGGATGGGGCTGTTTGTACTGTCTGTGTTCATATGGCGGCAACCTATCACGATCGACAAACTGCTTCGCTCAACTGTTTCCAAGTGCGAAATTTTGCTGTGGACAACAAAAATAAGTATCCCCTGCAAAGCGGGGATAAGTTCCCTTGTACTTGGAATCAATCAATGAATCGTAACAGACTTGTCCCTATGGGGAAGACAAATAAATCCGTCTGTTTAATACAAATTGCGAAGCCTGCCTCAGGCGGCGCGCGAATCGGATTTTCCCGCCCGGCCGATACGCCGGCGTTCTTCATCAAGGATATAGTCGCGGGTCTCGGGCACGGCATCGGGTCGTTTGGTCAGCTGTACCTGGAAGACCACATGGCCGCCGTGGCGAAAGGCGACCTCGCTGCCGCACAAATAGAAGTCCCACATGCGGCAGAACCGTTCGTCGAACAGTTCCGCCACCTTGTGCCGGTTGGCGTAAAAGCGGTGGCGCCAGTGACGCAGGGTCTCGGCATATTGCAGGCGGAACACTTCCACGTCGGTAATGTACAGATTGGCCGCCTCCACCGCCGCCGCGATTTCCGAGAGGGAGGGGCTGTAGCCGCCGGGGAAGATGTACTTGTTGATCCAGGGATTGGTGGCGCCCGGCCCATCGGCCCGGCCGATGGTGTGCAGCACGGCAATGCCGTCATCGGTCAACAGCTCCCGCACCTTGTCGAAATATTCGCCGTAATGGCCCACGCCCACGTGTTCGAACATGCCGACCGAGACAATGCGGTCGAACAGCCCCTCGACCGCTCGGTAGTCCTGCAAGTCAAAAGTGACAAACCCGCCCAGTCCGGCTTCCCCCGCGCGTCTATTGGAAACCTTATGCTGCTCCTCCGACAGGGTCACGCCGTGCACCATGACATGGTGCTGTTTCGCCAGATGCAGCCCCATGCCGCCCCAGCCCGAGCCGATATCCAGGACCCTGTGGCCCGGCCGTAGCTTCAGCTTGGCGGCCAGATGTTGTTTCTTGCGCAATTGCGCCGCTTCCAAATCATCCTCGGGACCTTTGAAATAGGCGCAGGAATATTGCCGGTCGGAATCCAGAAATAAATCGTACAAGGCGCCGGTCAGGTCGTAGTGGCGTGCCACGTTGCTGCGGGCGCGCGGCGCCGGATTATATTGCCGCAGGCCGCGGCCGGCTTCCCGCAGGGGCGTGACGAGAAATTTTTGCAGCCAATGGCGTGGTTGCCGCCAGCCAATGTTGCGGGCAATCAGGTCCAAAAAATCATAAAGCTCGCCGTCTTCCACGGTCAGAGTGCCGTTCATCACACCTTCCCCCGCATGCAGCATGGGGTTGAGGAACAATTTCCAATGCAGGGCACGATCATGCAGGCGGATCGTGACCTCCGGTCCATCCCGCCGTCCTGAAAACTGGTGCCTGCGGCCTGTCGCGTCGATGACATTCAAACAGCCCGTATGGATCAAACTCTTCAAGAACCCGGCCAAAAGCATGGCGAACCTCCCGCACCGCAATCTTTGGAATTACTCTGTGATGAGTTCCTTTCAAAACCACCCGCGGCCCACGCCGCGGGCGCCAAAAATGTTAACTCAAACGCGGACTGGGAGTAAAGAAATTTCGATTATGACAAATATCATAAGGCGACACAAAAAAAGGTGGCGCGGCCGTCGTCCCTGCCGCGCCACCCCTCGATTGTCTGATTTGGGCCGGCGGTTAAGCGTCCTCGCCGTTGTCTCCGGCGTCGTCGTCCCCACCGTCGTCGTCCCCAACTTCGTCGTCAGCGGCGCCTGATGCCTCTTCGTCATCGCCCGCATCATCATCGTCTTCGTCTTCATAGGCCTGACCCAGATGCAAATCCAGATCATCATCTTCATCGTCCGCCAGGACATCCTCGCCGGCGGCCTGACGCTCGGCCTCGGCCTCGGAGCGGGCGACGTTGGCGATAACGTCCACATGGACTTCCGGATGCAGATTGATCTGCACCGGATGCAGGCCCAGGGTTTTGATGGGCCGGTTCAGGACAACCTGATTGCGGTCGATCTTGAAGCCGGCGCCGTCCAAACCTTCAACCACATCGCGGGCTTGCACCGAACCATATAGCTGGCCGCTCTCGCCGGCCTGGCGGATCACCACGAAGGTCGCGTCCGCCATAGAAGTGGAGACGCCTTGCGCTTCGGTGCGCCGTACCAGGTTGCGCGCCTCCAACTCCACCCGGCGTTCCTCGAACGAGGCCAGGTTGGCCGACGTGGCGCGCTGGGCCTTGCCCTGGGGCAGCAGGTAGTTGCGGGCATAACCGTTTTTGACGCTAACCACTTCGCCCATCTGGCCCAGTGATTCAATTTTTTCCAATAGGACGACGTCCATTATTCTTCTCCTTCGGCGTTATCGCCGGCGTTATCTGAATTATTTCCGCGGCGCAAACGCAGCACCGCGACCAAAAAGCCCAAACCCGCAACCAGCGCCGGCAGGGGCCACATTAACAAAATGCCGTAAAACAGGATCAGGAAGATCCACCGCGCCTTCCACGACTTGACGAAGCCATGGATAACGCCCAAACCGAGGAGGAAATACGGCACAATTGCGATTGCCGCAAGGGTTTTACCGACGACCCCGATCAAACCCTCCAACGTGGCCAGAAATATGGCCAGCGCGAGAACGCCAATCCATGCCGCCGGCAGGCGGATATCCGCCATTTTTGGCGTCGGAGCCAGGTTCTGGCCAAAACGCGCCAAAAGACCCTGCGCGAGAATACCGTTGAAAATCAGACCGACAATCCAGGACACGGCAAAAATCGCCGGTATGAAATCCACCAGGGACATCAGCATCTGTCGCTGTTCGGGCAGGGGCAATTGTGCCGCGAAGGGTTCGATGACGCCATGGACGTGGGCAATCAGGCCATCACCGAACAGGCTCAAGGCCGCGATGGTCAAGGCCAATCCCACCATGGCCAGAACCGATAGCCACAACAGCAGGTGGCCGGCGGGATACCAATGCTGTTGACCCTGTCCATCGCTGCGTGACAGCAAGGCCTGGCGGCTCACGACAATGATCGGAACGCCATAGACCAGGACCTGAATGGCGGCATAGACCGGCCCGGCCACGGGGATGCTCAACGCGCCGACCACCAGGACGGCGACCGCCACGCCCTGTAATCCCATGCCCAGACCAACCAGGAACAAGGGCAAGGGCGCAATATAGGCCAGGATCATGGCGCCGGCCCCCGGCAGCATGATGGACGATTGCAACAGGCCGCTAAGCAGGCCTGCCGCCACCGCGATTAAATAGAATTGCAACATCGTCAAGCGCCCGCGGGTCGCCGCCCGGGGGCGGAGAAAACCGCCCGCCGGGCCAAGGCAATCTTATTGTAGAACGAACGGCAGCAACGCCAGGATCCGGGCCCGTTTAATGGCCTTGGCCAGCTCGCGCTGTTTCTTGGCGGATACGGCGGTAATGCGGCTGGGAACGATCTTGCCCCGTTCGGACAGATAACGCTGTAGCAGCCTGACGTCCTTGTAATCGATCTTGGGGGAATTAGCGCCCGAGAAGGGACAGGTTTTACGCCGGCGGTAGAACGGCCTGCGCAGGGGAAGTTGGGAAATTTTGACATCCTGAGCCATGACTTAATCCTTGCCGCTTTCGGTGGTTTCGGTTTTCGCGGCGGCCTCGCCACCACTGCCACCGCTATCTGCTTTCGGTGCCGGGCGATCTTCACCAGCCCGCGCTTCGCGGTCGCGGCCGCCCCGGTCGCCCCGATCACCACGGTCGCCCCGGTCACCGCGGCCACCCCGATCGCCTCGATCACCATGATCGCCGCGTCCACCACGGGATTGCATCATGGCGGAGGGGCCTTCCTCCAGCTCATCAACCCGCACGGTCATGTAGCGGATGACGTCCTCGTGAATGCGCATATTGCGTTCAAGTTCCAGCACCGCATCGGAGGGCGCATCCAGGTTCATCAGAACATAATGGCCCTTGCGGTTTTTCTTGATGCGGTAGGTCAGGCCGCGCACGCCCCAATATTCGGTCTTGGCGACTTCGCCGCCGTTGTCCGACACCAGTTTGGTGAATTCCTCGGTCATGGTATCGACCTGCTGGGATGAAACATCCTGGCGGGCGATGAAAACGTTCTCGTATAACGGCATTTCGTCCGTTGCTCCTTCGGTATGGTCGGTGGCATCCCGTAGTGGTTAATGTGGATACCCGCGGACGCAGGGTTAGTGCGGCCGACCGAATGTGAAAATTTTAGTTAGCTGTCCTGCCCGTCTGTCCGGGTAAGGCGCGGCATATATGCACATATGCGGGAAGGGTGCAAGAGGCGCCCGCAAGTGTAAATTCGCTGGCTTGACGGGTCAGCTTGACAGGTAGTCGCCACCCTTTATGAAAGGTGGCGGATTGATTGGTAACAGTGAGGGAGGGGGCCATGGCGCGCGCCTTAATATTTCCGGGTCAGGGCAGTCAGGCTGTCGGGATGGGCAAGGAACTGGCGGCGGCCTTGCCCACCGCCCGGGCGGTATTCGAAGAGGTTGACGAGGCGTTGAGCCAGAACCTCTCGCGCCTGATGTTTGAAGGCCCGATCGAGGAGTTGACCCTGACCGAAAACGCCCAGCCCGCCCTGATGGCCATGAGCCTGGCGGTCACCCGCGTGCTGCGCCGGGACGGGGGTTTGGAGTTCGGCAAGCATTGCAAATTTGTCGCCGGCCATTCATTGGGCGAATACTCCGCCCTCTGTGCGGCGGACGCCTTCGCCCTGGATGCCACGGCCAGGCTGTTGAAAAAACGCGGCCAGGCCATGCAAAAGGCGGTCCCCGTGGGCCAGGGCGCCATGGCCGCCCTGCTGGGTTTGGATTTCGAGGCCGCGGCGGGTGTCGCCAGGGACGCAGCGGAGGATCAGGTCTGCGATACCGCCAATGACAATGCGCCGGGCCAGGTGGTGGTCAGCGGCAACAGGGAAGCGGTGGAACGAGCCGTGGAGCTGGCCAAGGACCGGGGCGCCCGGCGCCCCATGCTGCTGCCCGTCAGCGCGCCCTTTCATTGCGCCCTGATGCAGCCCGCCGCCGATATCATGGCCGAGGCGTTGGCAGCCTCGCCCCCCGTGGCGCCGGCCGTGCCCCTGGTCGCCAACGTGGTGGCCGGGGCGGTGTCGGAGCCTGATGAAATCCGCGATCTGCTGGTGGGGCAGGTCACCTCCATGGTGCGTTGGCGGGAATCCGTCCTCTACATGCGCGACCAGGATGTGGACAAACTGGTCGAGTTGGGCGCCGGCAAGGTCCTGACCACCATGCTGAAGCGCATCGACAGGGAGGTGTCGGGACAGTCGATCAATACGCCCGAAGATATCGAAGCTTTTCTCAAGTCCATGTAAATTCACGTCCATGTAACTTTAGGCAAGGAAGCCCCCAGCATGTTCGATCTTTCAGGTAAATCCGCCCTGGTCACCGGCGCCTCGGGCGGCATCGGCGGCGCCATCTCCCGGCAACTGCATGGCGCTGGCGCCAATGTGGGCCTCTCGGGCACCAGGGTGGAAGCGTTGCAGGCCGTGGCCGGGGAATTGGGCGACCGTTGCGCGGTGCTGCCCTGCGATCTGAGCGACGGCGAGGCTGTGGCCGCCCTGATCGGCCAGGCGGCCGAGGCATTCGGCGCATTGGGGGGCGGGGTTGAGGGCGGCGCGGTCGATATTGTCGTCAACAACGCCGGCCTGACCCGCGACAACCTGGCCGTGCGCCTGAAAGACGAGGATTGGGAACAGGTCATGGCGGTCAATTTGACCGCCGCCTTCCGCCTGTCCAGGGCGGCTCTGCGGGGCATGATGAAGCGGCGCTGGGGGCGAATCGTCAATATCACCTCCATCGTCGGGGTGACCGGCAATGGCGGGCAGACCAACTATGCCGCTTCCAAGGCCGGCATCATCGGCTTCTCTAAATCCCTGGCCCAGGAAGTCGCCTCGCGCAATATCACGGTCAATTGTCTGGCCCCGGGGTTTATCCAAACCCCCATGACCGAGGCGCTGAATGACAAGCAGCGCGAAGCACTTTTGGCGGGCATTCCGGCGGGGCGCCTGGGCGTGGTGGACGATATCGCCGCCGGCGCCCTTTATCTGGCCTCTGACGAGGCGGCCTACGTCACCGGCCAGACCCTGCATATCAACGGCGGCATGGCCATGATCTAATGTTGATCTAAATGAACCATTCGGGGTCTTGGCCTTTGCCAATGTTCATGGTACCAAGCCCCGCTTTTCCCTGCTGGCACCGCCATGGGCCGGTGTGGTAGAGACAGTGACTAAGTAAATTTTTGCAAACTGGACAGCGCGAAGGAATTAACACATGAGCGATACAGCCGATCGCGTAAAGAAGATCGTCGTGGAGCATCTCGGTGTGGAAGAAGACAAAGTTTCCGAAGGTGCTTCGTTTATTGACGACCTTGGCGCCGACAGCCTTGATACGGTTGAACTGGTGATGGCATTCGAAGAGGAATTCGGCATCGAAATTCCTGACGACGCGGCCGAAAAAATCGCCACTGTCAAGGACGCCATTACATTTATTGACGCCAACGCCTCCTGATCCAGGCGGGCCCCGGCCCGCCCGATTAGATTCAGGCGGGCCCCGGCCCGCCCAGGAGGAGTTAGTCAGCGTCGACGGAGGCTGGAGATGAGCGAACGCAGGGTCGTTGTCACCGGAATGGGTCTTGTCACGCCCTTGGGCGTGGGTCTCGATACCGTCTGGCAACGTTTGTTGAATTCCGAATCCGGGGCCGGTCGGATCAAGAAAATAGACACCACGGATCTGGCGGTCAATATCGCCTGTGAGGTTCCCTTGGGCGATGGGGCGCCGGATTTCAATGCCGACGATTGGGTGCCGCCCAAGGAACAGCGGCGGGTCGACGATTTTATCATCTTCGGCCTGTCGGCGGCGGAACAGGCCCTGGCGGATGCCGAATGGAAGCCCGAGGACGAGGAGAGCCGCCTGCGCACGGGCATTTTGGTCGGTTCCGGCATCGGCGGCCTGCCCAGTATCGAAGCGGCCGCCATTACCCTGCACGAGCGGGGCCCGCGGCGGATCAGCCCGTTCTTTATCCCCGGCTCCCTGGTCAATCTGCTGTCGGGCAATATCTCCATCAAATACGGTTTCAAGGGCCCCAACCATGCGGTTGTCACCGCGTGCTCCACCGGCGCCCACGCCATTGGCGATGCCGCCCGTCTGATCATGCTGGATGATGCCGACGTCATGGTTGCCGGCGGGGCGGAGGCGGCGATCTGCCGTCTTGGCATGGCCGGCTTTGCCGCCTGCCGGGCGTTGTCCACGGGCTTTTTGGATGAACCGACCCGCGCCTCCCGGCCCTACGACAGACAGCGCGACGGCTTTGTCATGGGAGAGGGTTCCGGCATTGTCGTGCTCGAGGAACTGGAACATGCCAAGGCGCGCGGTGCGCGCATCTATGCCGAAGTGGCCGGCTATGGCCTTTCGGGCGATGCCCATCACATCACAGCGCCGGCGCCCGACGGCGACGGCGGCTACCGCGCCATGGAAGCGGCCCTGCGCCGGGCCAAGCTGAACCCGGGCGACATTGACTATGTCAATGCCCACGGCACCTCAACCCCCTTGGGCGACGAGATCGAGGTCAACGCGGTCAAGCGGTTGTTCGGCGATGCGGTCAACACTATGTCCATGTCATCGACCAAATCCGCCATCGGCCATCTGCTTGGCGCGGCGGGCAGCGTGGAGGCGATATTCTCCATCCTGGCCATGAACCAGGGTGTGGCGCCGCCGACTTTGAATCTGGACGAGCCCTCCGATGGCCTGGATATTGATCTGGTGCCGCACAGCCCGAAGGAACGGTCGATCCGGGCGGTGTTGTCGAATTCCTTCGGCTTCGGCGGCACCAATGCCTCTCTGGTGCTGATCCCGGTCGACTAGCCGGGCCGCGGGCATTTTTGGGCCATGGCCCGGCGTCTTTTCAAAATATTCCTGGCGGTCACCCTGCTTACCGCGATCAGCCTGGGCGGTGGCCTCGGCTGGGGTTATGCCCAGTTCACCCGGCCCGGCCCGGGAGATTTTGATCGCACCCTGGTTCTGGCAAAGGGCCATGGCCTGAGAGACATTGCGGTACAGTTGGCGGATAACGGCGTCATTTCCCATGCCTTGGTATTTCGCCTGGGCGTGCGCCTGGGCGGATGGTCGCGGGATCTGCAGGCCGGTGAATTCCGCTTTCCCGCCCGCACTTCCATGCGCGGCGTGGTGGGGATCCTGCGCCAGGGCGTCACCGTGGTGCGCCGGGTTACCGTGCCGGAAGGCTTGAGCAGCGCCATGGTGGTCGCCTTATTGCGCCAGACGGAAGGGCTGCGCGGCAAGCTTGCCCAAGCCCCTGGCGAGGGGACGCTGTTGCCCGAAACCTATCATTTTTCCCATGGCGAAGAACGCGCGGACATCGTGGCGCGGATGGCCCTGGCCATGCAGCAGACCGTGGCCGGCCTTTGGCGGGGTAGGGCCAAGGACCTGCCACTGGCCAGCCCGGCGGAGGCTGTTATCCTGGCCTCCATCGTGGAAAAAGAAACCTCATTGCGCGCGGAACGGGCCCGCGTCGCGGGTGTTTTTATCAACCGCCTGCGCCTCGGCATGCGCCTGCAATCGGACCCGACCGTAGTTTTTGGTCTGACAAGCGGCGCCAAACCTCTGGGCCGGCCCTTGCGCCGGGGCGATCTGGACCGGGCCACGCCCTATAACACGTACCGCATCCATGGCCTGCCGCCTGGGCCCATTGCCAATCCGGGCCGCGCCGCCCTGGCGGCCGTCCTGCATCCGACGGTGGGCAAGGATCTTTATTTTGTCGCCGACGGTTCCGGCGGCCATGCCTTTGCCGCCACGTTCGCCGCCCATAAGCGTAATGTGAAGCGCTGGCGGCGCTTGAATGCCAAGGGTGCGAAGTAACGTATTTCCCGGATGGCGGCGCTTCCCTTATAATGCGGACAAATTGATAACGAGGATAAATCGCGGTGACTGTTTCATCCATGACCGGATTTGCCCGGACTTCGGGCGCGGCGGGCAACGATAATTGGAGTTGGGAGCTGAAAAGCGTCAACAGCCGGGGCCTTGATCTGCGCTGCCGGCTGCACGGCGGCCTGGAAGCCCTGGAAGTTGCCGCCCGGGCGGCGGCAACGAAACGCTTTCATCGCGGCAACGTGACCATGAACCTGACTCTGAACCGCCCCGGCGCCACGGCGGAGATACGCATCAACGAGGATGTCCTGGGCGCCGTGCTGGCGGCGGCGGCGGAGCTGGCCAAGCGAATTGACGCCCCGCCCCCCAGCGTTGACGGCCTCCTCGCCATGCGCGGGGTTCTCGAAACCGTGGAGCGGGAAGAAACCGAGGCCGAACGCAAGACCTTGGAGGCGGGCGTGCTGGCCACTTTGGACGAAGCCCTGGACAGCTTGGCCACGGACCGAGGGGCGGAGGGCCGGCGCCTGGACGGGATTATTGCGGGACAAATTGATGCCATTGCTGAATTGACGGCCGGTGCCGGGCAACTGACGGCCGTCCAGCCCGCCGCCCTGAAGGCGCGGTTGCGGCGGCAGGTGGCCGAGTTGCTGGAAACCGCCGATGGGATGGCCGACGGCCTGGCCGAGGACCGTTTGCTGCAGGAGGCCGCCGTGCTGGCCACCAAGGCCGATGTACGCGAGGAACTGGACCGCCTGGCGGCCCATGTGGAGGCCGCCCGCGAACTGCTGGCCGATCAGGGTGCGGTGGGCCGGCGGCTGGATTTTCTGGCCCAGGAGTTCAATCGGGAAGCTAATACTCTTTGTTCAAAATCCCAGGATGCGGCGTTGACAAAGATCGGCATAGAATTGAAAACAGTGATCGACCAATTCCGCGAACAGGCACAGAATATTGAGTGATCCAATTTCCGACCCAGGCCTTCATGCAGGCGAGGTTTCCCGCCGGGGCTTGATGCTGGTTTTGTCGTCTCCCTCGGGCGCCGGCAAGACCACAATGTCGCGGCGCCTGCTGGCCGAATTTCCCGACCTGACCATGTCCATCTCTGTCACCACGCGGCCCAGGCGGCCCGGCGAGCAGGATGGCGTTGATTATTCCTTTATCGACCGCATCGATTTTGACTTGATGCTTAACAGGCACGAACTGCTGGAACATGCCAAGGTGTTCGATCATTATTACGGCACCCCCGCCGGCCCTGTTGAAGCGGCGTTGGCGGAGGGCCGGGATATTCTGTTCGATATCGACTGGCAGGGCGCCCAGCAATTGAAACAGGAGAAGCGCGACGATCTGGCCAGTATCTTCATACTGCCGCCGTCCACCAAGGAGCTGGAGCAGCGCCTGAAGAGCAGAGCCCAGGATAGTGATGAAGTGGTCGCCCGGCGCATGTCAAAGGCGGCGGATGAGATCAGTCATTGGCCCGAATACGACTACGTGGTGGTGAACCGGAATATTGAGGACGCCCTCGCGCAAGTCCGCGCTATCCTGACCGCCGAACGCCTGAAACGGGCGCGGCAAACCTATTTGGTGAACTTCGTAAAACGCCTGCAGGATGGACAGTAATTTTATACGGTGACGGAATACTTATATATTACATTGAAATATAATAATATTTTGTATTCAGTGGTTTATATAAGTATACCGTCACTGTAAAAAACGTCACCGTAAAAAATTTGATTTGGAATGAGGAAACGAGCATGAGCAAGAAAAAAGTTGTGGGCACCGGCGGCGAGTTGCTGATGCATCAATTGGTGGCCCAGGAGGTGGAGTATGCCTTCACCAATACGGGCAGCGCGGAGGCCGGGTTTTTTGACGCCTTTTTGACCGTGCCCGGCGTGCAGCCGATTTTGTTGCTGGCGGAATCCCTGGTGCTCTCCGCCGCCGATGGTTACGCCAAGGCCTCGCGGAAAGCCGCTTTCGTCAATGTGCATCTGGCCGCCGGCACCCGCCAGGGTTCGGGTCAGTTGCAGAACGCCTATTTCGACGGCTCGCCCATGGTGGTGACGGCGGCCATGCGCGACAACGGCTCGTTCGGCGATCACAACACCCTGGGCGCCTCGGGCGGCTTCAGCCAGATGGGCGCGGTGGAGGATGTGACCAAGAACCGTTGGGAGGTTACCGATGCCCGCGGCATCCCCATGGCCACCCGCCGGGCCTTCAAGGAGGCCCTGACCATGCCCACCGGGCCGGTCTACGTGGCCTATTCCTCGCCCGCGCTGGACGCCAGGGAGGTGGAGGGCACAATTCAGGCCGCCAAGGGCTTGGAGATGGCCCAGACGCCCAACGGCACCACCTTGGAAAAGATCCACGATGCCCTGTTGAATGCGGAAAACCCCCTGATTATCGCCGGCTCCGATATCCGGGCCGCCGGCGCCCAGCGCGAGATGCTGGAGTTGGCGGAGAATTACTCCCTGCCCGTGGCCGTGGCGTTTTTCGACTACGGCGGCTTCCCCCTGCAGCATCCCAATTACGTGGGCATGCTGGACGCCATGTCGGACCAGGAATACGACGTGGTCTGTTGCATCGGCTACCGCCAGAACACCCGTTCCAGCCTTGAGGATGATAAATTTTCCAATGCGGATACGGTGATCGCCATCGGTCAGGACGCTGCCATGATGGGCAACACCTTTGCCCTGGATCTGGAGGTCCTGGGCAGTGTGAAACACTCTCTCGCCGCCCTGAATACCCTGTGGAAGCCCGACCACGCCAACCTGGCGCACCTGCAAAAGCGCCGGATGAAGCTGGCCGCGCAATCGGAGGAACGGGCCGCGAAGCAGCGCGAGGATGCGGCCAATAAATCCAAGGATAATCCCATTCACCCGATCTATCTGGGTGATGCCATGGCCCGCAACCTGGCACCCAACACCTTGATGGTATCGGAAAACTTCCGCGCTTCCGACCATTTGATGCCATTCGGCTATGGGGACGAGGATTGGAGTCTTGTCCGCACCTCGGGCGGCAGTTTGGGATATGGCCTGGGCGGCGCCGTCGGGGCGCAGTTGGCGGCGCCCGACCGTCCCGTCGTTCTCAGCATTGGCGATGGCGGCGTGATGTATTCATCGGCGGGTTTCTGGACCATGGCCCGCTACAGCCTGCCGATCCTGACCGTGGTCTGGAACAACATGAACTATCAGACCGTGCGGACCAATTTCGCGGCCTGGGGCGGCAATATGAAGGATCAGAACAAATACCCCGAAACCTTCCTGGGCGATCCGGCCATCGATTTCGTCATGCTGGCCAAATCCCAGGGTATCGAGGGCGAGCATGTGAACGAGTCCGGCGAACTGGAAGCCGCCCTGAAGCGGGGCGCGGCGGCCCAGGCGGCGGGGGAGCCCTACCTGCTGGACGTCCACATCACCAATGTGGGCCTGGGCGCTGATTCCAGCTGGTATCGGGAGATCGGCTCGCAGATCTAGACGGCGCCGTCGGAACGGAAAGGACGCAGCATTGGAAAAACCGGTTTCCATCGGCATTCATGTGCCCAGCGTCTCGGTCACCGGGTTGGATGACGGCCGGGAATATGCTGATTTTTTCCGCGCCGTGGAAGACCTTGGCCTGGATGCCCTGTGGGTCGAGGACCGGATTTTTCACCCCGCCGAAATGGCCGATTCCCTGACCCTGCTGACCTGGGCGGCGGCGCACACCAGGACCATCCGGCTCGGCACCGCCGTCATGGTGGTGAACCTGCGGCAAGCCCCCGTCGTCGCCCGCCAGGTCTCCACCCTGCAGCATCTGTCGGGCGGGCGGGTGTCCCTGGGGATCTCCATCGGCGGCCGGCCGGAGGAATACCAGGCTCTGGGCGTGCCCATGGACCGCCGCGTTACGGTGTTCCGGGACAGCATCGATACCTTGCGGCAACTACTCAGTGGCGAGCCGGCCAACCGCGCGGGCGGGTTCTTCCCCATGGCGGATGCCATCATCCGGCCCGCCGCGCCGACACCGATCCTGATCGGTGGCCTGGTGGAGGCGGCCATTCGCCGGGCCGGAGAACTTGGCGATGGCTGGATCATGGGGCCGTTCGGCGGCCCGTCCGAGTTCCGGGCGGGATGGAAAATCGCCAGGGATGGCGCCCGGGCGGCGGGCAAAAACCCCGATGATTTGTCCGCCGGCCGCCTGGTCTATGTCGCCATCGACGATGACCGCGCCAAGGCCCAGGCCGACATCACGCAGTTCCTGCATGGCTATTACGGCCCTGATTTCGGTGTCGAGAAACATGCCATCGCCGGTCCGCCTGGGGAGGTCGCGGCCCGGCTGCGGGAGCTTGTCGATGCGGGTCTGACCGATTTGATGCTGGGCGTCCCCTCCCTCGACCTCCGCCATCTGCGCCGTCTGGCGGAAGAGGTCGCGCCGGCCCTCCGATAGCCGCCATCAGCCAAACGCGCGGGCCAGGGCGCAAAATTGTTCCACTGAGAGGTTTTCCGCCCGCAGGGTGGGTTCCAGCCCCGCCGCCGTCAGCAGCGCCACGGGATCGGCGCTGATCTGTTTCAGGCTGGAGCGCAACATCTTGCGCCGCTGGCCGAAGGCGGCCGCCACCACGGCCTCCAGCACCTCCGCCGGCGCCGCCGCCAGGGGCTCGGGACGCGGCGCCAGACCGACAATCGTGGAAGTGACCTTGGGTGCCGGGGTAAAGGCCCGTGGCGGGACATCAAACAAGGCATTGGCGCGGCAGCGCCATTGGGTCATCACCGACAATCGGCCGTAGGCCTTGCCCCCCGGGGCGGCAACAATGCGCTGGGCGACCTCCCTTTGGAACATCAGCACCAAATGTTCGAACAGGTCCAGGCGGCCCAACCATTTGAACAACAGCGGCGTCGAGATGTTGTAGGGCAGGTTGGCGATGATCCGGCTAGGCCGGGGGGTCAGCGCACGTTCGTCCACTTCGAGGGCATCCGCCGCCACCAACGTCAGGCGGCCATCGACCTGTGCGGCCAACTCCTCCAGGGCGTCGAGGCAGCGGCGGTCCCGTTCCACGGCGACCACATGGCTGGCACCTTCCGCCAGCAGGGCCCGTGTCAGGCCGCCGGGGCCGGCGCCAATTTCCAACACGGTCTTGCCGTCCAGCGCGCCGCCGGCGCGGGCGATTTTTCGGGTCAGGTTCAGATCCAGCAGAAAATTCTGTCCCAGCGCCTTGGTGGCGCGGATCCCGTGGCGGGCAATAACCTCCCGCAAGGGGGGCAGGCCGGCCAAACTGGCGTCCATCCTAGACCGGCCTGGCGCGATAGCGGGCCATCAGGCCGGCATAGGCCACGGCGGAGGTCAGGCTTTGACAATTGGCCCGGCCCTGGCCGGCAATATCCAGGGCGGTGCCATGGTCGGGCGAAGTGCGCACGATGGGCAGGCCCAGGGTGGTGTTGATGCCGTATTCAAAGCCCAGGGCCTTGACCGGGATCAGGGCCTGATCGTGATACATGCAAATGGCGGCGTCGTACTTTCGCCGCGCCGCTTCGTGAAACATGGAATCGGCTGCCAGCGGCCCGATCACCTGGATGCCCTGGGCCCGTAGCTGATCGATGGCGGGCTGAATAATCTCCACCTCGGCGTGGCCCAAGGCGCCGCTTTCCCCGGCGTGCGGGTTCAGACCGGCGATGGCCAGGCGGGGTGGCGAAAAGCCCAGGTCCCGGTCCAGGGCCCGGGCCGTGATCAGGGCCCGCTCAACGATCATTTCGGTGCTCAGCCCCGCAACGGCATCCGCCAGGGACATATGGATGGTCACGGGCACCGTTTTCAGGTCCGGGCAACTCAACATCATCACCGGCTGATGATTGCCGCCGCAAAGTTCGGCCAGGAATTCCGTATGGCCGGGATGTTTGAAGCCGGCTTCATAAAGCACCGACTTTTGAATTGGGTTGGTGACCACGGCCGAGGCCTGCCCCGCCCCGATATGCGCCACCGCCACTTCGATGGCGCCCAAGACCGCGCCTGCATTGGCCTTGTTCAACTTGCCCGGCTCCGGCGTTGCCGCCAGGGCTTGCGGAAATACCGGCAGGGCTTGATCAAAACAGCCGGCCGTCTCCTCCGGCGAGGTGATTTCAGCCATGGCAAGGTGGACGCGCTGGCCTCTGTCCAGGCTTTCCAGGGCGGCCAAGGTGGTGCGCACATGGTCCGGATCGGCAATCAGGTAGAACGGCGGCAGATCATAAATCGACCGCCGGCTCCAGGTCTTGAGGGCAATTTCAACGCCGATGCCGGCCGTCTCGCCCATGGTCATGGCGATGGGAGCGGGCATTGTGGGCACTGCCGCGGTGGTGGCCATGGGGTTTGCCACGGGATTTGCCATGGGGCTCAGCGCAGTTCCACGACCGCCGACCGCCGCAGATCCCGCAAATAGCGATGCGCCAACATGGCCAGACGCTGGCGCGCCAGATTGTTGGACACGCTTTCCCGGTTCGGGCCCTTGCCCTGGATCGCCTGACGTTTGCATACCATCAGCATCATGATGCCGGATTTGCTCCGGATCGGGGCGCTGAACCGGCCAATGGCCAGGTCCTTGACAGCCGCTGCGATATTCTTCGGCAGATCGGGCATGGCGATGGTGCCCAAATCGTTGGCCGTGGCGGCCACCAGTTCTTTCGCCACGGCGGCGACCTCGCCACAGCTTTTCGCACTGTCCGCCACCGTCCGGGCCAGTTCCTCACCCGCCATGAATTCCGCTTCCCCCGCTGGTTCGGCCACGGCCAGGATGATCTGTTTCAACTGCAGCTTCTCGCTGGCCTTTGCGGCGGCGGCAATTTTCCGCCTCTCGTGCAGCTGGATAATGTAATAGCCGCCCGTCGCGCGGATCGGTTCGGACAGGGCGCCGGATTTAAGCTTGGCGATGGCCTGATCCAGGTTCGCCGTCAATTGGCCCGGCTGTACCCAACCGACCGCACCCCCCTGGGCCGCCGTGGCGCCGCGGCTGAATTGCCGGGCCATGGCGGTAAAGGCCGCGCCCTCGCGCAATTGGTGCAGCAGATCACTACTGGCCCGGCGCACCTCCTCTTCCTGTTCCGGAGTGTCCACGGGCAAGAAGATCTCGGAAATTTGCTGTTCCGAACGCCCGGCATTGGCTTGCAGGCGGGCCAGCACTTCGTCGATTTCCTCGTCGCCGATCTGGACATTCCGCCCCAGGCGACGGTTGACCAGTTTGGACCAGGTAATTTCGGCCCGCAATTGCGTCTCCAAGGCCGGTTTGGAAATCCGCTTTGCCGCCAGATATTGCTCCAACCCGCCGGCGGGCAGTTTGTTCTGCTGTTCGAGATAGCGGTAGGCCTGGGCCAAGTCCGATTTGCCGATGCGGATGGAATGACGCTTGGCCGCCTGCAATTGCAGACTTTCATCGATCAGGCTGCGTAGAACGCGGCGGCGCAGGCGGCGGCGCATATCCGGTGTATCCGCCAATCGCGAGGTGGTGATGACCAGGCCGACCCGCTGTTCAACATCGTAACGCGAGATCAGCTCGTCATTGACGATGGCCGCGATGCGCTGAACATCCTGGGCCCGTGCCGTTCCAGCGGTGAGCATCGGAACCAGCGACACCAGCAGAAGGGTCAAGATCAGCGATAACCGGGCGAGCAGACCTCGCCCGACCGATGCGCGGGGTTGGCGTGCGGGGGTGAATTTCATTGCGGTCGGCACCATTCGGCGAAGATCTCCCAAGCGGACTGACAAGATATCAAAATAGAGCGTTAGGTCCGCCATTTGAAGGGCGGCGGCGCAATTTTTTTAAGCTTTGATCCTGGGCCTTATTGTACGGCCTTGGGTTGGCTGAAGCGGGCCGCCAGAACTGTCACGGTGGCCAGCAACATGAAGGCGGGGGCGAACCAGAACAACAGCCTTGGCTCTCCCTGATCCATCAGCCAGCCGAAAAACACCGGCGTGATGGCGCCGCCAAGATTTAGGCCGGTGGAGACAAAGCCGAATACCTTGCCCATGGATCCCTCCGGCGTTACGGCGCGCACCAGCATATCCCGCGACGGCATGATGGCGCCGAAGTTCAGGCCCGCCAAAGCCATGGCCCCGATAATCCAACCCGCCGACAGCATGACATTACCGACCACGAAGACCACGACCGCCGTGACCAGAAAGCCGGCCACCGCCACCCATTCGTGGTGGCGGGTGTGATCGGCGATATAACCGCCCAACAGGACGCCCACCGCGCTGCCGACCAGGAACATGGTCAAGGCCATTTGCGCTTGCTGCAGGGAGACCTCCTGAATGGCGATAAACGCCGCCACGGCAAAGGTGGACAACCCGCCCTGGGACATGGACAGCATGACGAAAAACAAAAAACACATGATTATGGGCGTGGACAGCAGCAGCGCGACGCCGCTCTTCTCGACCGTGCGCCGGGCCCCCGCCATGTCCGTCTTGGTCTTCGCCACGGCGTTTCCGTCCGTTGGCGTCGGCGAGGCCGGTTCATCTGGCCGCTTCGGGGCCATTTCGGACAGATGCCGGCGATAGATGATCAAGGGCAGGAAGGCCGCCAGGCCGAACAGGCCGGTTGTCATCAGGCCCATGCGCCAGCCCCATTGCAGCGAGACATAGGCCATGACAAGGGGCGCCATGGCACCGCCGGCAAAGCCCGCGAAGGTGTGCAGCGAGAAGGCGCGTCCCATGCGCCGGGGCGAGACCGAGGCCGAGAGCAGGGCATAGTCCGCCGGATGATAGACGCTGTTGGCGACGCCGGCGATGGCGGCCAGAACCAGCATCGCCGTATAACCGGCAAATGCGCCCATGCAGACATAGGTGATGGTGGATACCGCGACGCCATACAGCAACAGACGCCGGGCGCCGAAACGGTCGACCAGGAACCCCATGGGGACATGGGTCAGGCCCGAGGCCAGGTTGAAGACGGTCATGATCAGGCCCAGGGCGGCATAGCCGACGCCGAAGTCCGCCTTGAGCAGGGGCAGGATCGGGGGCAGGAGGAAAATCATATAATGGCTGAGAAAATGCGCCCCGCCGACCGGTCCGATGACGCGCGCGTCCAGGCGCTGGCTGCGCGCCGACGCCGCGCCGCCGTCTATATCGCCGGCCGTCTCGCCGCCCGAATTGGCGCCAGTTTCGCCGCCGGATTCAAGGCGTGCGCCGTCAGTTTGGGTTGTTGTTGTCATGGCGTTGTTACTAGTCGGTTTCGTCCCGGCTGTCACGGTTGGTGAACTATTTAGTCATGCTTCCGGTTTGCAAGGGCGGCGCCATGGGTTAACTTGGAATTTCCACAGGTGAAATCTCCGCCGGCGCCGGGAGTCCGGCATGGTTCGAACTGGATGGTTTGTTGTCAGAGGCTCATAACGTATCGCCGTCAAAAGCCGGAGCCCGGGACACCGGCCCCCTGCGGGCCCTGTTATTGCGCGTGGGCACCAATGACCGCATCGCCCTGAGCGAGGTGCTGGATGTCAACGCCACCCAGAACGCCGCCGCCGCCCGCCAGGCTCTGGGCCAATTTGCCGCCGACGTGGTGGTTGCCGATGTGGGCTCTACGGAACGCGAGGCTATGGAGTTGCTGGCCTTTTTGCGCGACCCGGCGGCGACGCCGCGCCGGGGTCTGCCGTTCATCTGTCTGTTGGCGGAAAGCAGCTCCGAACGGGTGCGCCGTCTGATCAAATCGGGTGTGGACCATGTGATGATTAAGCCGATTTCCGTCAGCGGCCTGTGCGAATTGGCGCAA